>JACKNC010000002.1:0-300000 GCA_024235095.1 Gammaproteobacteria bacterium
ATAGCGGGTTAATCCTGACGGCGGTCGCCGGTATTTTTCTCCTGCTGTTTCTAGTGATGAAGGTCAAGTTGCACGCCTTCGTCGCCTTGCTGCTGGCCAGCTTGCTGGTGGGCGTCACCGCCGGCATGCCACTGACCGGGGTCATCGAATCCATTCAAAAGGGCATGGGCGGCACGCTGGGTTTCGTCGCCGTCGTGGTCGGGCTGGGCGCGATGTTCGGCCAAATGCTGGAGGTGTCCGGTGGCGCCGAGCGGCTGGCGCAAACCCTGCTGCAACGCTTTGGCGAGGACAAGGCGCAATGGTCGCTGGGTCTGACCGGCTTTTTGGTCGCCATCCCGGTCTTTTTCGACGTCGGCTTCATCATTCTGGTGCCGCTGGTCTACGGGCTGGCGCGGAAAACCGGGCGCTCGCTGCTCTACTACGGTATCCCGCTGCTGGCCGGGTTGGCGGTGACTCACAGTTTCGTGCCGCCGACCCCCGGCCCCATCGCGGTGGCCAACCTGCTGGGCGCCGATTTGGGTTGGGTGATCCTGTTCGGCATCGTCGCCGGTTTGCCGGCCATGGCCATCGCCGGCCCCTGGTTCGGGCGCTGGATCGCCCAACGCATCCATGTCGGGGTGCCCGATTACATGCAACTGACCCCTAAAGATCCGGATCGGGAACTGCCGTCGTTCCTGACCGTGGCCGGCATCATCCTGGTGCCGCTGGCGCTGATCCTGGTCAATACCGTCACCAACGTGATGTTGCCGAAGGACGATCCGATCCGGCTGGTGCTCGGCTTCGCCGGCCATCCCTTCGTCGCCCTGCTGATCGCCACCCTGCTGGCCTTCACCCTGCTCGGCACCCGCCGCGGCTTGACCCGCGACGAGGTCCAGAACATCGCCACCAAGGCATTGGAACCGGCGGGCATCATCATCCTGGTCACCGGCGCCGGTGGCGTCTTCAAGCAGATCCTGATCGACTCCGGCGTCGGCAAGGTGCTGGGCGACATGATGGCCGGTTCGCCACTGCCGCCCATCGTGCTGGCGTTCGTGATCGCGTCCCTGGTGCGGGTGGCGCAGGGCTCGGCGACGGTGGCCATGATCACGGCGGCGGGCCTGATCACGCCCCTGGTCGCGACCTTGCACCTGCAAGGTCCGGTTCTGGGTCTGCTGGTGATCGCCATCGCCGCCGGCGCGACCATCCTGTCCCACGTCAACGACTCGGGCTTCTGGCTGGTCAACCGCTACTTCGGGCTGGACGTGAAGGACACGCTGCGGTCGTGGACGGTGATGGAGACCCTCATCGCCTTGGTCGGTTTCGCGGTGGTCTTCGCGATCGGCCTGTTCATCCACTGACGGACGGTTCCTGGAGGCGCTCATGACTCGTGAAACTACGGTGGTGATCGGCGTCGATATCGGCACCACCAGCACCAAAGCGGTAGCGTTCGACATCGGGGGGCGGGTGATCGCTCACCACGCCGTCGAGTATCCGCTGCTCACGCCGACCCCGGCGGCGGCGGAACAGGATCCGGAGGAAATTTACCGGGCCGTGTTGACCGCCATCCAGGCGGCCGTGCGCAAGGCCGGCGTTCCGCCCGGCGACGTGACGTGCGTGGCCTTCAGCGCCGCTATGCACAGCGTGATTGCGGTGGACGCGGACGGTCGGCCGCTCACGCGCAGTCTCACCTGGGCCGACAGCCGGGCGACCGACTGGGCCGAGCGCATCAAACACGATTGGGGTGGGTTGGCGATTTATCAACGCACCGGCACGCCGATCCATCCCATGTCACCGCTCGCCAAACTGGTCTGGCTGCGGCGCGAACAACCGGAGGTGTTCACCCGCGCCGCGCGCTTCATCGGCATCAAGGAGTATGTGTTCTTCCGACTGTTCAAACGCTACGTGGTGGATTATTCCATTGCCTCGGCCACCGGTTTGTTCAATCTGTCCCAACTGGACTGGGACGCCGAAGCCCTGAAAGTCGCTGGTATTACCCGCACGCAGCTTCCCGAACCCGTGCCGACCACCTTCCACCTGGCCGGACTGGAGCCGGAACTGGCGCGGGAACTCGGCCTGTTGCCCACCACCCCGTTCGTGGTGGGCGCCAACGATGGCGTGCTTTCCAATCTGGGGGTCAACGCCATGGGGCCGGGCGAGGTCGCCGTCACCATCGGCACCAGCGGCGCCATGCGCACCGTGGTGGACCGACCGGTGACCGATCCGTCCGGGCGCACCTTTTGCTATGCCCTCACCGACCGGCATTGGGTGATCGGCGGGCCGGTGAATAATGGCGGTATTGTGTTTCGCTGGGTGCGCGACGAACTGACAGCGTCCGTGGTGGAAACGGCCCGACGGCTGGGCATCGATCCCTACGAAGTGCTGACCCGGATCGCCGAGCGGGTCACGCCCGGCGCGGAGGGCTTGCTGTTTCATCCTTATCTGGCCGGCGAACGCGCGCCCCTGTGGAACGCCAACCTGCGCGGTTCCTTCTTCGGGCTGGCCATGCACCATCGCAAGGAGCATCTGATCCGCGCCGTGCTGGAAGGCGTGATTTTCAACTTGTACAGCATCTTGCCGGCGGTGGAAGCGCTGATCGGTCCCACGCAAACGATGAAGGCTACCGGTGGCTTTGCCCGGTCCGGTCTGTGGCGGCAAATGATGGCCGACATCTTCAATCGCGAGGTGGTGGTGCCGGAGAGCTTCGAAAGCTCCTGCCTGGGCGCGGCCGTGCTGGGACTCTACGCGCTGGGTCGTGTCGATTCCCTGAACGTCATTGCCGACATGGTGGGTGCGACCCATCGTCATGCACCGATCGCGGGCCACGTCGCGATTTACAGTCGGCTGCTGCCGATTTATCTCAGCATCCCGACCAAACTCGAAGCGGAGTACCAGGCCATCGCCGCTTTCCAGCGGGAACGATCCGTAACCGGAACGACGACGGGCGTCGCGTCGCCCCCTCTGACTCAGGAGCTCTGATCATGACCCTACATCCCATCGTGGCGGCGGTCACCGACCGCATTCGCCAACGTAGCACGGCGACGCGATCCGCGTATCTGACACGACTGGAACACGCTCGCGCCAACGGCCCGGTCCGCAAGCGCCTGTCCTGCACCAACCTGGCGCACACCTTTGCCGCCTCCGACGTGAACGACCAAGCCGTCTTGCGCGAGGCGCGCTGGCCGAACCTGGCCATTGTCTCCTCGTATAACGACATGCTATCCGCGCATCAACCGCTGGAGCGGTTTCCTGCCCTGATCAAGCAGGCGGCGCGGGAAGCCGGGGCGGTGGCGCAATTCGCCGGCGGCGTGCCGGCCATGTGCGACGGCGTGACCCAAGGTCAACCGGGAATGGAACTCTCGCTGTTCTCGCGTGACGTGATCGCCATGGCGACGGCGGTGGCGCTGTCACACAATGTGTTCGATGCCGTGCTCTGCCTCGGCGTGTGCGACAAGATCGTGCCGGGGTTGCTGATCGGCGCCTTGCATTTCGGCCATCTACCGGCGATCTTCGTACCCGGCGGGCCGATGCCCTCGGGCTTGCCCAACGCCGAGAAGGCGAAAATCCGCCAGCTTTACGCCCAGGGCCAGGTCGGGCGCGACGCGCTGCTGGAAGCGGAGTCGAAGGCATATCACGCACCGGGCACCTGCACGTTTTACGGCACCGCTAACTCGAACCAGATGCTGATGGAGGTGATGGGCCTGCACCTGCCCGGCGCCGCCTTCGTCCCTCCCAACACGCCGCTGCGCGACGCACTGACCCAAGCGGCGGCCCGGCGCGCGGCCCGGATTACGGCGCTGGGCGAGGAATACCTGCCGGTCGGGCGGGTGATTGACGAGCGGGCGATCGTCAACGGCATCGTCGGCCTGTTAGCGACCGGCGGCTCGACCAATCACACCCTGCACCTGGTCGCCATCGCGCGTGCCGCCGGGATTGTCATCAACTGGGACGACTTCAGCGACTTGTCGGCCGTAATCCCCCTGCTGGCTCAGATCTACCCGAACGGCCAAGCCGACGTGAATCACTTCCACGCCGGCGGCGGCATGGGGTTCCTGACCGGCGAGCTGCTCGATGCCAGACTGCTGCACGACAACGTGCTCACCGTCGTCGGCGAAGGTCTGGCGCGCTATCGTGAAGAACCGTACCTGGATCAAGGCGCGTTGAGTTGGCGTCCAGCGCCGAAGCAGAGCGGTGACGACAGCGTGCTGCGTCCCGCTGCCCAGCCATTCAGTCCCGACGGCGGACTCAAGCTATTGAGCGGCAATCTGGGCCGGGCGGTGATCAAAATTTCGGCGGTTAAGCCGGAACATCGCGTGGTGGAAGCCCCCGCTCTGGTCTTCGACCATCAGGAAGCCCTGATGGCCGCGTTCGACCGGGGCGAACTCCAGCGGGATTTTGTCGCCGTGGTGCGCTATCAAGGGCCGTGCGCCAATGGCATGCCGGAGCTGCACAAGCTGACCCCACCGCTGGGGGTGTTACAGGATCAAGGGTTTCGGGTGGCGCTGGTCACCGATGGCCGTATGTCAGGCGCGTCGGGCAAAGTCCCGGCGGCGATTCACGTCACGCCGGAATGCCTGGCGGGTGGGCCATTAGCCAAAGTACGCGACGGCGATGTCATTCGGCTCGACGGCGAGCGCGGCGTGCTCGAAGTGCGGGTCGCCGCATCGGAATGGGCCGAGCGCCAACCGGAACCGGTGGATTTGAGCGATGACCCGCACGGTCTGGGTCGCGAACTGTTCGCAGTGTTTCGCGCCAACGCGACGGGAGCCGAGCAGGGAGCGATCACGTTCGGAACGTTGGAAAACGCAACAGCGACTCCGATACCCGACGCCGCGCCCGTCCATGATCACGTTAGGTTTACCCAGGAGGAGGCACCATGAGTGAGTTAACTGTACTGGAGATCATGCGGATTGGGCCAGTCATTCCCGTCATCGTCATCGAAGATGGGGCCCACGCGGCGCCCCTGGCCCGGGCGCTGGTGGCCGGTGGGGTACGGGTGTTGGAAGTGACGTTGCGTACTCCCGTCGCACTGGCGGCGGTTCGAGCGATCGCTCATGAAGTGCCTGATGCTATCGTCGGTGTGGGCACCCTCACCCGTCCCGACGAGTTTGCCGAGGCGGTGGACGCCGGCGCCCGTTTCGGCGTGAGTCCTGGCCTGACCCCGGCGCTGATCGAAGCAGCGCGGGAGAGCGGCTTGCCGCTGTTACCCGGCGTGATGACCCCCTCGGACGTGATCGCCGCTCGACTGGCTGGTTTTCGCGAATTAAAACTGTTCCCGGCCCAGCAAGCCGGTGGCGTTGGCATGTTGAAAGCACTGGCCGGGCCGTTCCCGGATGTCACCTTTTGTCCTACCGGCGGGATTACGGCGGAAACCGCTCCGGAATTTCTGGTATTGCCCAATGTCGCTTGCGTCGGCGGATCCTGGCTGACGCCCCAGACCACGCTGGCGGCAGGCGATTGGAGCACGATTACGGCGTTGGCGAAACAATCCATCACCTTGCGATACGTTGAGTGCTGTAATGGACCGGATTGATCCCGTCGCGTTTCGGGCGACGGCGGTGTTACCGAGTTTGGCCGATGAGCAGGTCTGTATCGATGGCAAAACCCTCCGGGGCAGCCGTGAGGGGGCGAATCCGACCGTGCATCGGGTCAGTGCGTTTGCCGGACAAGCCCGCTGGGTGTTGGCCCAGCAAGCCGTCGCCGAGAAATCCAATGAGATCACTGCAATCCCCGACCTGCTCGGCTTGCTTGATCTACAGGGCGCTGTTGTCTCCACGGATGCGATGGGCTGTCAGAAAGCCATTGCACAAACCATTGTCGGCGCGGGCGCCGATTACATCCTGGCGTTGAAGGATAATCATCCAATACTGTGCCAGGATGTCCAACTCTGGCTCGACACCGAAGTGGCCCGAGGACGTCTGCCGCTCCAAGAAACCGTCGAGAAAGATCATGGTCGCGATGGTGTTTTGCAGCAGGGCGTTCATTTAGTTAAGAATCTCTATCCGTAGCATTGACTGCTAATCCATTATTACATCCATTCGTTGCGCACGGGTGGAACCCCGTTCCCGCAATTCTCCAGGCAACACCATCCGGCGCACCGGTTGTGACGGATGGGCGATTCGTTGAAGAAGCAACTCAGTTGCAACTTTTCCGATATCATAAACCGGTTGCGCAATCACAGTAATGCCCGGTCCTTGCAACTGAGTCCAGGGCGAGTCATCAAAACCCGCCAAAGCAATCTGTTCAGGAAATTGGAGTTGCACCTCCCGCAATGCTTTAATAATACCAAGTAAAATTAATCCATTACTACCAATTAGCGCATCGGGTAATATCTTCCCCTGTACCAGCTCGCTCACGATCGCATGGGTGACATTGACCGTTGCCCGCACCGGCGTAGGCACGACCTTGACCTGGATTTCCAGACCGTGAGTAGCCATCGCCGTTACATAGCCTTGATGTCGTTGCCGGCCCGTGGCGCTTGTGGCGTCATAGATAAACAGGATCCGCTGGTAGCCTTGGTCGATGAGATGCACCGTCAGACGATAGGCGGAATCCGTATTATCTAGCACCACGGCATCCGCGGCAGTCTCGCGTTCGCAACGGTCGACCAGCACCACGGGAAAGGGGTAATCACTCATCCGAAAATGAGCCAGGATCGAGAGCGATGGCGATAGAATAACGCCGCTGACCTTCTCATCCCGCATCAAATCAAGATAGAGCGCTTCCTTTTCGGGATCTTCATCGGCATTGCAGAGAATCACGCGCATTCGGTTCTGATAGGCCATATCCTCGACTGCGCGGCTGATTTCGGTGAAAAACGGGTTGCGGATATCCGAAACGATCAGGCCGATAGTATCATTCCGGTGCGAACGCAGCCGCTGCGCTGCCCGATTCGGCCGATAATCTAACGCTTGAACGGCCTTCATCACCCGCTGACGAGTTTTCTTACCGACTCCGGGACGTTCCGCCAATACTCGGGACACCGAGGCTATCGAAACCCCTGCTTCCTTGGCGACATCCTTGATGTTCGCCATCTATGTCTCTCCTCTTGCAATAAAAAATAAACTCAAAATTGATTCGGGACTGTTGAGAGAGTTCATTCTATCAGATACGGCGATCATTATATAAATTATTGTAATTTAATGTATAAATAATATTTTTGGAAGCTTCAGATACATGGAGCGACGAACCGATTGGAATCTATATCAACCAGCGTGTAAACGATTTCTATTAGCATATCATATCTATAAGTAATTAATTATAATTAGATAATAATTTTTTTAAAAAAACTATTGACAAAAAATGAGTAAACGTTTACAAATTTATTGTGAAAATTGATCTTTAATTTAATAATTCATATATAAGAAAACGATTTTCTTTTCATGCCAACCCGCGAGGACAACCCCTATGAACAAGACCGCACTTTTGACCGAGTACCGGTTCACCACCCGTGACGGTTTTTCTATCGTGACGTATCACTGCGCCAAGCATGGCGACGTCATTCCTTCCTTGCAGCAGCGACGTGTTCGTTCAGTAAATAATTAAAGGGAGCTCGTTCCATAAAAACTCCTGAAGAACGAACTAAATGTATAAAAAATTTACGTAGTAAGTTACAGGGAATGAAACCTGCCAAAACTGCACAAAATAAAAATAAAAAATTGAAGATTAAAGATTTTTCACAACCACCGCGAGGATGAAAACCATGAAAAAAACCACTCTCTCCCTGACCGTAGCCGCCGCCCTGTTCTCTGCCGCGGCCCAAGCCGCCACCACTGTCACCATCGGCACGGTGAACAACGGCGACATGATCATCATGCAACGCCTATCCAAGCAGTTCGAGGAGCAGCACCCGGACATCAAGCTGGACTGGGTGGTGCTGGAAGAAAACGTGCTGCGCCAGCGTCTGACCACCGACATCGCGACCAAGAGCGGTCAGTTCGACGTGGCGACCATCGGCGCCTACGAGGTGCCAATTTGGGCCAAGCAAGGCTGGTTAAAGCCGTTCGAGAATCTGCCGGCGGACTATGACGTGGACGACATCCTGAAGTCGGTGCGCGACGGCCTGTCCTACGAGGGCAAGCTCTACGCCCTGCCTTTCTATTCCGAGTCGTCGATGCTGTTCTACCGCACTGACTTGTTCAAGAAGGCGGGCATCGAAATGCCGGCGCAACCCACCTGGGATCAAGTCAAGGAATGGGCCGGGAAACTGACCGACAAGGATGCTGGGGTTTACGGCATCTGTTTGCGCGGCAAGCCTGGTTGGGGCGAAAACGTGGCCTTTCTATCTACCATGGTTCACAGCTACGGCGGCCAGTGGTTCGACATGAAGTGGCAACCCACCCTCGATTCGCCGGAGTGGAAGGCGGCGGTCACCGACTACGTCAACCTGTTAAACCAATACGGCCCGCCCGGTGCCGCGTCCAACGGCTTCAACGAAAATCTGTCGCTGTTCGCCAGCGGCAAGTGCGCCATGTGGATCGACGCCACAGTCGCGGCGGGCCTGCTTTTCAACCCGGACGAATCCCAGGTGGCCGACAAGGTGGGCTTTGCCCAAGCCCCCATCGGCAAGACGGAAAAAGGCTCCCACTGGATCTGGTCGTGGGCGCTGGCTATCCCGAATTCGTCCGATGCCCAGGACGCCGCCACCCAGTTCATCACCTGGGCCACCTCCAAGTCTTATGTGGAGCTAGTGGGTGAGCAGGTAGGCTGGACCAGCGTACCTCCAGGCACTCGCCAGTCCACTTATGAGAATCCCAAGTACATCGAGGCCGCGCCCTTTGCCAAGCCGGTGCTGCAGGCCATCGAGAGCGCCGATCCCACGCATCAGACTCTTAATCCCAGCCCCTACACCGGCATCCAGTACGTGGGTATTCCCGAGTTTCAGGCCATTGGCACTCAGGTCGGTCAGATGATTGCCGCCGCCCTGGCCGGCCAGATGCCCGTGGACCAGGCGCTGAAGGGCGCCCAGTCTTCGGTGTCCCGGACCATGCGTCAGGCTGGTTACGGCAAGTAAGCCTCTAATACCTCTCATCCCCTGTCCTCTCCGACGTTAGAGAGCGACAGGGAGGATGTTTCCGGCCTCCCTGGAGAGGCCAAGGTAAACCGCCACCTCAAGAGAGCTTTCCCATGACGACCCTGGCAAATACGCAAATGACTGCCAAGTCGGCCAAGAAAAGTCGGGAGATCGATACTCGCCCGCTGCTCTGGCCTTCAGTCATCGTCCTGTTCCTCTGGATGATCGTACCGCTGGCGATGACCCTGTATTTCTCGGGCATCCGCTATAACCTGCTCAATCCGATGCTAACGGGCTTCGCTGGCCTGGAGAATTACGCGTTCCTGTTCGAGGACCCGGCGCTGTGGACGTCCCTATGGAACACCCTGGTGCTGGTCGGCTCGGTGCTGATCATCACCGTGGTGTTCGGCACCCTGTTTGCGGTGCTCTACAACGCCGAGCTCTACGGCCGCGGCGTGGCCCGGCTGCTGGTGATCGCGCCGTTTTTCGTGATGCCTACAGTCAGCGCCCTGGTCTGGAAGAACATGCTGATGCATCCGGTCAATGGATTGTTCGCCTGGCTACAAAGCCTGGTGGGGATGGAGCCCACCGACTGGTTCACTAACTATCCCATGCTGTCGGTGATCGTGATCGTGTCCTGGCAATGGGTGCCCTTCGCGTTTCTGATCCTGCTCACCGCCATTCAATCCCTGGACCAGGAGCAGAAAGAAGCGGCGCGCATCGACGGCGCCGGACCGGTAGACATGTTCTTCTACATCGTCCTGCCCCACCTCAGTCGGGCCATCTCGGTGGTCATCATGATCGAAACGATCTTTTTGCTGACCATCTTCGCCGAGATCTACGTCACCACTTCCGGCGGCCCGGGTACGGCTACCACCAATCTGGCCTGGCTGATTTACTCGGTGGGTCTACTCCAGTTCGACGTGGGTTATGCCTCGGCCGGCGGCGTGATCGCGGTGATCCTGGCCAACATCGTGGCCATTTTCCTGGTGCGGACGGTGTCCCGCAATCTGCAACAAGGTTGAGGAGAATATTCCCATGCAAGCCACTCGTCAGAAAATGTGGACCACCGTGCTGGCCTGGTTCATCGCCCTGCTGGTCTTCTTTCCCATCTTCTGGATGGCCGTCACTGCCTTCAAGACCGAGGTGGACGCCATCGCCACGCCGCCGTCGCTATTCTTTACCCCCACCACGGAGAACTTCCAGGAGGTTTTCGATCGCAGCAACTACGGCCGCTACGTCTGGAACTCGATCGCCGTGTCCTTCGGCTCGACGATCCTGGCCCTGATCTTCGCCATTCCGGCGGCCTACGCCATGGCGTTCTTCCCGACCAAACGGACGCCGGGGACGTTGTTGTGGATGCTATCCACCAAGATGATGCCGCCGGTGGGCGTGCTGATCCCCATGTATCTGCTGTTCCGCGACATGGGTTTACTGGACACGGTCAGCGGACTGATGATGATTTATACCCTAATCAATCTACCCATCGTGATTTGGATGCTTTACACCTATTTCAAGGACGTGCCGAACGAAATCATGGAGGCTGGACGGGTAGACGGCGCCACGCCGATCCAGGAACTGTTCCTGCTACTCATCCCTCTAGCGGTGCCCGGCATCGCCAGCACCGGACTGCTCTCCATCATCCTGTCCTGGAATGAAGCCTTCTGGAGCCTGAATCTCACCAGTTCCAACGGCGCCCCCTTGACCGCGTTCATCGCCTCGTACTCCAGCCCCCAGGGTCTGTTCTGGGCCAAGCTGTCGGCGGCCTCGCTGATGGCCATCGCCCCCATCCTGGTCGTGGGCTGGATGAGCCAGAAGCAACTGGTCTCTGGGCTGACCTTCGGCGCTGTCAAGTAACTTCATTGCACCGTATTCGCGAGGACATTCACCATGGTTGACGTGGTATTGCAAAATGTTAAGAAGACTTTCGGCGATGTCGAAGTCATCAAGGGCGTGGACCTGCATATCGAAGACAAGGAGTTTGCCGTTTTCGTGGGTCCCTCGGGCTGTGGCAAGTCCACCCTGCTGCGCATGATCGCCGGCCTGGAAAGCATCACCGACGGGGATTTGATGATCGATGGGCAGCGGGTCAACGATTTCTCACCGGCGGAACGAGGCATCGCCATGGTCTTTCAGACCTACGCGCTGTATCCGCACATGACGGTGCGGGACAACATGGGCTTCAGTCTCAAGCTGGCCAAGCTCCCCAGGGAAGAGATCGAGCGCAAGGTCAACGAGGCGGCGCGGATTCTGAAACTGGAGCCTCTGCTGGACCGCAAGCCCAAGGCCCTGTCCGGCGGCCAGCGCCAGCGGGTGGCGATCGGCCGGGCCATCGTTCGCAACCCCAAGGTGTTTCTGTTCGACGAGCCCCTGTCCAACCTGGATGCGGCACTGCGGGTGCAGATGCGCATTGAGATCGCCCGCATGCACAGCGACTTCGACGCGACCATGATCTATGTGACCCATGATCAGGTGGAAGCCATGACGATGGCCAACAAGATCGTGGTTCTGCAAGGAGGGGTGATCGAGCAGGTGGGTTCCCCTCTGGAGTTGTATCACCACCCCCGCAACCGCTTTGTGGCCGGCTTCATCGGCTCCCCCACCATGAACTTCATCGACACCCAGGTGCAGAACGTCCAGGCCGAGTCGGTGACCGTGAGCTTGCCCGGAGGCGGTTCGGTGACGGCGCCCGTGAAGGACCGAGGGCTGAAAACCGGCGACAAGATGACCCTGGGCGTGCGCCCCGAGCATTTGCTGGAGAGCGGCGGCGATGGCCAGATTCACGGCAAGGTGCTGGTGGTGGAGCGCCTGGGAGGCGCTACTTACATCTACGTCAAGATCGAAGGCGACCAGACCCTCACCGCCGAGATCGACGGCAACAGCCCAGTTAAGGTGAACGATGCCGTCACTCTGGGACTCAGCGGGGCGACCTGTCATCTGTTCACCACCGACGGCCTGGCTCTGGAGCAGGCCGCGCGCCATCCCTTGGCTGCAATAGATCGAGGCCACTCGGTCACTCATTGACCGCCACGGCGTTGGGCAAAACGGTTTTCGTCGTTGCCCTCGCCCTTCTGTAGCCCTGGAGGTTGTTAAGCTATGACCGAAACCGTATCCATACCGTTGAACTCAGCCAACCTGAGGCAGCTTGCGCCCGCAGTGCGAACGCCGGGTTACGACCGTGCTGCAGTGGCCCAGAGCATCATTCACATCGGCGTCGGCGGCTTTTACCGCGCCCATCAAGCCGTGTATCTGGACGACCTGCTACACCAGCCCGGCAACGCCGGCTGGGGCTATTGCGGAGTCGGGTTGCTCCCTCACGACCGGGGCATGCGCGACGCCCTGCTGCCCCAGGATTGTCTTTACACGGTGGTGGAGCGCAGCGCCGCCGGCGACCAGGCCCGGGTGATCGGCTCGCTGCTGAATTATCTTTACGCCCCCGACGATCCCGAGGCGGTGCTGGAAAAAATGGCTTCCCCGGCTTGCCGGATCGTGGCCCTGACCATCACCGAGAGCGGTTATTACGTGAACGAGGGTACCGGAGAGTTCAATGCCGACCACCCGGACATCGTTCATGATCTGCAAAATCCCCACCGCCCCCGCTGCTCTTTCGGCTATCTGCTGGAGGCGCTGGATCGGCGGCGCCAGCGGGGTTTGGGGCCATTCACGATCATGTCCTGCGACAACCTGCAACACAATGGCGCCGTCGCCCGGAAAATGCTGCTGGCTTTCGCCGAGCGCCGGGAGCCGGAATTAGGTCGCTGGCTGGCCGAGCATGGCGCGTTTCCCAACAGCATGGTGGACCGCATCACCCCTGCCACCACCGATGCCCACCGGGCGCTGGTGCGGGAGCGCTTCGGCATCCAGGACGCCTGGCCGGTGGTCACCGAACCCTTCATGCAATGGGTGATCGAGGACCGCTTCCCCACCGGCCGCCCGGCCTGGGAGCGGGTCGGGGCACAGATGACCGGCGATGTCCTGCCCTACGAGAAGATGAAAATGCGGCTGCTCAACGCCAGCCATCAGGCCATGTGCTATATCGGCATGTTGTTGGGCTACTCGTTTGCCCACGAAGCCATGGACGATCCCCAGATCCGCAAGCTGGTGCAGACGATGATGGATGTGGAGGTCACGCCACTGCTGTCACCCTTGCCAGGGGTTAGTCTGGAGGACTACAAGCACACCTTGATCGAGCGCTTCTCCAATCCCACGATCTGCGACCAGTTACACCGAATCGGCACCGAGGGTTCGGCGCGGATTCCCAAGTTCGTGCTGCCTTCGATTCTGGAGGAACTGTCCCGGAACGGCCCGGTAAAATTGCTGAGCTTCACCGTGGCGGCCTGGTTCCGGTATCTGGCTGGCGGCAACGACGACCAGGGCCGGCCCTTGCCCACCGTGATTGACCCACTGACGGAACAGCTTCAGGAGCGTGCCCGGCGCGGTGGGCGAGAACCGGACGCGGTGCTGAGCCTGGCGGAGATTTTCGGCGAGACTCTGCCGCAGTCACCGGCCTTCGTGGACGAAGTGCGCCGGGCCTTGCACGGGTTTTACGACCAGGGCGCCCGCGCTACCCTGAGCGATTACGTCGGGTCCTAAAAGGCAACGGCAACGCCGAGGGGCATCAAGCAAGATGCTCCTCTCTTACCGGCTCCTTCACAGAGGTTTCTATCATGGTGCAAGCAATTTGTCTGGGCGAACTGCTCATTGATTTCGTTCCTACGGTCACCGGCACCGGTCTGACTGACGCGCCGGCGTTCATCAAGGCCCCCGGTGGCGCGCCGGGCAATGTTGCGGTTGGACTCGCCCGGCTCGGTGTGAAAAGCGCCTTCATGGGCAAGGTCGGCGACGATGCCTTCGGGCATTTCCTGGCCGACACCTTGGCCCAAGCGGGCGTCGAGGTCGGCCCGCTGTGTTTCTCCACCGAGGCGCGCACTGCGCTGGCTTTCGTCTCGCTACGGGCGGATGGGGAACGTGAATTCATGTTCTATCGCCACCCCAGCGCCGACATGCTGTTCACTCCCCGCGAAGTGGACATGGATGTGATCGGTCAGGCGAAACTCTTGCATTTCGGTTCGATCAGTCTGATCAGCGAACCCTCGCGCAGCGCCACGCTATATGCGGTCGATGCAGCCCGCGCCGTCGGAGGGCTGGTGTCCTACGATCCCAACCTGCGCCTGCCGCTGTGGCCAGACGCGGAGGCTGCGCGCCAGGGGATGTTGTTGGGCTTGCAGAAGGCGCACATCGTCAAGCTCAGCGATGACGAAAGCGAATTCCTGACCGGACTGAGCGATCTGAAAAAGGCTTGTCAGGCACTTTGGCACGATGACTTGAAATTAATGGTCGTGACCCGCGGGCGTGCAGGTTGCACCTATTTCACGCCGGGATTTTCCGGCGATGTCGCCAGTTTCACGGTCGAGGCGGTCGATGCGACGGGAGCAGGAGATGGCTTCGTTGCCGGTTTGTTACAAGGCGTGCTGGCCGATCCGACCATCGTCCGGGATGAAGCGCGTCTGCGTGAGCTGTGCCGCTTCGCCAACGCGGTCGGCGCGCTGGCGACAACTCAGCGCGGCGCAATCCCGGCTTTGCCGAATCGGGAACAGATGCAGGATTTTCTGCACAGCCATTAGGTGGCTCAATCGGTTTAAAGTGAAAGGAGCGAGACGAGATGGCAAGAGAATTGGAAGGTAAGGTTGCCGCTGTCACCGGCGGGGCGTCGGGCATTGGGCTGGCTAGCGCCGAGGCAATGCTCGCGGCCGGCGCGCGCGTGGTCCTGGTAGACCGCGACAAAGCGGCGCTAACGGCGCTCTGCGAAAAGCACGACAACGACGCAGTGATCCCGCTGCTCATCGACCTGCTCGACCCGAAGAGCTGCGCGATGCTGCTACCGCAGATCCTGGAGAAGGCCGGTCGGCTTGATATCCTGCACGCTAACGCCGGTCTCTATATTGGTGGAAACCTGGTTGACGCCAACACGGACGCGATCGACAGAATGCTGAACCTTAATGTCAACGTCGTGATGAAAAACGTCCACGATGTCCTGCCGCATATGATTGAGCGTGGCACAGGCGACATCGTGGTAACGAGTTCGTTGGCGGCCCACTTTCCCACACCGTGGGAGCCGATCTATGCGTCGTCCAAATGGGCGATCAATTGCTTCGTACAAACTGTGCGTCGCCAAGTCTTCAAGCATGGCGTCCGCGTCGGGTCGGTCTCGCCCGGTCCCGTTATTAGCGCGCTTCTTGCCGACTGGCCGGAGGAGAAATTGAAGGAGGCAAGGGAATCCGGCAGTCTGATCGAGGCAAGTGATGTAGCTGATGCAGTAATGTATATGCTGACGCGGCCACGCAGCGTGACCATTCGCGATATGATCATTCTACCCACCAATTTTGACCTCTAGCCCAGCGAGGCTCGCTGAGCCGTGCTTGAAAGGAATCAACGCAACAGAACCCAATGATGAACAACCCATCCCTGATCGATGAGATCGATCTGAACAACCTGTTCGATCACCTGCTACTTGGCCCCCTGGGCCGGATGGAACCTCTCGAACAGACCCTCTTTCGAATCCGGTTTGATTTGTACATGCCAGATGTTTTGAGGCCGCTGGCGAAGCTGTACGGCGGGCGCCCGGACTTTGCCGCGCATCTCGAAAACCTGCTTGGCATCGTGGCCCGGGCCTACGCTGGCCGGCCGGAGAAATTGCGCCGGCTCGACCTGCGGCGGGTCAACGAACCGGACTGGTTCCAACAGCCCGGTATGATCGGTTATGTCGGCTACGTGGACCGTTTTGCCGGCAACCTGGCGGGCGTCAAGGATAAGATTCCGTATCTGAAGGAACTTGGGGTCACTTACCTGCACCTGATGCCGCTGCTTAAACCGCGCCCCGGGGCCAATGACGGCGGTTATGCCGTCATGGATTACCGTCAGGTCAATCCCGCTTACGGCGCCATGGAGGATTTACGCGAACTGGCGACGGCGCTCCGCCATGAAGGCATCAGTTTGTGCATCGACCTGGTGTGCAACCACACCGCGAAGGAGCACGAGTGGGCGCGCAAGGCGGTCGCCGGTGATCCGCTTTATCAAGGCTATTACCATATGTTTCCCAACCGGGCGATGCCCGATCAGTATGAAATGACCCTGCCCGAGGTATTTCCGGATTTCGCGCCGGGCAACTTCACCTTCCAAGACCGTTGCCAACGCTGGGTATGGACGACGTTCAACGAGTACCAGTGGGACCTGAACTACACCAATCCGGCGGTTTTGGCCGAGATGCTGGATATCATGCTGTTTCTGGCCAACCAGGGAGTGGAGATCCTGCGCCTGGATGCCGTCGCCTTCATGTGGAAGCGTCTGGGAACCGACTGCCAGAATCAACCCGAGGCGCATGCGATTTTGCAGGCGTTCCGGGCGCTGACCCGGATCGCCGCCCCCGGCCTGCTGTTCAAGGCCGAAGCCATCGTCTCGCCCGATAAGTTGCTCCCCTACCTGGGGCTGGGCACAGCCACCAACAAGGAGTGCGAGATCGCCTACCACAATTCGTTCATGGTCCTGTTGTGGAGCAGCCTGGCCGAGCGCCGGGTAGTGTTGATGACGCACGCCTTGCAGAACATGCCGGATACGCCGGTCGGCTGCGCCTGGCTGGCCTACATCCGTTGCCACGACGACATCGGCTGGGCGGTGCGCGACGAGGACGCCGCGGCTGTTGGCCTGTCCGGTTTCCTGCATCGCGCCTTTCTCAGCGATTTTTACAGCGGCCGTTTTCCCGGCGCCTTCGCCCGGGGCATGACCTTCCAACATAATCCCAAGACCGGCGACCGGCGGATCAGCGGCACTCTGGCGTCCCTGGCCGGACTGGAAGCGGCGGCCGAGCAACAAAATTGGCGGGAAACCGATCTGGCGGTGCGCCGTATCCTGTTGCTGCATGCCATGATTCTTGCTTTCGATGGCATCCCCATGATCTACATGGGCGACGAACTGGGTTTGCTGAACGACCACGGCTATCTGGATGACCCGAACCTCGCGGACGACAATCGATGGACCCATCGCCCCTTCATGGATTGGTGTCAGGCTGAGCAGCGGCACGACTGGCAGACGCTCACCGCCCGGATTTTCCAGGCCACATGCAACCTGATTCAAGCCGCCAAGCGCACCCTGAATCTGCATGCCCAGGCCCGTTGTTACGCCGTCTGGACGCACAACGAGCAGGTTTTCGGGTTGATTCGCGCCAGCGCCTGGGGGCGGCTACTGGTGCTGGCCAATTTTACCGAACATGACCAGACGGTTCCCCGCTATCGAGTCCATGACATGGGATTTGCCGGAGAACTTGTCAACCGTCTGGAAGAGCAGTCGCTCGATAGCTGGTCCGATTTGAAGCTTGAACCCTACCAGGCACTCTGGTTGGAACAGGTTCCCGAGGACTGAGTCCCTCACCACCTATCAGTTCCTCATCACAGGCTCGTTGTAGCCTGGATTCCGTTTCGCTCCATCCAGGCTACGAGTTACGAGCTGCAAGCTGCGAACTATCGGATCTACTCCACAGATGAGGAACTGATAGGTAAGGCCGGAGGACTCTCATTCACGTTAGATCAAGGAAGTCCGGGTGTCCGGCCCGGACCTTGAGAGCGAACATTGGATGCATACACCACATACCGCGGCTACCAGCCACCGCGGAATTTGACGAGCCGCAATTGGTTTTCCAGCGCGCTCAGGTTGTTCACTGCCGTGCCTTGTCCCTGGAGCACATTATGCACAGCGTCCCAAAAGTAGGTCGTCACCGCCATGTAGTCTTCACCGGTCTGGGGGACGGGACGGGCCACCGCGTTCTCCACGATGGGTCGCAGCGTGGCGAAAAACGGAGTGGCCGCCAGAACCTCGGGGTCTTCATACAAACGCATGATGGTCGGCGGATAGGAACCCACGACGGCGCGCTGTTTCTGGACCGCTTCGCTGGTCAGATAGCGCACCAGATCGGCTGCTGCCGCCGGGTTCCTGGAATACTTGGAGACGGCGAGTTGCCAACCGCCCAAGGTGCTGGCGGACACGCCTTTAACCCCGCCCCGGGGCAGCGGCGCCACCTCGACCTTGCCGGCCACCGGGCTATCCTTGGCGTTGAGCAAGGCCCAGGCATAGGGCCAGTTGCGCATGAACACGGCGTTGCCGAGCTGGAACACTCGACGCGCGTCTTCCTCGTTGAAGGAAATCACGCGCGGCGGCGCGACCGTGTTGATCCAGCTTGCCGCCCGGGCGATCGCCATCACCGCCTGGGGATTGTCGATCGTGATGGCGCCATCCGCGCCGACCACCGTGCCGCCGCCATAGGCGGCGATCCACTCCAGGGCGTTGCAGGTCAAACCCTCGTAGGCCGCGCCCTGGAATACATAGCCCCACATCTCCGCCTGACCTGCCTTGCGCTCCTGGGTCTGGACATACAGCGCGACATCCATCAATTCCGACCAGTCTTGCGGCACGGACAGTCCATATTTTTCCAGCAGGTCCTTGCGGTAATACAGCAAACCCACGTCGGTGAACCAGGGCATGCCCACCAGGCGACCGTCGATCGTGTTGTTCGCCACGATCGCCGGAAAATGCCGCTGAATGTCTTCCTGGCTGATGTATTGTTTCAGATCGACGAAATGCTTGGCCAGCAGCCCTGGCCAGATGACGTCGATTTGGTATACGTCGGTGCGGCTGTCGCCCCGGCCCAGATCGATCAAATACTGAAAATAGCGTTCGTTGCTTTTTTCCGGGGGGGTGGTCACCGTGACGTGGTGGCCGGTTTCCTTGGCCCAGGCGCTGGTGGCCTGCTTGCAGAAGTCCTGCTCCTGACCGACCGCGCCGCAGGAAATGGTCAGGTTCACCGCCGAGGCGGAGAGCGAGACCGTCAGCAGCGCGCCCAAAAACAAAGCCGATAGGGTTGCGTGCATCATCATAGCGTGTCCGTGAATAGGGGTAATTGACTCGGGCGATCCACGGCCGGACCCAGCCCCGTTATTGAATGATGGGCTGAGTCTCGGCGGCGGTCCCGATCAGCCGTTTGAAAGCCCGTCCTTTCTCATTGAACAGGTGGCAGTGGTGAGTCGCCAGGCCGAGCGTGAGTCGGTCACCCATTTTGGCCAGGGCGTCGCCTTCCTGACGCACGATGACCGGATTTTCGATCCCCTGAACCTGAGTGTAGATGAATGAGGATTCGCCCAAATGCTCGATATAGGCGACCTCGGCCTGGACGGTGCTGTCGGCGCCGGTCCCGAGCGTCACATGCTCCGGGCGAATACCCAGCGTCACCGCATCACCGGGGTTGGCGGCCGTGGCATCGACCGCGGCGCGCACCGTCGAACCATCCGGCAGGTTCACGGTGGCGTTGGTGGGTTCGATCCGAGCCAGCCGGCAGTTCAGGAAATTCATCTTGGGCGAACCGATGAAGCCGGCGACGAACAGATTCACCGGATGGTGGTACAAGTCCAAGGGGGGACCAATCTGGGCGACGCTGCCGTCTTCCAGGGTCGCCTGGCCGGCGTTGAGCAGCACGATTTTGTCGGCCAGGGTCATGGCCTCCACCTGATCGTGCGTGACGTAGATCATGCTAGCGCCCAGGTCATGATGTAGCTTGGAAATCTCGATCCGGGTTTGCACCCGCAGCGCCGCGTCCAGATTGGACAGCGGCTCGTCGAACAGGAAGACGCCTGGTTTGCGCACGATGGCCCGGCCGATGGCCACCCGCTGGCGCTGACCACCGGACAGTTCCTTCGGTAAGCGGTCCAGTAGATGCTCCATTTGCAGGATCTTCGCCGCCCAGTGCACGCGGTTCTTGATTTCGTTGCTGTCCTGCTTGGCGAGTTTCAGGCCGAACGCCATGTTGTCGAAAATCGTCATGTGCGGGTACAGGGCGTAGGATTGAAACACCATGGCCACACCGCGCTGCGCGGGGGGCAAGCTGTTGACCTTCTTGCCACCGATCATGAGATCGCCGGAGGTGATATCCTCCAGCCCAGCGACCAGACGCAGCAGGGTGGACTTGCCGCAACCCGAAGGCCTGCGTATTTCACGGGATGACGGCAGGTCGTTTCACGGGATGACGGCAGGTCGTTTCACGGGATGACGGCAGGTCGTTTCACGGGATGACGGCAGGTCGTTTCACGGAAGGCGGCAGGCCATTACACGGAAGGCGGCGGGTTGTTTCGCCAATGAGCAGCGACGCAGGTTAACAACTTGTAGGCTGGTTCCTTTTTTTCCGAGGAGGAACTCATGCCGACTGAGAGGTTATCCATGCGCAAGATTCAAGAAGTGCTTCGTTTGCAGGCGGCGGGCCATAGCCAACCACAAATTGCCCGGAGTTGCGGGATCGGCCGTAGCACGGTCGGAGAGTATCTGCAACGCGCCCGACGAGCGGGCCTGGGTTGGCCCCTGCCCAAGGGCATGATGGCCGATGAATTGGAACGACGGTTGTTTCCGCCGCGCCCCGCCGCTGGGTCTGCGGATCGCGGAAAACCGGATTGGGCCACCGTCCACCAGGAATTACGCCGCCCCGGCGTCACCTTGTGGCTCTTGTGGGAAGAGTACAAAGCCACGCATCCCCAGGGCTATCAATACACCTGGTTCTGCCAGCAGTATCGGGCTTGGGTGGCGCATACCGATGTGGTGATGCGCCAGACCCATCGGGCCGGTGAGAAGGTGTTTGTGGACTACGCCGGTCCCACCGTGCCCATCGTGGACCGCATCACGGGTGAACTCCGCCAGGCCCAAGTGTTTGTTGCGGTGCTGGGCGCCAGCAATTACACCTATGTGGAGGCGACCTGGACCCAAGGACTGGATGACTGGCTCATGGCGCATGTCCGGGCCTTTGCATTTTTCGGCGGTGTCCCGGAAATTGTGGTTCCAGATAATTTGAAAACCGGCGTCCAGACGCCGCACCGCTATGAGCCCGACCTCAACCCCAGTTATCTGGAGTTAGCCGCCCATTATGGCGTCGCGGTGATCCCCGCGCGTGTCCGAAAACCGCGTGATAAAGCCAAAGCGGAAAGTGGCGTGCTCGTGGTGGAACGCTGGATTCTGGCCCGCTTGCGCCATCGGACTCTGTTCAGTCTCGACGAACTCAACACGGTCATCCGCGAACTGCGCGACGCCCTCAATCAGCGCGCCTTCAAAAAACTCCCCGGTTCCCGTCAGCATTGGTTTGCAACGCTGGAACAACCGGCGTTGCGTCCCTTACCGGCCGAACCCTACGTGTTCGCGCAATGGAAAAAAGCGCGCGTCAACATTGACTATCACATTGACATCGAGCGCCATTACTATTCGGTCCCCTACCTCCTGGTGCGCCAGGAAGTGGAGGTGCGCCTGACCGCCACCACGGTCGAGGTCTTCCATCAACGTCAGCGGGTGGCTTGTCATCGCCGCCATCCGCAGCCTGGTCGCCATACCACCGTAACCGCCCACATGCCCAAAGCCCATCGGGAGTACGCCGAATGGACGCCCGAACGGTTAGTGCGCTGGGCTCACCAGACCGGCCCCCACACGGCGACTCTAGTGGAACGTATCCTGGCCACGCGGCCCCATCCTCAGCAGGGCTACCGCTCGTGCTTGGGCATCTTGCGTCTGGGCAAAGCCTATGGCGCCGACCGCTTGGAGGCCGCCTGTCAGCGCGCGTTAGCCATTGGGGGACTGAGTTACAAGAGCATCGAGTCGATTCTCAAGCATGGCCTGGACCAGCAACGCCTCCCGGATGCGGGGACTTCGCCACCGCCCATCCCTTCGACCGCGACCCACGCGAACGTGCGCGGCGCACGCTATTACCAATAACCCAGGAGCCTCCGCCATGCTGAAACAACCCCTTCTCGATCAACTGCACACCTTGAAACTCAGCGGCATGCGTCAGGCCTTGCACGAGCAACTCCAGATGCCCGATAGCGATCAGCTCAGCTTTACGGATCGCTTGAGTCTCCTGGTTGATCGCGAACTGACCGAACGCGCGAATCGTCGCCTCCAGTACCGCTTACAGCAAGCCCGTTTGCCCCAGCAAGCCTGCCGGGAAGACCTGGATTACCAACATCCCCGGGGCCTGGATAAAACCCTCATCCAGCATCTGCTCGGTGAACGCTGGCTTGTGGAGCATCTCAACTGCCTGATTACCGGCCCCACCGGCGTGGGGAAAACATGGATTGCTTGTGCCTTGGCTCAGCATGCGTGTCGTCTGGGCTATACCGCGCGCTATGTCCGTTTGCCCCGCTTGCTCCCTGAACTGGCGTTGGCCCGCGCCGATGGCCGCTATCCCAAGCTGCTACGCGAGTACGCTAAAGCACACGTGTTGGTCATCGATGACTGGGGCTTAACACCGCTCACCAGCGAGGGCCGCCGTGATCTTCTGGAAATCCTCGATGACCGGCATCACCGTCAATCCACCCTCGTGACCAGCCAGTTGCCCGTGGCAAGCTGGCACGCCTATCTGGACGAACCCACTCTGGCTGATGCCCTCCTCGATCGGCTCGTCCATAACGCCTACACCCTCAACCTGACCGGAGAATCCTTACGAAAACGTAAAACCCCCTTGACGAACTCCATCACGGAACAGTAAACACTCATCCACTGCGTCGCTGCGCTCCGACCGAGTGAAATACGCTGCCGCCTTCGACTGAACTCGCCGGCCGTCATCCCGTGAAATGGATGGCCGGCATCAGTGAAATACGCAAAGGCCCGACGAAGACGGCAAACTCGCCTTCCTCGATGTCAAGATCGACGCGCTCGATGACCCGAACCTCCTTGAAGGACTTGTAAACATTGCGCATGCGAATATCTGCCATCGTGGATCACTCCTCAAACTGGTCAATCGTTATTGTTTGGGCGGACCGGCGAGCCGCGCCACCCATCGTTGGCGTTCGGACCAGCGCTAACCCTTGACGGCGCCCGCCGTCAGGCCGGACACGATGCGCCGCTGGAAGATCAGCACCAGGACCACCACCGGCAAGGTGACGATCACCGAAGCCGCCATGATGTTGCCCCAGGGCAGCTCGTACTGGCTGGCGCCGCTGATCAGGGCAATGGCGACCGGCACGGTGCGCTGCTCGTTGGTCAGGGTGAAGGTCAGGGCGAACAGGAACTCGTTCCAGGCGGCGATGAAGGCCAGCAATCCGGTGGTGACCAGCGCTGGCCACATCAGCGGTAGGAACACCTTGAAGATGATCTGCCAGGGATTAGCGCCGTCCATGATCGCCGCCTCCTCCAGTTCCCTGGGTAGATCGCGCATGAAGGTGGTCAGCACCCATACGGTGAACGGCAGGGTAAAGATCATGTAGGAGATCACCAGGCCCAGCAGATTGTTGTACAACCCAAAGCCTCGAATCAGTTCGAACATGCCGGACAGCACCGCCACCTGCGGGAACATCGACACGCCAAGCACGGTCAGCAGCAGCAGGCCCCGCCCGCGGAATTGCACCCGCCCCAGGGCGAACGCCGCCGTCACCCCGAAGAACAGCGACAGCACCACGACGGAAAAGGACACCAGCACCGAATTTAGCAGGTTGTATGCAAACGGCTGTTCGCGAAACACCGACACGTAGTTGTCCCAATTCCAGGTCACGGGAAAGTAATCCACGCTGAACAATTCGGAACCGGCTTTCAGCGAGGTGACGATGGCGTAGTAAAACGGAAATACCGCATACAGAATGATCGCCGCCACCAGTAGATAAAAACCGACCAGACCCAGGAACCGTTTCATCGCCTACCTCCCTTCAAAACGAACGCGGCCAAAGGTGATGTACAGTACGGTGCACAGGGCCACAGTCAGGAACAACAGCGTTGACGCCGCCGAGCCGTAGCCCACCGCCTGGAAGTCCACCAGTTGCTGGCGGGCGTAGACCGACATCGACATGGTGTCCTTGCTGTTGGAGGTCAGCACGTAGATCAGGTCGAAGATGCGCAACGCGTCCAGCAGGCGGAAGATCACCGCCACCATCAGCGCGGGCTTGATCAGCGGCAGGGTCACCTTGAAAAACACCCGGACCGGATGAATACCGTCGACCCGCGCCGCCTCGTAACAGTCGGTGGGCAGCATCTGCAAGGCGGCCAGGATCAGCAGCGCCATGAACGGGGTGGTTTTCCACACATCGACCAGGATCACCGCCGTCAGGGCCAGATCGGGGCTGGCTGTCCACGCCAAGGGGGCGGAAATCAGCCCCAGACCGAGCAGCATGTGATTGAGGATGCCGAACTGGTCGTGCATCATCCAGCCCCACATCTTGGCCGACACGATGGTCGGAATCGCCCAGGGGATCAGCACCGCCGCCCGGACCAGGCTCCGTCCCTTGAAGGAGGCGTTGAGCACCAGGGCGACGATCAGCCCCAGGATGGTTTCCAGAGTGACGGAGATCGCCGAGAACTTTAGGGTGTTCCAAACCGCGTTCCACCATTCGCCGTCGGCTAGTACGCCGTACCATTCGCCGTCGACGTAGGTGAGATAGTTTTCCAAACCGATGAAGCGGGCGCTGCCCAGATCGGACAGATTGGCGTTGGTAAAACTGAACCAGATGGTGCGGAACAGCGGCCAACCGGCCACCAGCGCCAGCAGAACCAGCATCGGCGCCAGAAATAGCCACGCCGCCCGCACGCGGCTGCGGGTGAGTTGGGACCGTTGCGGTTGGGTTAGGTTGCCGGCCATGTCCGCTGGGCAGTCGGCGATTTCGGCTTCTGCGGTAGCCATTATGACCCTCTCGTGAACCTATGAAGCGCCATCGGACAACGGCGGCAACAGTCACGCCGCGCCGCCGGGTTGTTATTGCGGTTTTGGACTCACCACCGGCCGCCGCGGCTCATCCGTTTGAGCGAGCTTTCCAGTTGCGCCAAGCTGGCGTCGGCCTTGGCCCGGCCGGACAACACCCCATGCACGGCGTTCCAGAAATCGTTGCTCACCTGGTTGTACTTGGCGCCGGTGACGGTGGACGGACGCGCCACGGCATTGACGAAGGTGTCGTACAACTCGCCCATGAACGGCGCGGCTTTCAGGATTTCTGGGTCCTTGTAGAGACTTTCGATGGTGGGATTGTAGGCGCCCTGGACGGCGCGGCGCTTCTGCTCTTCGGCGCTGGTCAAATACATGACCAGATCGGCGGCTAGTTTCTGGTTTTTCGAATACTTGGACACGGAAAGCTGCCACCCGCCGAGGGTGGCGGCGCTGCGCCCGTCCGCGCCGCCCTTGGGCAGCGCGCTCACGCCGACCTTATCCTTGATGGCGCTCTCCGACCCCTGCGCCAGCGACCAGGCATAGGGCCAGTTGCGCATGAACACGGCATTGCCGGACTGGAACACGCCGCGGGATTCTTCTTCGGTATAGTTCAGCACGCCTTCGGGCGAGATCGTCTTGACCCAGCCGGCGGCGCCGTTGATGGCGGCGACGGCCTTGGGGTTGTTGATCGTGATCTTGCCGCTTTCGTTGACGATGGCGCCGCCATTGTAGCTCGCCACCCATTCCAGGGCGTCGCAGGTCAGCCCCTCGTAGGCCCGCCCCTGCCAGACGAAACCCCACATTTTGTCGTTGCCCGCGGCTCGCTCGGCGTCCTGGATCTTCTGGGCGGTTTCGGTCAGTTCCTGCCAGGTCTGGGGCGGTTGCGCGTCATATTTGGCCAGCAAGTCCTTGCGGTAGTAGAGCAGACCGGCATCGGTGAACCAGGGCATGGCCACCAGTTTGCCGCCGACGGTGTTGTTCTTGATGATGGCGGGGAAATAGTCTTTCACGACGTCCTTGGCATAGGGGGTGAGATCGATGAAATGGTTGCCCAAAATGCCAGGCCAGACGACGTCGATCTGAAAGACATCTACATCGGAGGCGCCCGCCGCTAGCAGTTGCTGGTACAGCGCCAGGCGTTCCGTGGCCGAATTGGGCGTCGAAATAAGATTGACCTCGTTACCGGTTTTCTTCGCCCAGGCCTCGGCGCCGGTCTTGCAAAATTCCAGTTCCTGCCCGACCGCGCCGCAGGAGATTGAAAGGGTCGCGGCATGGACCTCATTGGCGCTGACCAGCGCCACGCCAAATGCTATGGAAACGAAGAGAGTGGCGGGTTTATAGGTTTTCATGGGTTGCTCCTCACAGTGGCTTATCAGGCTACAACAATGGAATTATCACTCAAGCATTTGTTTTAGCAAATTTTTTTGTCAATTAATATTATTAATTTGCAATAATTAGTTCATCACTTTCCATAATAAAATTATGGTTGCTATTTTAGATTTATCATCTGATCTTCGAAAAAAACGAACACCGTCCGCCGGAACTTAGCACAGGCGGTGGACACGCGCTTCGTAAGGCCGCAGGATAGCCGGCGGATGTCTTCCCCGGCATCCACCGGATAGTTAGCGACTAACAACTCATTCCCTTGGAAGTCGAGATCGCCAGAAGGAGCGAAGACGGGCCGTTCGGCACTGAAGTTCAGAACCACCAGCAGGCGGTCGTTCTTCCAGCTACGGGTGAAGGCGTAGACCAGTTTGTGGGTGTCCTGAGATTAGGTCATAGACGCCGTCGCCCAGAACATGTGATGCTGGGGACCGGCGCGGATAGCAGTGTCCAGACTGAGGTCGCCTTTGTCGAGCATTTAGGCGAATCTTTCTTTCTCTGGGATCGAGAACCCTGGTCACCGTGCGTTAGGAAGGCGACACGTTGGCCAGAATGGGCGATCACCTCACGCTGGGCCTGGCCACTCAGCACTGCCATTTGTTTAATGACCAGGGACGAGCGTTCAAACGGGACCAAAATCGACGAATGCTATTTCAAAGATCACATTAACACTACATCATATTGCTCACGGGTATACAGCACTTCCGCTTGAAACTTGATAGGTATATCAATAAATGCTTCCAGTTGCGCCACGCTGTGTGATTCCTGATCCAGCATCACATCCACCACATCCGGCGCGGCCAGCACCACGAACTGGCGCGGCGAGTATTGGCGGGCCTCGCGCAACAGTTCACGGAAAATTTCATAGCACACCGTCTCTGCCGTCTTAATGGAACCGCGTCCATCGCACAGCGGACATGGCTCACATAGAATCTGTCCCAGACTCTCGCGGGTGCGCTTGCGCGTCATTTCCACTAACCCCAGAGGCGAGACTTGGGAAATATGACTTTTGGCGCGATCCTTTTCCAGATGTTTTTCCAGCGCCTTCAGCACAGCCTGGCGGTGTTCTTCGCTAGCCATGTCAATGAAATCCAGAATAATAATCCCACCCAAGTTACGCAGCCGCAGCTGTCGAGCGATTGCCGCCGCGGCTTCCAAGTTGGTCTTGAAAATCGTCTCTTCCAGATTGCGATGTCCGACATAAGCGCCGGTATTTACGTCAATCGTGGTCATGGCCTCGGTTTGATCGACCACCAGATAACCACCTGACTTCAAGTGAACTTTTTTGCCAAGCGCTCGCTGAATTTCATCGTCGATGCCATACAATTCGAAAATCGGCCGTTCGCCGGGGTAATGTTCCAGGCGCGAGACCATTTCTGGAACGAATTTTTCAGCGAATTGCAACATGCGTTGACTGGTTTCGCGCGAATCGATCCGCACCTTTTCCACATTATCGCCGACAAAATCACGCAGCACCCGCAGCACCAGCGGTAGATCTTCATACAATGTCATGATACCGCTGGTTTCGCGGATCCGATCCTGAATGGAGCTCCACAAGCGTTGCAGGAATTGCATATCGGCGCGCAATGCCCAAGCCTCTATGCCTTCCGCCGCGGTGCGCACGATATAGCCGCCGCCAAACTCGGCGCGGAAGGCATTGACGACCTCCTTCAAACGTTGCCGTTCGCGTTCGCCGTCGATTTTGACGGATACGCCCGCCACGTCGGAATCAGCCAGGAATACCAGGAACCGGGATGGCAATGTGATGTGGGTAGTCAACCGCGCGCCCTTGGTGCCGATCGGGTCCTTGATCACCTGCACCACTAATTCCTGACCCTCGCGCACCAAGTCGGTAATCACCGGCATAGCCGCGCCTCCAGCAAGGTGAGGGGGAGTATCAGGAAGACAGGATTCAAACCGGCATTCGGGACGGATATCGGAGACGTGCAGAAATGCAGCCCGTTCCAGGCCGATATCCACAAACGCGGCTTCCATGCCTGGCAGCACCCGAGCGACCCGGCCCTTATAAATGTTACCGACCAAGCCGCGCCGGCCTGCTCGTTCGATTAAAATTTCCTGGAGGACGCCGTTCTCTACCACCGCAACCCGGGTTTCGCGAGGGGTGATGTTGATCAGAATTTCGTCGCCCGTGCCGCCTTCGGCGCGTGTGGTCATACCGCGGGTTCCATTTAAAATTTAAAGTTGGATGGTTTCAGAAAATCAGGTCGAATTCGCGCAGCAATTCCGCGGTTTCAAACAGTGGCAGGCCCATCACTCCAGAGTAACTGCCGCGCAGTTCCGCAATGAACATTGCCGCGCGACCCTGGATGCCATAGCCGCCAGCTTTATCGCAAGGTTCGCCGGTTTCCCAGTAGGCCACGCATTCGGCGTGGGTCAATTCGCGAAAACGGACCCGGCTCTCCTGGATTTTGACCGCGATTCGCGTTGGGGTTGCCAGGGCCACCGCGCTCAAAACCCGATGTTCGCAACCGGACAGGCGCGCCAGCATGGCCAAGCCCTCCTCCCGGTCACGCGGCTTGCCGAGAATCGTCCCGTCGCTGACTACTGATGTATCTGCACCCAGCACCGGCGCCAACTTTCTGCGTCCCAGGATTTGCGCGCCGGTTTGTGCCTTGGCCCGCGCTAGGCGAGCGACATAATCATGGGCGCATTCTTCGAGCCGCGGCATCTCGTCCACTTCGACCCGCAACAGACGATAAGCTATGCCAATCTGGCGCAACAGTTCGCGGCGACGCGGCGATGCGGAAGCAAGGTAGATGAAAGACATGGCGAGGTTTATAATGGCTTGATACTCTGGCACAAGATTAACTATCCAGATTCGTGATTGGGGAATGCACAGGAATGTGTAGCCAGGATGGGGCATAGCGGAGTCCAGGCTAGCCCGGCCAAGGAGAGGGAAAACTGTTGGTCCGGATATTACTGTGAAAAACTATAGCTTAAAGCATGGCTCATTGATTGCCGTTCGGGATACATACCCCGCAGCTTGCTGCGAGGTATCGTCTGTTAAATACCCCGTAGCTTGCTGCGGGGTCGTTTATTGGGTTTTAGACGGTCTCGACAGAATTTAACAGCCCTGCTTTCAGGGAGGGGAGGATGTCAAGAACGTACTCCTTGCAAGACTTCAACCCCAGGTCCCGGCTAGAACCGTGGCTGGTTCCGCCAGCGATTGAAAGCGCGCCAGCCGGACCGTGTTGCGCTGGCGATGCCCCAGGAGCGGCATGAGTCCCCTGGCCAGCGTCGCTTGCATCGCCCGTTCGCCCAGCAGCGCCTCGGTCGCCGGTTGCATGACCCGTTCACCTGCCTCTTCGTAGATATGCGCCGGTAGATCGTCCAATTCCAGCACATCGCCTGGACTGAAGTCCCAACCCCTTTCCACGAACGCTGCGGCAATCAGTCGCGCGCAGACGAAAGCTGGATTGCCCCACAGATAGGCCTCAGCATCGCGACCGCCGGGCATTTCCTCGAATTCGATATGTTCCAGCGCATCGGTCTTGCGACCATAGGGCAGCCGCAACAAGACTCGTGGCAAGGCCAACCCTAGCCAGGAAGCTATCTCGCAACGCCGCAGGGCCTGCCAATTCTCTTCCTGGCCAGTATCCAACGTTTCCCACTGCCCTGGGTCAGTCAGCGCCGCCGCCGAGTCTGCGCCAAGTAATTCCGGGGCGGCCTCGGCCAAAAAGGAGCCGCCGGCGTGAGCGGCCAATGAACCCAGGGCTGCCAGCAGGGCGATGTCTTCCGGGCCGGCGGCGAAGCGGTAGTCGCCGACCAGCAGCGACCAGGATGGTCCATCTGGCATCCGCGCACCCTGGTCGATCAGCAGAGTATAAAGGCTGGTGGCTTTTGGATCGCCGCCGGCGCTGCGCAGATCGGTCAGTAATTCCTGTCGGGTAACGTCAAGCAGGGAGACGCGCACTGCATCGCTGTCCAGATCAGCGATCAAGCCCTGTAAGCTGCGCCAGGTCGCTTCCAGGGCCTGGAACGCCGGTTGATGCAGGATCATGCGCAGCTGATCGCCAATCGTCGCATCCACCGCTGCGACCCAGGCGGGTTGTCGTGCGTCGGTATGGACGATGTGCGGTTGCACAATCGCTTGCACCAGGGATTGAATGGCGGCTGCGCCTGCGTCAGTAGGTCGCGCCGCCACCGGTTGCGTCGGCGCTTGTCCCAGTAACCGTTCTAGCAATTCGGCCTCGCCCTCGGTCGGCGCTGGCTCATTCTGGATGGTCCCGATGGGCGGCGAGGGGGTCAATTCGGCGACGGCCTGGGCAAAACTGGCCGGGTTCAACAACCGGGCGCGGGTTCGGCGCAACGCTTGAAACACATCCAACCGCTGGTAAAGCGCGTCGGGGTGAAAATCATCGAGTTGGTTGAACCCAATGGTCAACGCCGCGCCGTGATCGAGCGTTGGCGTCAGCCGCAGTTTCGGCGCCAACCGGGCCATCACTGCATCCAGATTGTCTACATCGACCGCCAACAGGGGGCGGTTGGCCAGATCGATCAGCGGACCGGGCGCTTCCCGATGGGCGCGGGCGCTAAAATCGGCCATGATCAGGATGTGTAATGGCGTCGCTGGATTCCGGCGGGTCGGCGAGTTTATTCTGGATTTGGGTACGTTAAACTGGAATTCCATTCGACCTGGCATGGTTTTTGTTCCCCCATCAGGAAAATACAGAACGATCAGTAAGTCTAACTGCATTTTACCCCTTTGAGGGCAACTTCCCGACCAGAATTTGCTGCTAAACTCATATTCATTCAGTTGCGCTTGGGGTGGCTCCTGGTAACCCCCTGCAATCTTGACAAGCGCTACTCCCTTTTGGAGTCTGGAACCATGTCTGCCACGCAAAAACACCGGATATTCGCGGTCAACACCCCGCTCGGCGAGGATGTTCTGCTTTTCTATCGCATGATTGCGACCGAGCAACTCGGACGGTTGTTCGAGTATGAGTTGGAGATGCTCAGCGAGCGCACCGATATTGAATTAACGGAAGTGCTCGGCAAGAACATGACGGTGCGCATGCAGTTGCCGGAAGCGCGCGGTAGCGGAACCCGCTACTTCAACGGTTTCGTCACCCGCTTTAGCTACCTGGGCATGCGGGGTATGCGCTATGGGGCGTATCGGGCCACCCTTAGCCCCTGGCTATGGTTCCTGACCCGTACTTCAGATTGTCGGATTTTCCAGGACAAGACCATTCCGCAGATCATCGAGGCGATTTTCCAGGAACAGGGCTTCACGGATTTCAAGAAGTCCCTCAGCGGTTCGTATCCGACGCTGGAATACTGCGTGCAGTATCGGGAAACGGATTTCAATTTCGTCAGCCGGTTAATGGAACAGGCTGGGATTTACTACTACTTCAAGCACGAAAACGGTAAGCATCTTATGGTGCTGGCTGATGACTACAGCGCACACGGCGCGTTTCCGAATTACGACGAGGTGCCTTACTATCCACCCGACGTCATGCAGTGGAAGGAACGCGATCATATTTATGAATGGACCATGCAAAAGCAGGTGCAACCCGGGGGATATTCCCTGAACGACTTCGACTTTACCGAACCGACCAAGCCGTTGCGCAAGGTGGTCTCCATGCCCAAGAGTCATGCGATGGCCAAGTTCGAAGTTTACGATTACCCCGGCGAGTACACCGATCCCGGCGATGGCGATAATTACACCAAGATTCGCCTGCAGGAGTTGCTGGCGCAACATGAGATTCTGCAAGGGCTGGGCGTGGCGCGCGGGGTCGCTACCGGCTATCTGTTCAGCCTGACCAACTCCGGACGCCAGGATCAGAATCGCCAGTATCTGGTGGTAAGCGCCAGTTACGAGATGCAATCCGATCCCTATGAATCCATTCCCAATCCGGAATGGGTCGGCAAGCCTTATCAGGTTCGGATTACTGCGATTGACGCTCAGCAACCCTATCGCGCGCCGCGCATTACGCCCAAGCCGGTGGTGCAGGGGCCGCAAACCGCTATCGTGGTTGGTCCCAGCGGCGAGGAGATTTATACCGACCAGTATGGGCGAGTGAAATGCCATTTCCATTGGGATCGGCATGACAGCGCCGACGAAAAAAGCTCCTGCTGGATTCGGGTCGCCCAGAGTTGGGCAGGCAAGAAGTGGGGCGCGCTGTATCTGCCGCGCATTGGCCAGGAGGTGATCGTCGATTTCCTGGAGGGTAATCCCAATTTACCGATCATCACTGGCCGGGTCTACAACGGCGCTAACCTTCCGCCGTATACCCTGCCGGACAAGAAAACCATGTCCACGCTCAAGAGCCTTTCCAGCAAGGGCGGGGACGGATTCAACGAATTCCGTTTCGAGGATGACAAGGGCAAGGAGCAAATCTTTCTGCATGGCGAGCGCGACGAGGATATTCGCATCAAGAACGATGCCCGGGAATGGATCGGCAGCGAGCGACACCTGATCGTCAAGAAAAAACAGTTTGAGCAGGTTGAAGGTGAAAAACATCTCATCGTTAAATCCGGCGATGGCGGCGCAGGAGATCAGTATGAAAAGGTGGCTGGCGAGAAACATCAACAGGTCGTTGGTAATTGCAACCAGAAGATTGATGGTACTCTGTCGCTCAAGGTGGGCATGAACCAGCAGGAGAAGGTGGGGCAGAATCATGCCCTGGATGCCGGCATGGAGATCCATCTCAAGGCCGGAATGAAGGTGGTGATCGAAGCCGGGATGCAGTTGACGATCAAAGCCGGTGCCAGTTTTATTGACCTTGGCCCAACCGGCATTACCATCAGCGGCGCGCCCATGGTGCAAATCGCGGGTAGCCCTATGGTGATGATCAACAGCGGCAGCGGTTCGGCAGGCTCCGGTTCAGGCAGTTCCCCAGATGCGCCGACCGCACCGACCGCACCGCAAGAAGCCGCGGACGATCAAGCTGGTGAAGTAACCAGCGCCGAGGCGAATCCGGTGCAAGCGCCAGCCGCTCAATCCCTGGATTCCGTTACCGTGGGCGGCTATCAGGCGCCACAAGCCAAAGTGCAAAAAAGCGCCGCCCAGTCGGGTGCGCCATTCACCCAGACCACCGAGGAAACGCAGGAACAGCAGCCCGCTCAAGAGCAGCAACACACTCAGGATCAACAGCGGACGCAGGAGCAGCAGCGGACGCAGGAACAACAACGCACCCAGGAAGAGCAGCAACGGACGCAGGAACAGCAGCGTGCTGAGGAGCAGCAGCGCACTCAGCGGTAGATTTGTAGATTTGCAGGGTGGATGAACGCAGCGAAATCCACTGTCCGAAGCACAGACCATGCCCGATGCGGTTTCCATGAATAACTTACAAGAGCATTTGTTTACTCTACCCGAGACCACGGTCTACGCCGTGCTGGATGGCGCATCAGCGCCGAACCTGCCGCAAATGCTGGATCGTTTGCGTGTTGAGTCCGTTTGTCTGTTTCCCGGTGAACTGGAGCCGGATGTAGCTCAGGTTGCTCCCTATCTGGCAGTGTTCAAGCCGGACACGCCATTTGCCGAATGGGTGCTGGAAGAAGGCTGGGGTCGTCATTGGGGGATTTTCGTGGTCAGCCGGGTCAATTTGCGCACCCTGCGCGATCATTTGCGCTCATTTCTGAAGGTCTACGGGCCGGAACTCGAACCCCTGGAATTCCGTTATTACGATCCCCGGGTGCTGCGCATCTATCTGCCAACATGTAACGCCAAGGAATTACGGACGGTGTTTGGCCCGGTATTGCGCTATCTGGTCGAGAGCGAGGAACCAGGTATTCTGTTAAGATTCTCGCTGGATGGCGAACAGCTTGGCAGCGAATCCGTCGCCTTGATGTAGTCAGAGGGAGCAGAGGAATCGAACCATGTTAATGATCCGTCAAGAGCAAATGGCGGTGTTCGAGCAGGCCGTCGTCAAGAATTTCGCCAGCCGGGTGCATGAGCATCTGCAAAAATTTTTTCCCAAACATTGCGAGATCCTGGGCGATGATGGGACGCGCGCGGTCATTCGCCTGTGTTTGGAGCGGGCCGAGCGCTATCAACTGATTTCCGAGCGCGATATTTATCTTTACGTCAGCCTGATGTTTCTGTTGGGTAGCCATTTCGATGCAGACCCCCAATTGCCCTGGGTCGAGGAGTTGCTCAAGGATCAGGCGCCGGAAACGGCGCTGGTGCGCATGGCGCCGATTTACGATCAGGCGATGACGCTGCTTGATTCGATGGTCGGTCCGGAAAATGAGTATTTGCGCCAAACCATCGGCCTGTTTCAGCAACCGCAAGTGTTCGAAAGCCTGCCGGAAGCGCCCAGCATTGGTCACCGCTTGTTGTTGCTATTGCAAGCGTTGGCGCCGCAAAAATATCAAGCGCTGGGTGACGACATCCTGCGCAATTTGGTGCGTCACGGCTATGCCACCGCTAAGCAACACGATTTGACCACCGAACGTGGCGCGATGATCTATTTGTCGCTTGTGTTCGTGCTGGGCGCTGGCTTTGATCGCGATCCCCTATACCCGTGGGCGTCCGCTACCCTGACGCATCCGGATTTGAGCGACCCAAAGCAAAAGAGTGAGGCATTGTACGCGGCGGCGCGGAAGCACTTGGCGAAATGTCCGCCGGGTTGTTCCCAACGCGCTGATTTGACTGCGGACCTGGAGATGCGATCCGCCAAACTCTACCGGCGCATTATTGAAAAAGCGGATTAGCTGTTTCGGCTCCACTCTCTCCCCCGCGCGCGAGACCTAGCGGGTCTGCAAAGGGCGGAATCAGCTCGAATAAACGTCTTTGACTATTCCGCCCTTTATGATCTCACTGATTCTGAGCAGGCAACTTATACGCACCGCAACAGATGATAAGGTCATCTACTCTCTGAATGTAGGTTGTTTTCGGCTCTTCCTGCTTGCTTACCGGATTTAGATAAGTGTAATCCACCCATCCTGATCCCTTGGTTTTTGCAAGCTCGTTGATTTCCTTGCGGAACAGTTTCCCCTTGCTATCGGTTTTGTCCAGCAGGTTTACCCCGATCAACTTGGGGTTAGGGTGGCCGACCATCACGCCATCCATGTTGTAGGCGAAAACATAGAGATCGCCCTTAACGAACAAGCCATCAGGTTTGTTGAACTCGGCTAAGGCCTGATCCTTGCCTTGCTCGTTCAGGTAAACCACGGCTTTTTCCACCATCATCTTCGCTTCTTCTGGCGTACCCCGTTCAGCTGCGTAGGCTAATCCCATCATAGCGAAAAGGATGACTAACAACGTACCTGCGACTCCCCTAAACATATCGTCCTCCTTTGGACTTTCCATTAAGTTACTAAAGTCGAAACACTGTTTAGGCATCTTGTCCCAAGGGTAAAGAACTTCCACTGTTTTATGTTTATTATAGCAAAAAACTGGCTTTTTTCTGCGGTTTTTAGCACACAGGTTGTGCGACAGAAATCTAAGTGGGGGTTATGGTCTCGCAACCTGATTAGCCCGCATTCCAAACTACCCCGGCGCTTCGCGCCATCCCTCTTTCTTGAAAAGGAGGGGAATTCTGGAATGTGAGGCTATCAGCAAACAAGGCTATAGCTTTCCCTTTACGCCGGGGCAATCAATGGTTAGATTGACCGCCATTTTCGTTCCACTCACCCGACAATGAGATCGCATGGCCCAATACATCTACACCATGAACCGCGTGGGCAAGCTCGTACCGCCCAAGCGGGAAATCCTCAAGGACATTTCGCTGTCCTTCTTCCCCGGCGCCAAAATTGGCGTTCTGGGCCTGAACGGTTCCGGTAAATCCACCCTGCTGCGGATTATGGCCGGCGTCGATACTGATATTCTCGGCGAGGCTCGCCCCCAGCCGGGCATCCACATCGGGTTTCTGCCGCAGGAGCCGCACCTGGATACTGCCAAGGATGTGCGCGGTAATGTCGAGGAAGCGGTTGCGCCCATCAAGGCCGCGCAAGCCCGGCTTGATGAAGTCTACGCTGCTTATGCGGACCCCGATGCTGACTTTGACAAGTTAGCGGCTGAACAGGCGGATCTTGAAGCCTACCTGCAAACAACGGATGGTCATAACCTGGACCGCACTCTGGACGTCGCTGCGGATGCGCTGCGCCTGCCGCCCTGGGATGCGGATGTCGCCCAACTCTCCGGTGGTGAACGACGCCGGGTCGCGTTGTGCCGATTGTTACTGTCCAAACCCGACATGTTGTTGCTGGACGAACCGACCAATCACCTTGACGCTGAATCCGTGGCTTGGCTGGAGCGTTTCCTCCAGGAATATCCTGGTACTGTAGTGGCCGTGACCCATGATCGTTATTTCCTGGACAATGTCGCCGGCTGGATTCTGGAACTGGATCGAGGTCGCGGCATTCCCTGGGAAGGCAACTACTCGTCCTGGCTGGATCAGAAGGAGAAGCGTCTGGAGATCGAGGAGAAGCAGGAAACGGCGCATATCAAGGCAATGAAAGCCGAGCTGGAATGGGTGCGCGCCAATCCCAAGGGTCGCCACGCCAAGAGTAAGGCGCGCGTCGCCCGCTTTGAGGATCTGGAGTCGCAGGAATTTCAAAAGCGCAACGAAACCCAGGAACTCTATATTCCACCGGGGCCGCGCTTGGGTGATTTGGTCATCGAGGCGACGCACTTGCGCAAGGGTTTTGGCGACCGGTTACTGATTGAGGATCTGGACTTCAATCTGCCCAAGGGCGGCATCGTCGGCGTTATCGGCCCTAACGGCGCAGGTAAAACCACCCTATTTCGGATGCTGGTTGGACAAGAGCAACCCGACAGTGGAACACTGCGGATTGGCGATACCGTGAAGCTGGCCTATGTCGATCAATCGCGGGATAGTCTGGCGCCGAATAAGACGGTCTGGCAGGAAATCTCTGATGAACTGGATGTGATTGCTATCGGTAGTTATCAGACGAATTCCCGGGCTTATGTGGGGCGTTTCAACTTCAGGGGACCCGACCAGCAAAAGTTCGTTAAGGATCTGTCGGGTGGTGAACGCAACCGGGTGCATCTGGCCAAGTTGTTGAAGAGCGGCGGTAATGTGTTGCTGTTGGACGAACCGACCAACGACCTGGATGTGGAGACGTTGCGTGCGCTCGAAGAGGCGCTATTGGCGTTTGCCGGATGCGCGGTGATTATTTCCCATGACCGATGGTTCCTGGACCGCGTGGCTACCCATATCCTGGCGTTTGAAGGCGATTCCCAGGTGGTGTGGTTTGAAGGCAACTACGCGGATTATGAAGCCGACCGCAAGCGACGGTTGGGCGTGGAAGCGGATCAACCGCACCGGATCAAGTATCGAAAGCTGGCTTAGAGAGTCCAGGTTAAATATTTCCATGAAATAAATCTGGCTATTTGGGGTCTACAGAAGAACTAAAGTTATGAGGATGGACATCGTCATGCTAAGACCACTGATTCCCCAAGGTGAGGCTTTACGCCATGCGTTTCAATGGATCGCCGAGCAGGGGCATTGCACCCTCGCCACCGTTGAACAGGCCAGTTTGCGCTTTGATCTGACGCCGTGTGATGAGGAATTTCTGTTGCAACAGTTTGTTCATCACCACGGCGCGGCTAGCGATGCCGTGGCCGGTAGTGATTCGCCGTTTCCCGCAACCCTTCTCACGCAAACGGGCGGGGGGAATGCGCAATTCTACTGACTGTAGGAACCGGCCTGCTGGCAATCATTCGTAAAATCGCCAGCAAGTCGACGCCTACAAATCACGATTCACCGTTTCCGCATGGGCGGCAAGTCCGTACAAACGCCCTCGAAGACTTCGGCGGCCATGCCCACCGACTCACCCAGCGTCGGATGAGGATGGATGGTCTTGCCGATATCGACCGGATCACAGCCCATTTCAATCGCCAGCGCCAACTCGCTAATCAGATCGCCGGCATGTGTGCCAACGATGCCGCCGCCAATAATGCGATGGGTTTCCTCATCGAAAATCAGCTTGGTAAACCCTTCGTCGCGGGTATTGGCGATGGCGCGTCCGGAGGCCGCCCAGGGGAATTTACCGACGCCAACCTTGCAGCCTTGCTGTTTGGCTTCCGCTTCGGTCAGACCGACCCAGGCCACTTCGGGATCGGTGTAGGCCACGCCAGGAATGACTCGGGCGTCGAAGAAGCTCTTCTGGCCAGCGGCAGCTTCAGCGGCGACGTGCGCCTCATGCACGGCTTTGTGGGCCAGCATCGGTTGACCAACGATGTCGCCAATGGCGAAGATGTGCGGCACATCGGTGCGCATCTGTTTGTCCACGTTGATGAAACCTCGGTCTGTGACGGCAACGCCCGCCTTATCGGCGCTAATCTTGTTGCCATTGGGCGTCCTGCCAGCCGATTGCAGAATCAGGTCATATAACTGCGGCTCGGCGGGTGCATGGTCGCCTTCAAAGGTAACGAGCAGTCCTTCGGGCTTGGCCTCGACCGCGACCGTTTTAGTTTTTAGCATAATCTTGTCAAAGCGTGCGGCATTCTTCTTCTCCCACACTTTGACCAAATCGCGATCCGGCCCTTGCATGAGTGCATCCAGCATTTCGACGACTTCGATACGCGCGCCTAGCGTCGAATAGACCGTGGCCATCTCCAGCCCGATGATGCCGCCGCCCAGCACCAGCATCCGTTTCGGAATGAAGGGCAGTTCGAGCGCGCCAGTGGAGTCGACAATGCGCGGGTCGTCGGGAATGAAGGGTAAATGCACGGCCTGGCTACCAGCGGCGATAATGCAGTTCTGAAAACGGATAATCTTTTTATCGCCGGTCTTGTCCTGACCGGCGCCGGTCGTCAGTTCAACTTCCAGGTGATGGGGGTCGAGGAAGTGACCATAACCGCGCACGGTTTCTACCTTGCGCGCCTTGGCCATGCCGGCTAAGCCGCCCGTCAATTTGCTAACAACCTTGGCTTTGTGCGCGCGCAGTTTGTCAAGATCGACGGTCGGTGCGCCAAACGACACGCCTAGATCCGCAAAATGCGCTACTTCGTCCATGACCGCCGCAACGTGCAGCAGCGCCTTGGAGGGAATGCAGCCGACGTTCAGGCACACGCCGCCCAGGCTGGGATAGCGCTCCACGAGTACAGTCTTCATGCCGAGATCGGCGGAACGGAACGCAGCGGAGTAACCCCCGGGACCCGCGCCCAGCACCAGCATTTCACATTCGAGGTCAACTTGGCCGGAGAACACGCCCGCAACGGGCGCAGGGGCTGCGGGTTTGGGAGCCGGCGTAGATGTCTCTTGTCTGGCGGGAGCGGGACTGGGAGCCGCTTCAGCGGCTTCCACCGTGATAAGTAACGAACCCTCGGACACTTTGTCGCCAATTTTGATCTTGACCTCAGCGACATTGCCGGCGACCGTGGAAGGCACCTCCATGCTGGCTTTGTCCGATTCCAGGGTAATAATTGGGTCTTCAACCTTAATGGCGTCGCCAGGCTTGACGAATATTTCGATAACCGGTACGTCCTTGAAATCGCCGATGTCGGGGACTTTTACTTCAACCAATGGGTTCATAGTCTTGATCTTGTCTCGGGCTTGAACGGGGGCCGGCAGCGGTTTGCCGGGATTTGGAAAAAGTATAGTCGCTCAGATCATCGTTCACTTCATTCTTCGCCTGTGAACGTCAACACAACCTAATCCAGCAACCTCTTCAATCGTTGCAACTCCGCCATCGCCTGTTCCGAAGTCAGCATTTCGGGATCGAGATCGGCCAGCACGGCAACGACTGGGTGAACCTCCGCGCCGAATAAGGTCAATTGCGGCTTTACTTCTGGGCGCGCGGGTAATTCCCGGCGCAGCATTTGCCGCTCCAGCAGTCGCAGGCGCTGGCGGGCCTGCTGAATCACTACGGGCGGCACACCCGCCAGGGCGGCGACTTGCAGGCCATAGCTGCGGCTGGCTGGTCCATCTTGCACCCGATGCAGAAACACGATGCTGTCGCCATGCTCCGCCGCGTCCAGATGAATGTTGGCGATGCCCGATTGTTCGTCCGGCAGGCGGGTTAGCTCGAAGTAATGGGTCGCAAACAGGGTGAAAGCGCGCACAGTGCGGGCCAGGTGTGCGGCGCAGGCCCAAGCCAGCGCCAGACCGTCGAAGGTGCTGGTGCCGCGTCCAATTTCGTCGATCAGCACCAGACTGTGCGGTGTGGCGTTGTGCAGGATGTTGGCTGCTTCGCTCATTTCCACCATAAACGTCGAGCGCCCGCCGGCCAGATCGTCGGAGGCGCCGATGCGGGTGAAAATGCGGTCGATGGGGCCGATCACCGCACGTTCGGCAGGGACGAAGCTGCCCAGATGCGTCAGCAACACGATCAGGGCGGTCTGGCGCATGAAGGTCGACTTCCCCCCCAAATTTGGACCCGTAACGATTAGCATCCGGCGTTGTTCCGGTTCCAGATACAAGTCATTAGGGACAAACGGCTCGTCTAGCACCTGTTCGACGACAGGATGCCGTCCGGTGGTGATAGCGATACCGGGTTGGTCCACCAATTCTGGAGGATGCCACTGCAAAGCGGCGGCGCGTTCCGCCAGGTTGCTCAGCACATCCAGTTCCGCTAGGGCGGCGGCGCTGGCCTGCAAACCGGCCAATTGAATCCGCAATTGTTCCAGCAACCCGTCATACAGCGCCTTTTCCCGCGCCAGCGCCCGTTCCTGGGCGTGCAGCACCTTGTGTTCGAATTCCTGCAATTCCGGGATGATGTAGCGCTCTGCGCCTTTCAGGGTCTGTCGGCGATGGTAATCTGGCGGCACCGCCTGGGCTTGGGTGCGGCTGACTTCGATATAATAGCCATGCACCCGGTTGAAACCGACCTTGAGGTTGGTGATGCCGGTGCGCTGGCGTTCGCGGGCTTCGAGATCGATCAGGTATTGATCGGCGCGCTCGCTTAGCCCACGCAGTTCGTCCAGTTCGGCATCATAACCGAGCGCGATCACGCCGCCATCGCGGATGAGTTGCGGGGGATTTTGGACAATGGCGCGGTTCAACAGATCGCAGATTTCGGGATGGGTTCCAGCGCGTTGGGCCAATTCCCGCAGCAGGGGCGCGTCGCAGACTTTCAGAAACTGTTGCAGACCCGGCAGGCGACCGAGCGCGTCGGCCAGGGTGGTCAAATCGCGGGGCCGGGCCGATTTCAGGGCGACCCGGGCTAGAATGCGTTCGACATCGCCAGTTCCCCGGAGCACGCCGCGCAGGTATTCGTAACCGCCATTGTCCAGCAGTTGCCGGAGACTGGCGTGGCGCTGGCGCAGCAGGGTCTGGTCGCGCAGGGGCCGATGTATCCAGCGCCGCAGTAGTCGCGCACCCATCGGCGTCACGCAGCGGTCAAGGATGCCGAGGAGCGTGTGTTCCGGCGTGCCGCTCAGACTGTATTCGAGTTCCAGATTACGCCGACTGGCGGCGTCGAGAATCACACTGTCTTCGTGGCGTTCGACGCGCAATCCGGTGAGGTGTGGCAGCGCCGCCCGTTGGGTGTCCTTGACGTATTGCAGCAGGCAACCAGCGGCGGCGACTGCGATCGGTTGGTCGGCGCAGCCGAAGCCATCGAGATTGTGAACGGCGAATTGGTTGCACAACATCCGAGCTGCGCTGTCCCGGTCGAAATGCCAGGGCGCTTGCTGGCGCAGGCCGGGATGGTCGCGCCAAACGCCGGGTGGGGTGAAGTCTTCGGGAATCAGTAGTTCTGCCGGTTTCAAGCGCTCTAACTCGCTGAGCAAGGCGGTTTCGCTGTGCAGTTGGGTGACGGTGAACCGTCCACCGCTCAGGTCTAGATGAGCCAGACCCCAGGTGTTTTTGACCTGATGCAGCGCAGCCAGCAGGTTGTCGCGGTGCTCGTCGAGCAGGGCTTCGTCGGTCAGGGTGCCGGGGGTGACGATGCGCGTGACTCGGCGCTCGACCGGTCCCTTGCTGGTGGCGGGATCGCCGATTTGTTCGCAGATGGCCACGGATTGGCCAAGTTTAACCAGTTTGGCGAGGTAGCTTTCCACGGCGTGGAAGGGGACGCCGGCCATGGGGATGGGCGCGCCAGCGGACTGGCCGCGGGTGGTGAGGGTGATGTTGAGTAGTTCGGCGGCGTGCTGGGCGTCGGTGTAGAACAGTTCGTAGAAGTCCCCCATGCGGTAGAACAGCAGAATGCTGGGATGCTCGGCCTTGATGCGCAGGTATTGCTGCATCATCGGAGTGTGTTGGGAGAAGTCGGGATCGGGGGCGAGTGTTGCAGGTTTTTTCATGAGTGCAACCGAGGTAAGCAGTCGGTTTTTTCAGAGGCTCTGAATTGAAGCAATCGCTGTTCAGTGCGAGCTTGGAGGACGGATCAGGCTTTCGGCGGGAATGCCCAAGGTTTGAGGCTATTTTCGGCTCATGTTGAGGGCCATTCAGGCGTGAAAGACCTCATCCAGGCTGGCGGCGTCGAGAATGCGGTCACCCCACTGTTCAAGCTGTTCCGTCGTGGCCGAGCCGATACGCGCCACTAACTCGCTCGGCAAGGGGCCGAAACGCCGCGCCAACAACCGCTGCAACAGCAGAGCCTCGCCCTTCTCGATGCCCTTCTCGATGCCCTTCTCGATGCCCTTCTCGATGCCCTTCTCGATGCCCTTCTCGATGCCTTTCTCGATACCTTTCTCGATACCCTGTTGCTCATACTCGCGGGCCCATGTTTCAAACCGGTCAGTCAGCGTCATCTTTAACTCCTGCAAATCACGCACTTTCGGCAGCACCAGGCGGTTCTGGCTATGCCGCTGCACCATTGCTCGAATCCAGATCGCAAAAATCCGCTTGAGTTCGGGATTCTCTCCCAGCCAGTCATTCAACAGATCGATCAATTCGATCAACGAAACAGCGCGGTCGGGGCGCTCAAACCGCATCGCCGCCGCGACCAGGTTTTGCATCTTCGCCAGTTCAGCGACCGGGTAGCGGTGCTCGTCAATCAGCAGATATTCCATCTGCGGCAGATACTGGGCCACTAACCCCGGAACCTTAGGGATCAGGTCAGCGATGTTGGTCTTGGCGGTCCATTTTCGATCACCGTTATACAACACGATGGGCAGCACCGGCGGCAGACGCCGCTTGGGCAACACCTGCTTTTGCCGGATCAGATCCTGATACAGCAAGCCGACGTAGGTCATGATGCGCACCGCCATCCAGGCGTCGACGGTACTCTGGAATTCGATCAGCAGGTAGAGATAAACCCATTCTCCGTCCACCTTCACCCGCCACACGATGTCATCCGCCCGATCACGCAGATCGTCGGTGATGTAGCTGCCCGAGACCCGTTCCAGGGTGCGGTAGTCCAGGCGATGCAACCAGGTGTCCGGGATGAAACCGAGAATAAGGTCGCGCACCACTTCCGGGGCGGCGAACAAGGTTTTGTACGAAGCGTCGTCTTCGTGGTTCATGGCTTATCGTAGCGCGCTTTGACGGAGTGCGCAGCCCCGGTTGGAGGCATTTGCGCAAGGAGAGGCGGTCTTGGTGCGCCTGAGGCCGGGGCCGGTTTTGTCAGAAAATTTTACAGCGCTTTTGGGCCTGATCACGGATTTAAGCGGAAAAAGGATTAGTGTAAGGATTCATGCAGAATCAGAACTATAAAAACAAGCCATTGATAATAGAGATTTATTTCCATTATCACCAAAAGGTGAACCATCGGATATTGTGATGAGGATTAAGGTGATCCTTTTTCCTCGGCAAAACAGATATTTTCAAGTAAATGATTTTTATAAAAATAATTATTTAAATTTCGTAACCCTTTATCCCCAGTTTCGATTTCGCTTAAATCCTTACACTGGCCCAAAAAGGCGTTTGAAGCAAAGGGCTATCAGAAAATTTTACAGTGGCGTTTCGTTTAATTCAGCTCTTTCCGTGCCTCGTGCAGATCCGCGAGCAGCTGAGACGACAGATAGCGCAATCCCTCCACATCCAAGGACTGGATGTAGGCATCATCAATCTGTCGGAGGTTATAATCACTCAGGCGCATGGATGGATCAAAACACGGTAACCGGGTCGGTCACGAGGCGCGAATCAGCCTTCAGTGTCCCACGGCGCTCAACCAAAAGGAAGGGGGGTCTGAATGCTTACCGACGAACTTTGATTCCGGGAAAATTTACAGGATGAGATAGGTTTTAACCTGTTCATTCAGCGTGATCATTTACTTATTACTGAGTCATGGACCAGAACATTGAGCAAAGCTCGAACGATCTACGTTTGCGCCGAATGCGGTGCGCAAGCCAGCAAATGGTCCGGTCAATGTGGCGATTGCGGGGCCTGGAACACTCTCCAGGAGACCGTGGCCACGCCGCCAACCAAGGCTGGAATGAAGCCGGTTGGTTACGCTGGTGCAACCGCGGGGGAAGTCCGTAATTTGGCTGAGGTGGACGCAGCGGCGGAAATCCGCCAGTCCTGCGGCAATGGCGAACTGGACCGGGTGCTGGGCGGCGGACTGGTGCAGGGTTCGGTAACGCTAATTGGCGGCGATCCCGGCATTGGTAAATCCACCTTGCTATTGCAGGTTCAAGCCGTACTGGCTCAACGCGATCGCACCCTCTACGTCAGCGGCGAGGAATCCCCTCAACAGATCAGTCTGCGCGCCCAGCGCCTGCAATTGTCCCGCGACCGCTTGCGTCTGTTGCCCGAGATCAATGTTGAGCGCATTCTGGCGACCGCTGAAATCGAACAACCCCAGGTCATGGTCATCGACTCGATTCAGACCGTCTATACCGAGCGCTTGCAATCCGCGCCAGGTTCGGTGGCGCAAGTGCGCGAAAGCGCAGCGCAACTGGTGCGTTTCGCCAAGGCCACCGGCACCGCCCTGTTTCTGGTCGGCCATGTCACCAAGGAAGGCGCAATTGCCGGTCCGCGGGTGCTGGAGCACATGGTCGACACCGTGCTGTATTTCGAGGGCGATCCCAGTGGCCGGTTAAGAGTACTGCGGGCGGTGAAAAACCGCTACGGTCCGGTCAACGAACTGGGCGTATTCGCCATGACCGAGGATGGACTCAAAGAGGTCAGTAATCCTTCGGCGATCTTTCTCTCCCGCCATGACACGCCGGTCGCTGGCAGCGTGATTATGGTGACCCGCGAAGGCACTCGGCCTTTGTTGGTCGAAATTCAGGCGCTGGTGGATGAGTGTCACGGTAGCCATCCGCGTCGGGTGACGCTGGGGCTGGAGCAGAACCGCCTGGCGATGTTGCTGGCCGTATTGCATCGACACGGTGGCGTGGCGATGTACGATCAGGATGTTTACGTCAATGCCGTCGGCGGCGTGCGGATCAATGAGACGGCGGCGGATTTGGCGGTGTTGCTGGCGGCGTTGTCCAGTTTTCGCGACCGGCCGTTGCCGACCGATCTGGTGGTTTTCGGTGAAGTCGGACTGGCGGGCGAAATTCGCCCGGTGCCTAATGGTGAAGAACGCTTGCGGGAAGCCGCCAAGCATGGTTTCAAACAAGCCATTGTGCCTAAAGCGAATGCGTCGCGCCGTGGCGGTAAACGGATTGATGGGCTGGAAGTACGCGGCGTGAGTCGGTTGAGTGAGGTCATGGGTGACATTTGAAAATCATCTGTCGCCTATTGCACTTTCATCTGGTCTTTTTCATATATCAATACCTGTTTATTACCGCAATTAATTGTCTTTTTAGGCGGGCCATTAATTTTAATTAATTCCTCTGCTGATATCCTGTAAATAGGATCAGCATTTTTTGGAATAATAGCAAAGTCATAAGTTGGCCTGAAAAATTTTTTTGAGGTGATCCATCTATGTTCTTCAAGGTTGCCAAAGTGTTGGGCTAATGTGATGTTAGCTTTGCTAAAAGCTTGTATGTATTTTGCATCCCAATATTGGGCAATACCGTTGTTTAGCTGTTCTTGAAATAAATAGGTATCAATACATGATATTTCATGTGGGTAGTGATTTTTACTAATTCCATTATTTTTTATTAAATCAAGAGCATTAAAGCTAAGCAGCGTGATGATAATGATGGAAACAGCGCTTCCAAGGTAGAAGAATTTATTTTTTATAATATAGGTGCTTATTACGACTCCAATAATAACTGGCCAAGAAAAAGCCGGGATAAAGTATCTAGCAGTGACTGGGAGGTTGGTAGTGAGTAAAACTATAGAGAGTGTTGTTCCAGCAGAAGATAATAAAAAAATTTTTACATAAAATATCTCTTTAGGGAAACCAAATGACTGCCCTTTTCTGATTGGAGTAAATATATATAAAAAGCAAAATAAGTAAAAAGCCGAAAAGTAAAAGGCGAAAATTGGTGATTTAATAAATAAATTTTTAATAATTTTAAATACTTCAATGAAGTTAGTTATTATTTTCTCTGTACCAATAATAATTGGATACATCGTCCGGTTTTCGATAACAAGAGAGTATGACAGTAATCCGAGTATCCCAAACACAATGGGAAATATGTAAAGGTATATATTTTCTTTTAACTCCTGTTTGATCAGTAAATTAAAAATAAAAATTGACGCAAATAGCGGAATTAAAAACTGTATCAAAAATAAACTATCGGAAGCTGTTGTAATAAATGACAGACAGCATAAATAGAAAATCATCCTGTTTTTTTGTTCAGTGTCTTTGCAATGAAAGTATCTTATTGTGATATTCAAGCTAATTATTTCGACTAGGAACGCGCCATAGTGATGTGCGCTAATGAGAATTAAAGTGTAGGGTTCTCCTGCATTTAAAGAAAGCCAAATGAATATAATAGTTGCTAAGGTGGCAGTACAGAAAATATCTTTACAAGAAAATTCTCTTGCGGTAAATAAGATTGCTATAAATGTAAGGATAACTTGAAAACATGAATAAATAGCAATTTTTTGATAGAAATTTTCACCTAAATAATAAATCATGAAAAATGCGATATAGTCTGGAAAAAAATAAGGCGCAGGTGTTAAATACCAATCATTAATATTTCCACCATTTTTAAGTATGTTTTCAAATAAAATGGGTAGATAAAGAGCATCTGCATTAAAAAGATGTGATTGAACAGGATGTCCGCTGATATAATGAATAAATAGAAGGATAACTGAGTAAGTTAGAATTATAAAAGAGATAAAGAACTTTAAATTTAAATGGCCTAGGCGACACTTAATTCTGTCGATCATATTCTGGCTGTTGGCGCTACCTCTCATGTAGTATCCACCCCCAGCGTTCGGCAATGAAAATCTCATGCGGGTTGAAGCGCGCCTTGTAGGCCATCTTGGCGCACGGTTCGACCCAATAGCCCAGGTAAACCCAGTCCAGACCCAATTGCTGTGCTTCGGCGATTTGCCATAAGACGGCGAACGTACCCAGTCCGCGTGCTTCTTCCTGTGGATCGAAGAACGTGTAAACTGCTGATAGCCCATCGTCCAATCGATCCACCACGGCCACTGCCAGCAACCTTCGGTCAGAGCGGAACTCACAGAGCCAGGTCGGGCACCAGCGCGAGGCGACGAATGACCAGTAGTTGCCGGGACTGGCTGGATCCATGCCGCCCCCAGCGTGGCGCACCCGGATATAGCGGGCGAACAAGGCAAAGTGTTCATCCTGGAATTCCGCTTCCAACACGCGGGCTTGCAAATCCTGATTGCGCATCCAGACCCGGCGTTGCGCGCGATTGGGTTGAAAGCGCGCGACAGGAACGCGCAGCGACCGGCACGCCGTGCATCCTCGACAGTGCGGCCGGTAAACATGTTCACCACTGCGTCGGAAACCGAGCGCCGCTAGTTGGGTGTAAAGTGGGTTGTCCGTGACGGCTGGATCGGCGACCAGATTGCGCGCCAGCCGGTCGGGCAGATAACTGCACGAATAATCAGTGGTCAGGAACATCCGCAGGTCGTACAGCGAGTCACGAGGATTGCTCATGAGGAGTGCGCCCGAGGAGTCGCCAGCAGATCAGTGAATAGATCAGGATCCAGTTCCCAGGGACCCTCCTGCCCCGGCAGTGGGCAGAAGCGTTCCAGCAATTCCAGAAACAGTTCCCGGGGAATGTCCGTTGCACCCATGCGCAGCAAATGATCGGTGCGTACCTGGCAATCAATGACCGCGAATTCCCAACGATGGAGCTGACGCGCCAGTGCCGCCAGCGCCACCTTTGAGGCGTTGCTGACCCGGCTGAACATGGATTCGCCGTAGAACACTCGGCCTACTGCCACGCCGTACAGTCCGCCAACCAGTTCGCCCTGAATCCAGGTTTCGACAGAGTGCGCATGACCCAGTCGGTGCAATCGGCAGTAGGCGCGCAGCATCTCCGGCGTGATCCAGGTGCCCTCGCTCGGTCCGCGCGGCGCGGCGCAGGCGGTCATAACCGCTTTAAAAGTCGTGTCGGCTGTGACGATGAATGGACCATTCCGCAAGGTCTTGCGCAGGCTGCGCGAGATTTGCAGGTATTCCGGGAGTAGCACCAGACGTGGATTCGGTGACCACCACAGAATTGGCTGACCGGATGAGTACCAGGGAAAAACCCCGTGTCGGTAGGCGCGCAGCAAGCGGCGTGGACTCAGGTTGCCGCCGGCGGCCAGCAGACCGTCGGGTTCGATCAGAGCGCGGTCGGTATGGGGAAAAGGCTGGTTGTCATCATGGGGATCCAGCCATGGCAGGGGCATCAGACGTTACCTTATCACGATAGGGCGAGTGTTGTAGCCAGTGTTGAGCATAGTCGCGTAGGGCCGGCGTTTCCCGCTTCAGGAAATCGGCGATCGCCCGGCGAAAGCCCGGATGGGCGATCCAATGGGCTGAATGAGTCAGCGTCGGCAAAAAACCCCGGTGGATTTTATGCTCACCCTGAGCGCCTGGTTCAAAACGTTGTAAACCTTGTTCAATACAATATTCCAGTCCCTGATAATAGCAGGCTTCAAAGTGCAAACTGTCATAATCCGCCCGGCAACCCCAGTGGCGGCCATACAGGGTATCGGCGCTGCGAAAACTGATGGCGCCGGCTACTTCACGACCATGAGCGAAAGCCAGCACCAGCATGATGCGCTCGCCTAGCGTCGTCGCGATGTCCTGGAAGAACGGTAAAGTAAGGGTTGGGATGCCACCGAGCCGATGGAAAGTCGATTGATAAAACGCATGGAGAGTGCGCCATTGCGCATCGTTCGCCTCGCGTCCGGACAGGATGCGCATCTCCAGTCCCGCCTCGCGCACCAGTCGGCGTTCACGGTTGATGTTCTTGCGGCGTTTGGCGGTTAGCGCGTCGAGAAAATCCTGGAAATCCCGATAGCCCCGGTTGCGCCAGTGAAACTGGCAGCCGAGCCGGGTCAGGAAGCCCTGTTTCCGCATGGGTTCCAGGTCAGTCAATGTGGGAAACAGCCAGTGGATCGAGGATAGCCCATAGCAGCGGCTTTCTTCCAGTACGAACTCGACCATGAGCCGTGCAGTGACGTCCGGTTGCGGTTGGTGCGGGGCCAACAGGAGGCGGGGGCCAGTGGCGGGAGTGTAGGGAATTGCCCCGACCAGTTTAGGGTAGTAGGACAAGCCTTGCTGCCGGTAGGCTTCCGCCCAGCCCCAGTCGAAGACGAATTCGCCATAGGAATTGTATTTGAGATACAGGGGCGCTGCGCCCAGCAAGCATTCATTATCGTCCCGGGCGGTGATATGCCAGGGCAACCACCCAGTCTGCTCGCCCACGCAACCGTGCTGTTCCAGGGCGCTTAGGAACTCGTGACTTAGAAACGGATTCTGATCGGGGACGAGCGCGTTCCACTCGGTGGCGGGGATGTGGCTCAGGCTATCGAGACGTGCAAGGCGCATATTCCAGAGTAGACGGTGTCGGGGATGGACGGGTTATTTGGAACCTGGAACGGCGGATCGGTTCACCTTGCCGGGTTAGCGCTTGTCAAGCTATGGATGGTGGGTGGTTGGCGTTTCAGAGTAAAAGGTCTAAAGTTGCCAGTCTTGGCCAGAGAGGCTATGTTACATTTTAATTCACCACCGGCAAAATCCCATGCAGCCATGAGTCAGACGACTTCACTTGATAAAAACCGGATCAAGATTCTATTGCTTGAAGGTCTTCATCCCAGCGCCGTGGAAGCGTTCCAGGCGGATGGTTATACCAATATTGATTATCGGCCTAAATCACTGCCTGAAACGCAATTGCTGGAGGCTGTCAGTGACGCCTATTTTATTGGTATCCGTTCGGCGACCGCACTGACAGCGCGCGTTTTTGAACAAGCTCCACGCTTGATTGGCGTTGGCTGCTTCTGCATCGGCACCAACCAAGTCGACCTGGATGCGGCCCAGGAGCGCGGCATCCCGGTATTTAATGCGCCTTTTTCCAACACCCGCAGCGTGGCGGAACTGGTGCTGGCGGAAATTGTATTGTTGCTGCGCGGTATTCCGCAGCGCAATGCCGCTGCGCATCGCGGCGGCTGGGTCAAGACCGCCACCGGGTCCCACGAGGCGCGTGGCAAATGCCTGGGCATCGTCGGTTATGGTCATATCGGCACCCAGGTGGGATTGTTGGCCGAGGCGCTTGGGATGCGCGTGGTGTTTTACGATATCGAGACTAAGCTGGCTCTGGGTAACGCACAGCCATTGCCATCCTTGGAAGGGGTGTTGGAAGTCGCCGATGTAGTGACCCTGCATGTTCCGGAAACACCGCAGACTTACTGGATGATCGGGGCCGAGCAATTGGCGCGAATGAAACCGGGCGCTTGCCTGATCAACGCCGCGCGGGGAACCGTGGTGGACGTTGATGCATTGACGGCAGTGCTGGAGTCAAAACGGTTGGCCGGCGCGGCCATTGATGTTTTTCCAGTGGAGCCGAAAGCAAATGAGGATGAGTTTGTCTCCCCATTGCGCGTATTTGATAATGTACTTCTCACTCCTCACGTCGGCGGCAGCACCGAGGAAGCGCAGCAGAATATTGGTCTGGAAGTGGCCGGTAAATTACTCAAGTATAGCAATAATGGTTCGACCCTGAGCGCGGTCAATTTTCCGGAAGTGTCGTTGCCTGAGCATCCCAGCAAGCATCGGTTGTTGCATATTCACCGCAACCAGCCGGGTGTATTGTCGCAAATCAACGCCATTTTCTCCGAAGAGCAGATTAATATCGCTGGCCAATACCTGCAAACCAACACCCAGATCGGTTATGTGGTGATTGACATCGATGCCCACGGACGCGCGGAAACCCAGCAGTTGCGGAAACGGCTGGAGGCAGTCGCCGGCACGCTGCGGACCCGGATTTTGTATTAATGGAATAGGGAATTAGGGTTTTCTGATCTTGAGGGTGCGTCATGTCGCTACGGGATGAATTGCTGAAAGCGGGACTGGTGTCGGCGGACAAGGCGAAAAAACAGGCTTCCGATACGCGCAAACAGGATCATCAGCGTAAGAAGAATAAAGCTCTAGCTGAGGAGGAAGCAGCGCGCCAGGCCGAGGTGCGTCGTCAGGCCGAGGCCGAGGTGACGCTTAAGCGTGAGCATGACCGGCAGTTGAATCTGGAGCGAGAGGCTGGGAAACAGCGCCGGGAGCGGGTAGCCCGAATCCGGCAATTGATTGATACCCATCGGTTGAATGAGCCAGATGCCGAGATTCAGTATAATTTTCTCGATAGTGACGGCTACTGGATTCGCGCCATTCGGGTGACTCCCGCCCAACGCAAGGGTTTGGCTATGGGACGGTTGGCGATTGTTCGCGGTGATCGTCATGAATTTGATTTTGCATTGGCGTCACGGGAAACCGCCATCAAACTGCAAGAGTTTGCCCCGGAACGGCTGCTAACACTGCACTCTGAAAGTGAGAATTTGGAAGAGACGAACAACGCTGATGGCCATGAAACCGTATAACAAATCAATCTTGCTTGTGGGGTTTAACTTGATGATATGGAATCTCTAATGGGTAACTCATCTGGAATCAACGGGGATCCGAGTTCAGTGCATCCTGATGTGGATCCCACCACGTCCCGTCGCCGTCATAATCGTGCGCTTCCTCGTGATTACGGCTCCCGATCCCATTCTTGGAGTCGGCGTAGTAGATTGTTATTGTTGATAATTATTGTATTGGTTGTGATCGATTTCTTCACGGCGTTGCTGCTGGGAACTCATGTTTATCGTTTGAACCATGAGAATTTGGCATTACGCGCTAACTTGGCGCGAGCCGAGAATGAATTGCACAAAGTTGCGCCTGAATTGGAGCAGTTACGGATCGATCTGGAAAAACTGATCCGCGGCAAACTACCCCGCCTGCGTGAGCTAAAATATGATCGGGTTTTGCCGCTGGATGAGGCTTATTTAAAGAACATTACCTTTACCGAGATCATTAACCGGGACAGCCGGGCGCATGAATATAAGTTAGTGGTGCAAAATAATACTTCAGCGCCGCTTTGGCCAGAAATTCAATTGTTGGTCTTTAACGAACTCGGTATTCAAGTGGGAAAAGCTGAGATTGGCACGTCGGATCCGAATGCGCTTAAGGCAGGTAGTCTGGGCGTTGGCGAAGTGCGTTCCTATTCGGCAGTCATTCAATTCCTGGATAAAAATGCCATACCCGCCTATTTCATGTTGCGTATTTCAGAATGGACAAAAAACCCGGTTCAATCTCTTGAGTTAGAAACTAAAGGGAAATAATAATTTATAATTTCTTATATCATCATCTAACTACTTAGTCTCCTCAATAAAAGTTACCCTTCCATAACAACCCTCTCTCCATCATAGAGAGAGGGAGCATCCATATCTAATGCCTGAGTTCATCAGGCCGTATTCGCTACCATGGCAAAGACCATAACCGTCCACGGCTCCATCTGGAAATCGTCATTTTTATCCAGCAGGAACTCACTAGGCGTCAGCTGTGGCCGCGAGGTGTCAATCAGGCAGCGCCATTGAACAGCGCCACGCACTGTCGGCATGCGAAATGGAATGACCGTATGACTGGCATTTAGAATAACCAACAGGTTATCATCGGTTTCCGGGTAACCATCCGGCGTAAAATACTCACCGGCGTCACCCGCCAGAAGCATACCTAGACAGCGCGCCTTGGGTTCCTGCCAATGATAGTCGCTCATCGCGCCACCGCCCGGACTGATCCATTCGATATCCCGTAACTCGCTGGTTTTTGAAACCTGCAAGCCATGCAGAAAGCGCGTGCGGCGCAGTACAGGACGTTCCTGGCGCAAATTGATCAATCGGCGAACGAAATCCAGAAATTCCTGTTCCTCGTCCGAGATATTTTTCCAGTCCAGCCAGTTAATCTCATTATCCTGGCAATAGGCATTATTGTTGCCGCCCTGACTGCGGCCGAATTCATCGCCGGCCAGCAGCATCGGGGTCCCCTGGGCCAGCAGCACGGAAGCCAGCATATTACGCCGTTGGCGCAAGCGCATTTGCCGGATATCCGGATTATCCGTCGGCCCCTCGATTCCATGATTATAACTGAAATTGGAAGGATGTCCGTCGCGGTTGTCCTCGCCATTAGCTTCATTATGCCGATCGTTATAGCTGACCAAATCCACCAAGGGGAAGCCGTCATGACTAGCAATATAATTCACCGAGGCCCAGGGACGGCGGCAGTCGTGCTCAAACAAATCGCTGGAAGCCAGCAGGTTAGACGCCAACAGTCCTAACATGCCATCGTGTCCGCACCAGAACCGGCGCACAGTATCCCGGAAGCGGTCGTTCCATTCCGCCGTGCCTGCCGGAAAGCCGCCTAATTGATAGCCGCCGGGTCCGATATCCCAAGGTTCGGCAATGATTTTAACGTGGGACATGGCCGGATCTTGGCGAATGGCGTCGAAAAAGCCGCCTCCCCGGTCATAGCCGTGGGTCTCCCGTCCCAAAGTCACCGCCAGATCAAAACGAAAACCATCCACATGCATCTCATTGACCCAGTAGCGCAGGCTGTCCATGACCATTTGCAGTACGCGAGGGTGAATCAAATTTAGCGTATTGCCACAACCAGTGTCGTTGATGTAGTGGCGACGATCGTCGGGCAGCAGTCGGTAATAAGAGGCGTTGTCAATTCCCCGGAAACTCAAGGTAGGGCCGAATTCATTGCCTTCGGAGGTATGATTGTAAACCACATCCAGCAGCACTTCGATGCCGGCGTCATGCAGGCGCTTGACCATAGTCTTGAATTCCGCCAAGTCGCCGCCGCTCAGGTAGCGCGGTTCCGGAGCGAAAAAGCACAGGGTGTTGTAACCCCAATAGTTGCGCAAACCCCGGTCGGTGAGAAACCGGTCGTCAACAAAGGAGTGAACCGGCATCATCTCTACAGCAGTCACCCCCAGTGATTGAAGGTACTTGATGATTTCCGGATGCGCCATTCCTGCAAAGGTGCCACGCAGGTGATGAGGGATACCCTCATGCTGGATTGTAAAACCGCGCACATGGGTTTCATAGATGATGCTTCGTGACCAGGGGATTTCTGGTAAATGGTCGCCTTCCCAGTTAAAGCTGGTATCGACGACGACGCATTTCAGCATATCCCGGGCGTTGTCGCGCGTATCGAACGACATGTCCCCATTATGATGACCTACCTGGTAACCGCAGTGCTCATCACGCAAATGCAACGAGCCATAAAACTGTTTTGCATAGGGATCTAGCAACAACTTGTGATGATTGAAACGATGGCCTAACTGCGGCTCGTAGGGTCCCGAGACACGGTAGCCATACAAGGCACCAGGCCATAATCCTGGCACATAGCCATGCCAGACCTGGTCGGTATGTTCGGGAAGCACTAATCGCTCGATTTCGCGCTGACCAGAAGAATCGAACAAGCACAATTCAATTTTTTCGGCATGGGCAGAGAACAGCGCGAAATTGACACCTTTACCGTCCCAAGTCGCGCCAAGTGGATAGGATTTGCCTGGCCATACGCGAGCGCGCGATGACATGATAGAACCTCCAGTGGCTTAAATGAATGATTAATATAATCAGATAATTAATCTTAATCTTGAGTGTTGTCTTGCAGAAGCTTTAAGGGAAGCCTCTCTAAATTCTATGACATTTTACAGGTTGTGACCGTCTGATATCAGTCTTAACTCATTACTTCATATTTTTATACCATCTTTTGAGCAAAAGAACGATAGCGATGGACGCGGATTGATGGCAAAAAGGGCGCATCTTCGATTCGCACATCGGTGCGCCGTAGCCTGGGCGTATCCACGGGTTCTGGCGTTATCGGTACAAAATCCGGCAGACGTTCGCCAAGTTGCAAGGGAACCAGAACCGGCAAGGGAGTTTGCATCAACCGCCGCTGCACGCCTGAACCTTTTGGATTAGCAAAGACGATATTAGCCCGCAGGTGCGGACAGACACTGCGAACCCGGGCCAACATTTCGTCATCCGGAATTTCCGCGAGTCGTTGCAGTTCCAGGCGGGTTTGAGGCGTTTCGGCCCGCTGTTCCAACAAGCATCGGGCAGCGGCAGTGCTGGTGCGTTGGATGACGCGACCTTGCCTGGACCAGGTGAAGCCGATTTTCAAAGGACGCTCATCGAGCAGAGGAATATGTCGATAGGCTTGTTTAAGATTCAGGCGCGCGGCACCCATACGCCGCATCGCTGCCGCCACAGATTCTTGGCGGCGACGAAGATCAGCCAAGGCCGCTGCCGCCTCGGAACGTTTCAGAGTTTTCAACGCCAGCACAGCAGCCTTGAAAGCGTCTTTGGCGGTATTACACAGATGGGCAGCCTGCAAGGTGTCCGGTCCAGCGCCGACAATGCCTGCGCAAGTGAGCGTTTCTCGACCGTCCTGATCATCCTCATACCAAAGTGCGCGATACAATTGAATAGCTTTGCCGCGCATATCGAGATTTTCCAGCAGTTCTGCTTCGCTGCAAGAGACCCATACAGGCAATGTAGTATCACGGCGCACCATAGTGCAGAATGCATCGAGACAGACAAGCAATTCCTTGAAGCTCTCCATAAGGGTGATGCGCAGGATTGATGCAGAGTCAGACATTAATATCCTCTTTTTATACCATCTTATCTTTTCTATAAACCCACTCTCATCGAACCGGCAGCTCCACGCCAGCAAAAAACTCATCAATCTCCTCAAGAGTCTGCATATTCTCCACTACGCAAATCCGCTCACGAGTTAAATGAGAGGAAAACAGTTCAATAAAATCATACATATAACAGCGAAGAAAAGTGCCACGCCTAAAACCAATTCGGGTCGTATTCATCGAAAACAAACGCCCGGCGTCTAACCGCACCAGATCTCGGTCCACAGAAGGATCATAAGCCATATAGGCCAAAATCCCCACGCCCATACCCAAACGCACATAAGTCTTGATTACATCCGCATCCGTTGCAGTAAACACTACCTGCGGTTTCAACTGCGCAACACGGAAAGCTTCATCCAACTGAGAACGACCTGTAAACCCAAATACATAGGTCACCAATGGATACCGGGCAACATCTTGCAAGGTTAGATGATCAACCAATGCTAAAGGATGACCTTGAGGAACCAACACACAGCGCCGCCAGACATAACAGGGCATCATGAGCAAATCTTCAAAAAGCTCCATCGACTCCGTCGCAATAGCAAAATCAACTTGACCTGTCCGAACCAAATCAGCTATTTGCGCAGGCGAACCCTGATGGATCTGTAATGTCACTGATGGATAGCGTTCTCGGAACCCCTTAATCACTAGAGGCAATGCATATCGCGCCTGAGTGTGCGTAGTCGCAATCGACAAACCACCACACCGATCATCACGATATTCCTCCGCCAGAATCTGAATATTATTTACTTCCTGCAATATCTTTTCAGCCTTAGCAATAATCTGCATGCCCACCGGCGTAATCCCAGACAAATGCTTACCATTACGACTGAACAACTCAACACCCAACTCTTCTTCCAACAAACGCAACTGCTTGCTGATACCCGGTTGAGAGGTATACAAACTCTCGGCAGCCATAGAAATATTCAGATAATTACGAACAATAGCTATCAAATAGCGCAACTGCTGTAACTTCATCCAATCCCCCAATCCCTCACCATTCAACTCTTATTAAGAATCATCCAACAGACAGGGAGTCAACACCAGCCCCGCCAACGGCGGCAGATCAACCAGTAACGAAAAAGATTGCCCCATATGCGGAACCAGGCACGCCTGCATTTCACCATTAGCGCTTCCACCACCCGCATAACACACTGCATCCGAGTTCAAGGACTCCCGATATAACCCGGGAAAAGGTACGCCAACCCGATAACCAAGCCGCGCAACTGCTGCAAAATTAAGAACTACAATCGCCACTCGACCTACTACACCACCATGCCGAAGATAGACTACAACAGAATACGCACTATCATGGCAATCTAGCCACTCAAAACCCTCCTGGACAAACTCCCGATCATGCAAATCCGGAAGCAATCGATAAAGATGATTCAAATCACGGATCAAACATTGAAGGCCCCGATGCTCTGGAAAAACCAATAGCGACCAATCCAAGGCACCTGCATGGTCCCATTCCTGCTCCTGTCCAAACTCATTACCCATGAACAAAAACTTTTTACCTGGGTAGGTCCACATATACAGATAAAGTAACCGAAGATTAGCAAAACGCTGACGACGATCACCCGCCATCCGCGCCATCAGCGACCCTTTGCCATGCACCACTTCATCATGAGACAAGGGAAGCATGAAATTTTCGGTAAACACATACAACAATCCAAAAGTGAGCAGCTCATGATGATTGCGCCGTAAAGCAGGATCGAGTGAAAGATATTCCAGAGTATCGTGCATCCAGCCCATATTCCACTTCATGCCAAACCCCAGGCCTCCCATCCAAGCCGGGCGGGTCACCAATGGCCAAGCCGTTGACTCTTCAGCAATCATCAATACTCCCGGATAACGACGATGGATAATCTCATTCAACTCTCGCAGAAATACAATAGCTTCAAGATTTTCATTACCGCCAAATGGATTCGGCTCCCACTCGCCAGAACCTCGGGCATAATCCAGATAGAGCATCGAAGCTACAGCATCGACCCGCAAGCCGTCCAGATGATATTCCTCCAGCCAGAAACAGGCGCTAGCCAACAAGAAATTCTTAACCTGATTTCGGCCATAATTGAAGACCAGCGTTCCCCAACCTCGATGCTCACGGCGGGCAGGATCCGAATATTCATACAAATAAGTACTATCAAAACGCGCTAAGCCATGATCATCCTTTGGAAAGTGGCCCGGAACCCAATCCAGAATCACACCAATACCCGCCTGATGGCAATAATCGACAAAACCGCGAAAATCATCCACCGTCCCATATCGACTTGTCGGCGCGAAATAACCCGTTGGCTGATAGCCCCAGGATGCATCCAACGGATGTTCAGTAATCGGCATTAACTCGATATGAGTAAAACCCAGTGCAACAACATAAGCGACTAACCGTCGCGCTAATTCCCCATAACTCAAATAGCCGCCCTGCGCATCGCGCTGCCAAGAGCCAAGATGCACCTCATAGACGGAAACCGGCTCCTGATCCGGCTTCAGACGCTTTCGTTGCGCCATCCAAATTTCATCACGCCATGCATAAGCCTCATTATCAATAACAATTGACGCGATAGCTGGTCGTCGTTCAAAGAAATATCCATAAGGATCGCTTTTTCGCAATAACTCTCCTGTTTCCAGCCCCCGAATTTCAAACTGATAGCGCATACCCACCATAACATCCGGCATGAATAATTCCCAAATAGAATCACGCCGATGCAAGGGATGACACCTCCCATCCCAGTTGTTGAAATCGCCAATTACGCTGACCCGTTCTGCATTAGGCGCCCAGACAGAAAATAGAACACCATCAATACCATCAACTTGGCGCAGATGAGCGCCCATGATTCGATAGGCATGCAGATAACGGCCTTCATTAAAAAGATGCAGGTCATAAAGACTTAACTGTGGAGCAAAGCTATAGGGATCATACCTGGACTGCTTACAGCCTTGAATATCCACCCAAGTCAACCGATAATGTAAAGGCAACCGTTCACCCAGACCCCGCCATTCGAACAAATCCGTATCCGCCAACCGCCGCAACGGTTGACCCTCATCAGTCAACCAGACCTGCACCGCGCCTGGTATAAACGAACGAACTGCAACCCGATCGCCATAGCCATGACGGCCTAGTACTGCGCAGGGATCAGGATGACGCCCCTCCTGCAACAGGAGAGCTTCGCCAATCATAGATTCATCTGCGGTCGAAGCCAGATTTATATGGTTGTTATCGTTAGATTCCATCATCGGAAAGCCGATTACCTCACCCATCCAACCCGCCTATGCGTCGAAAAGGGATCCATGAGTTGCAAAAATCAGTTTTGAAACCAATTGCTATACTGAAACATTCCAGGGCTTGCCCAAGGTAACAGTGGTTCGTTCATACCCTACACTTCATCCACACTTCACTTCCAAGTCCTATAATTGAGGGAAGCATACCAAAGAGGGAAATCAAACGCATGAGCGATGCCACAACTTCACGTTTTGTTAGTCGTCTGACCCGGGAGACCCTGGCGCTGGTCCTGGCGGGCGGTCGGGGCAGTCGGCTGAAGCATCTGACCTTATGGCGCGCAAAACCCGCCACGCCCTTCGGCGGCAAGTATCGAATTATCGATTTCCCCCTGTCCAATTGCATCAATTCAGGCATTCGGCGGGTCTGTATACTCACCCAATACAAAGCCCATTCACTCATCCAGCACATTCAGCGTGGCTGGGGATTCCTTCGGGGCGAATTTGGTGAATTCGTTGAATTATTACCCGCTCAGCAGCGCATCGATGAAGCGTCATGGTACAAGGGAACTGCAGATGCGGTCTATCAAAATCTTGATATTATTAGAAACCATATGCCAGAATTTGTACTGATTCTGGCAGGGGATCATATTTACAAGATGGACTACGGCCCCATGTTGGCCCACCATGTCGAAACCAAAGCCGATGTTACAGTCGGCAGTATCGAGGCGCCCCGCGAGCGCGCCCGAGAGTTTGGCGTTATCACCATCAACGACAGGGATCAGATTACCGAATTTCAGGAAAAACCCGAACACCCCATGGGATTGCCAGGACGAGAGAACACCACATTAGTTTCCATGGGAATTTATGTATTCAACACAGAATTTCTTTGTCAGCGACTGATGGATGATGCCGAGAATGCTCATTCCAGCCATGATTTCAGCAAGGATATTCTTCCTGGCCTCCTTAACCATTATCGCGTCGTCGCCTATCCTTTTCGCGATGTACAGACCAAGACCCAGAGCTATTGGCGTGATGTAGGCACCGTTGACGCCTTCTGGGAGACGAACATGGAGATGGTCGACATCGATCCGGATCTCAACCTTTACGATCAGAATTGGCCGATCTGGACCTATCAGGACCAAGCGCCTCCCGCCAAATTCGTATTTGACGATGATGGACGACGGGGCATGGCTGTGGATTCCATGGTGGCGGATGGCTGCATTGTATCAGGTGGTTATGTGAATCACTCATTACTGTTTCCCCGAGTGCAAGTTCATTCCTACGTTTACCTGCGCGATGCCGTTGTATTACCCGATGTCGATATTGGCCGTTATTGTCGCCTGCGCAAGGTTATCATTGATCGGGGCTGCATCATTCCGCCAGGTACAGTAATTGGAGAGAACGCCGAGGAAGACGCCCGGCATTTCTATCGAACAGAGCAGGGCGTAGTACTCGTCACTCGGGAAATGCTGGGCCAAGAGCGACAACATATCCGATGACCGCCTCTTACGCTAGTACGCTCAACCACTTAAACTCAAACAAAATCAGAGGATAATATTTTATGAGTATGGCTTCGCCATTTGAACGGCGCCGCGCCGGATTATTGTTGCACCCGACTTCACTACCTGGCCATTATGATAATGGCGACCTAGGACCCAATGCTTATCGATTCCTAGACTTAATGGCGGCCTGTGGTTTTACAGTCTGGCAAACCCTGCCGCTGGGGCCACCTCACGAGGATTTATCACCTTATTCAGCACAGTCGGTTCATGCCGGCAATCCACGCCTGATCGCTCTGGAACCGTTGTTGGAGGCAGGCTGGTTGCAACCTGATAACGGGCCGCAACTGGGAGAGGACGGCTGGGCCTATCGTCAGCGGCGACTGGTCGAAGCTTATCAGGGATTCCAGACGCATGGCGCTGCTGAACGGGACGCCTATATAATCTTTCAGCGCCATCATGCCCATTGGCTGGATGATTATGCGCTTTACCAAGCCATCCGTGCAGCGCATCGGCAAAAAGCATGGTGCGAATGGCCACGCGAATTGCGTGACCGTCATCCAGACACCCTGATTTCGGTGCGGGAAGAATATGCGCCAGTTATCGCCCAACGCAAGTTCGAGCAATTTCTGTTCTTCCAGCAATGGATCCGGCTCAAGCAGTACGCCAACCAGCGAAACATTCTCATCTTTGGCGATATCCCATTATTTGTTGGGTATGATAGCGCCGATGTCTGGGCTCAGCGTGAGGCATTTCTGCTCGATCAAGAGGGGCGACGGGAGGTCGTTGCCGGGGTGCCGCCAGATTATTTCTCGGCCACTGGCCAGTTATGGGGCAATCCCCATTACGACTGGGAGGCAATGCGCCAGATGGGTTTCCAATGGTGGAAAGCACGTATTCGCACACAGCTTACACAGTTCGATCTCTTACGGATTGATCACTTTCGAGGACTGGAAGCTTACTGGGAGGTGCCTGCTCAAGCGGAGACAGCCGCACATGGACGCTGGCAACCCGCGCCTGGCGATGAATTATTGAAGTCGCTACGGGAGGAGTTTGGCCGCCTGCCCCTAGTGGCCGAGGATTTGGGAATTATCACGCCCGAAGTGGAGGCCTTACGTGATGCGCATGGTCTGCCTGGAATGAAAGTCCTGCATTTCGCATTTGGCGGTGATGCAAATAATCCCTATCTACCTCACCATCACATTCGTAATACTGTAGTATATACAGGAACCCATGATAACAATACCACGCTTGGCTGGTTTAATGAGCTAGATGCAGGAACAAGAAGCCATCTGTTCGATTACCTGGGTGGAAAACCTGAACAGATGCCAGAGTTACTAGTCCGCACCGCATTGACATCTGTTGCGCGTTTAGCGATCATCCCGATGCAGGATGTGTTGGCGCTTGATAGCGAGCATCGGATGAATCAACCGGGAATTGCGGAGGGGTGTTGGCGCTGGCGCTTTCGTTGGGAACAGGTCGGGCCACAGGTCGCCGGGCACTACCGGCATCTTCTAGAGTTATATGGGCGAACGTAAATTCCATGAAGACCAATGGAGAATAACAATGCATCATTGCAAGTTGGGTTGGCGTCCTTTCGGCAACCCAGCCGCACGCTATACGCAAAGAGGAATCTATCTTGATTCAAGATGCTGATAATAAATTGAAAGTTTCGACGCGAGTCATCATGTTAAAGCCCGGCATGCATATCTTTCGCTATGCATCCAAGCTACCTAGGGACGAAATTATCCTGTTAACCTTACAACCTGCTCCGCTTGGTAAAGGAACCATCGATTTTTTTCCGGCCGAGGGCGTTTCCAGAAATACTTTATCTCGCTTGGGCGATTGCGTGATCGTCCGGGTGCGCGGGGACCAGGCAGGGATCCTGGTGGCTGAATATCACTTACAGGACAATACTACCTCCTCTGTTGATTTACGTATTGACCGTATCGATACTTCCGAAAATCTTATTCAGTCTTCACCTTTGAGTAACATCAGCCGCGATCAGCCGGCGATGGACAGCAGTCCATTTGAATCAGCCGCAACAATGGTTAATCCCTCCAGACCGGCGACGCCAAGCCGTGCAAGCCCGGCTTTCGAATTATTGCAGTTGTTCGGCCACATTGAGCGGCGAGGCGATGTATCAGTGACTAATGACTGGTTGGGTGATCCGAATGGTCAGGCGCGCCTTGAAGGCTTTGCCATCGAATGGAAAAACCGTTCACAGGATGTGGATTTGGTCTACACTTGCAGGGTCGAGGGGATTGGTCAGACACCCGCCATTTTTTCCGGCGGTTATGCCGGCACTCGCCGTAAGGCGGCGCCGATTACTGCGGTATCGTTCGCGCTGGCTGGTCCAAAGGCTGCTGATTTTGAACTGTCCGGACAAGTGGTTTTCGCAAGTGGTCCCCCGCTTGCCATTGTCTCCGGACAAAAGCTTTCCGGACCCAAGGGTTCGGAGCATTTGGTTGCTCTGTTTGTATCGATTGCCCCGAAGAAGGAAGCTACCGTTTCCCGTTTCACTTCCCCTTGGGATGATCCACGAATTACGCAAATATTCAGGGCAAATTAGAGGCATGAAACCTTAAACTCTCTTACGGGAAACTGCTATGCAATACGATGAGCCGATAACAGGCGGTGAATTTGACAACCTGCTGGACCAAAATCCCGGCGTATCCGAGTCAACCAAGAACGCTATCGAGCAAGTGCTTGGCATCACGGATCCAAGTGAACCGATCAATGTCGCTAGCGCGACTTTTGATCCGGAAACCGGCGAGCTGACTGTTGTACAACCCTCCGGCCAAGTTAATGTCCTGATTGTTGATCTATCTGGCGCTACTGAGGGTCAGGTTATCCAATTGAACGAAGCGCTGAGCCAGGCCAATGTCCTTATCATTGATTCCGATGTTAGCGTTACTCTGACAATAGGAGGTGCTACTGCTAGTGGTAATGACGATGGAATTTTCGCTGCTAAAGCTGATTTTAACACGGTAGATCGAGTTATTGTTAGTGGTAATGGCGATGACATTATTACTGTTAGTGACAATAGTAACACGACTCTGGAAGGCGGCAGTGGCAATGACACGCTGACCACATCAGGCGGCAATGATAGCGTGACGGGCGGCACGGGCAATGACAGCGTCAGCGCGGGCGCCGGCGATGACACCATTGTCTCGGGTTCCGGCAGCGACACTGTTGACGCTGGCGCGGGCTATGACCTGTTACAGATGAGCGGCTCCAAGAGCAGCTACAACATCACTGTGCAGGATGGCGCTTTAGTTATTGCGGGCGCGAACAATGCGACCGTGAGCAATGCCGAGTACATTTCCTTCACCGATGGCGGCTCCATGACGGTATCGGGCGATGTGAATGTTGCGGCCGCCATGCGGATGTATGAATCCTTATTGGAACGCTCTGCCGAACCTGGCGGTGCGGAGTTCTGGGCCGAGGCTGCCGCAAGCGGTAGCTGGACTACGGCGCAAATTGCTGAATTCTTCCTGCACTCCGACGAATTCCAGTCTAAGTTCGGCAACCCCGATGATCTCACGAACGAACAATTCGTACGCGCCCTGTACGAGAACTCGCTGGGTCGCGAAGCCGAGCAAGAGGGCCTGGATTTCTGGGTCAACGTACTGGAAACTGATGCGTACTCGCGTAGTCAGGTCACGGTATTTATATCCGGATCTCCCGAAGCCGCGAACTACCATAGCGATACGGTACAGTTCATCGAAGGCTGGATCTGATTCTTAACTTTTAACTCAACCCCTCTGCTTGCCGCTCCCCGCTTGGGGAGTTGGTTAAGCAGAGGTTTTTTGTTGTTCAAAATCCAAAAAATCGAATAATTTCGTTTGTTTTATGAACAATTAAAGAAACTTTAAAGTGAGTGAGACGCTGGATTTACAGGATACTCTGTTTTCACGCTTTGACCGACTATTGCGATCTGGCGCGATCCAGGAAGCTCATGCGCTATTGATGTTGGCGATGGCAGAACCCACGACGCGCCCTGAGGCGTTGTTGTGGCGAGGTCTGTTGGCCCTGAGAAATCAGGCTTATCAAGAGGCTTTTGCATTTCTGGCGAATGCCCGGTTGCTATTACCCGAGCGGGCGGATGTACTGGCCTTGCTGGCGCGGGCGGCGCACCTTCAAGGCGCTGTCAAGATAGCGGATACCTTGGCAGATCTGACGCTGGAAATCGATCCTTTCAATCCTGCATACCAGGCGATGGTTCGTTCATCCAATCGCTTGGTATCTGATGAATGCTTGACTGTTCAAACACAGGCTAGTACGCCGCCTTTTGTCCCACCGCCGGCTCCGGTTCAGGATCCATCGACGCAACCCGTAGATGTGCTGGTTCCCGTTTATCGTGGTTACACGGATACGCTGGCTTGTCTGGAAAGTCTGATTGCGGCCCGACCACTGAATGCAACGCCTCACGAAATTATCGTGCTAGACGATGCATCGCCAGAGCCAGAGTTGACGACTGCTCTTGAACAGTGGGCGAATATCAGAGCAGTAACGCTGGTACAACATGTAGTGAATCTGGGGTTTATCCGCGGGATGAACCGGGGCATGGCGCGCCATCCGGATCGTGATGTCGTCTGGCTAAATGCGGATACCCAGGTTTGCGGGGACTGGCTGGATCGGTTACGCGATGCAGCTTATCGCGATCCCTGGATTGCTTCGGTGACGCCGTTCAGTAATTGCGGGGAATTGATGAGTTTTCCCAGATCGCGGCACTGTTATCCCTTGCCAGATACAAAGCTGCAAGCGACTCTCGACCGGCTGGCTCGGCAATCCTGGAAAGGGGAACTACCGAACCTGGAGGTGGGTTGCGGGTTTTGTCTTTATGTGAAGCGTCGCGCCCTGGCCGAGGTAGGTTATCTGGATGAAGTCAGCTTGACCGGCGGTTATGGCGAAGATACCGACTGGTGTCTACGGGCGAAACGGCAGGGTTGGCGGCATGTGGGTGCTCCCGGGGTGTTTGTCGCTCATCGGGGTGGAGTATCGTTCGGTGTGGAGAAACGTTGGCGCGTGGCGCGGAATAATGCAATGTTACGTCAACGATACCCAAGCGCTGAGGCGGATTATCAGGATTATTTGCGACGCGATCCAGTGGGCCCGTTCCGGGAACGCTTACAACGCGCCAGATTAAGAGATCAGGATGGACGATGGCCAGCCGGTTTGTTGCATATCATCGGTCCCAATGGACTGGATGATCCGCGTTTGCCGTTTTCCATGCTCTCTGATGTCTTGCCGCAGGAAAACCTGTTATGGTTGTGCTGGCAATTTGCAGAGAATGAAGTGACCGCGACGCTGGGTGCGGCCTGGCGACCCTTGCCATTATTGCTGAATTATCGGTTGTCCGAAGGATTGGAGGCGCTGCTGGCGGATTTGGCGAGGTTGCCGGTATCCGGATTGGTGTTTCATCAGCTCACAGATTGCCCATTTCTGGAGTTGCCGGCGCGGTTGCAATTACCTTATATATTGCACGGTCTAGATGACGCCTTGTTGGAAATGCCAGTCGCCGTTGCTTGTAATGCAGCAGCAGTCCTGTTGCCGTTTCAGGCGCTATTGCCACGCTATAAAGCGGCGCATCCGCAAGCACAGTTACAAGTTGTTTCATCAGTCAGAATTATTTTCCCTCTGGGCGACAGGGAGAAATTGGCGTCGTCATCAGCGGTGGTGATTGCTGACCGGTTGGATTCGGCGCGGATTGCTGGACGCTGGCTGGCGCTGGCCCGCCATTTTGCCTTGAATAACGGACCCTTCCTGTTGTTAACGGAGGCGACACCCTGGGAGCAGGAGCTTCAGGCAACAGGGCAGGTGTTTCGTCTGCCGATCATTCGCGATGTGCCGATGTCCGAACTTGCTCGTCTGGCTGGTGGCCAAGCGGCAGTGAGCCTGGATGATGATCCAGGAGCAGGCTGGATGGCGCCTGCATTGGCCAGCCGCTTGAAGTTGCCGCTGTATGCGCCGCCATCGGCGGTAGGCGAGGAAGCAGGTGCGGAGGTGTTGCCGTTTCCTGCACCCTTCGCTTCACCTCCCCACCCCAGCACTCCTCCACAAGAGGCGCTTAATACGGTCGTCGGGGAGTTGAGCGGGTTAGCCGGAAATGTGCTGCATGGTTGGGTGTTGGATCGGGCGGTGGCGGATGTGCGGCTTTGCGTGGAAGTGCATGTAGACGAGGCAGTCGTGGCGGTGGCGCGGGCTGATCAATTTCAGGGAGCTGCCAGCGAGGGCGATGGATTTCATGGGTTTGCTGTGTCATTACGTTCGGGGCAGTTGCGCCGGGCGCGGCGGATCGCAGTGCGGGTGACGAATCAGGGACCTTGGTTGCCCGGTGCGTTGATGTTGTCGGAACGCCGGGAATCGCTGGCGCCGCCGCCAGCTTTTCAAGCCTGGTTTAGTGGTGGATTACAGATTGTGGGCTGGATTTGGGATCCAGTTGCCCCAGATCGTCATGTCGAGGTGTCAGTTCGGGAAGGTGGCCAAATATTGGTGCGGGCAATAGCGAATCAGCGTCATTCTGCCTTGGCGAATCGATCCTCAGATGATCATGGATTTACTATTGATTTACCTTGGTCGCTGGCGGATGGAAAACGTCATGAGTTGTTCCTGGAGTCGGATCGAGGACATTCTCTGACTGATAGCCCGATTTCGGTGTGTTGCCATCCTGAGGGGCTGGCGGCGCTGGTTAATCGTCTTTGGCCGGAGGTGGATGCTGATCCGGCGCGCGCGTTGCTAGTGAATTTGGCGATATCGCAGGATCGGCGTTCACCGCGCAACGTGGGGTTTGTTCATTATCCAGATTGGTTTGCAACCTTTGAGCAACCGGGAGCGATGTCGGTGACCTCCGGAAAGATCGGAGTGCTATTGTTGGGGGAAGGAACCGAGGCGGAGATGACGGTTAGCAAGGCGAGTCTGGCTAACCAGCGTCTGCTGGCAGTCAAGGTATGGCGGGTTGCTGCCGGTGAGTTGCGGAGCGCTTTGGAAACAGCGCTGGCTACGCTGGGAGAAGAGGCGTTGCTGGCTCCATTGTGGGTGGGCGATCGTTTGACTTCTCATGCGCTGGATCATCTGGCGGCGCTGCTCGCGGATCCCGGGATTGCCTGGGGATATGCCGATTGTGATCAGGAGGGGCCGGAGGGTGGGCGAACCCATCCATGGTTTAAACCAGCCTGGGATCCAGAGTTGTTCTTTGGCGTGGATCTGGTATCAACGGGGTCGGTGTTTCGCATACGGACGTTGTGGGCAGCGCTGGAGTTGTTGGGGAAAATCCCCCCCGACCCACCTTTTGCAAAGGGAGGAACTTTCAAGGAGCCTTTTGCAGAGGAGGGAGCTTCGGGCGTCGAACTAGACTGGCCGTGGTTGCTGGCAGCGGTGGTTGCTAGCGGCGGTCGCGTAGCTCATGGGCCGCGAGTGTTATATCACCGGCGGCGGGATGCGCCCCATTGGCCGCAGGAAGGACCATTGGATAAATCCCGGTTGGCGGCGTTGCAGTGGTTGGCTGCTCGGCAGGCGCTGGGTGCGCTGGTGAAGCCGTTAGTGGATTGGCCAGGGTTGAGTCAGGTGGTGTGGCCGTTGCCAGAGTTGCCCAAAGTGAGTCTGGTCGTGCCAACGCGCGATCAGCCGAAGTTATTGCGGGCTTGTTTGGAAGGATTGTTAAATCGGACGGATTATCCGAATCTGGAGATTGTGGTGGTCGATAACGACTCGATTGAGGCGGAGACCCGTGAGGTATTGGCGACTGCCGTCAGTCAAGGAGTGCGCGTACTGGCGCATCCATATCCGTTTAATTATTCGGCGATTAACAACCGGGCGGTTGCAGTAGCCAATGGGACGATTGTTGGATTGGTGAATAACGATATTGAGGTGCTTGAATCCGGCTGGTTGCGGGAGATGGTGAGTCAATTGTTGCGTCCAGGCGTGGGCGCGGTGGGGGCCAAACTGTTGTGGCCAAATGGTATGGTGCAACATGGCGGGGTTGCGGTAGGCATTGAAGGATTGGCGGCGCATATTGGGAATGCCTGGCATGACCGCGATCCGGGTTATCTGGGGTTTAATCATCTGGTCCGGCGACAGAGCGCAGTGACGGCTGCGTGTTTGTTGGTAAAAAAAGCGGATTATGTGGCGCTCGGTGGTCTGGATGAGCAGGCCTTTCCTGTAGCGTTCAATGATGTGGATTTTTGTCTACGGTTACGGGAACGGGGCTTGACCGTAGTATGGACGCCGTTTGCGCGATTAATGCATCGGGAATCAGCCAGCCGGGGTAAAGAGGATCGTCCCGAAAAAGCCGCACGCGCCCAGCGCGAGCAGGCGAATGTGCGGCAGCGCTGGGCGGGACAGTTAGCGGGCGTTGATCCATGCTATCATCCGTCTCTGAATGGAGATTGGAGTGTGGGACCTTTTGGGGGATTGGCGTTGCCGCCGTTTCGGAGGACGCCTCGCAATGTGGAGGGGTGATCGATGAGCGATGACTTGAGTGAGACTGTCGAATGTGCGGAACCGGCTGAAGTCGCGGAAATCCCGGAGGAAACCCCGGTTAAGTCTTCTCTCCCGATCACTCGCCCGCTGGCAGAAGGGAATGAGTTACCTCCAGACAGTGCGTCTGCATCGCCGCCACAAAAATCCTTTTTGCATATCGGTTGTGGAACGGCGGGTCCCGAGCGCTTGCCGGCTGTGTTTCGCGGCGAAGCGTGGCGGGAAATCCGGCTGGACATCGATCCAGCAGTGCGTCCGGATATTGTAGCTTCTTCCGCGGATATGAGCACGGTGGCGGATGCGTCGGTGGATGCGGTGTGGTCGTCGCATAATCTTGAGCATTTGGAAGCGCATGAAGCGCCTTTAGCATTACAGGAAATGTATCGGGTGTTGAAAGCCGATGGGTTTGCCTTGATCACCTTGCCGGATTTGCAAGCGGTAGCACAGTTAGTGGCGATGGGCCGGTTGTGCGAAACGGTCTATCAGTCGCCGATGGGGCCGATTACGGCGCTGGATATGCTCTATGGACATCGCAAGTCGTTGGCGGCAGGTAATCGGTTCATGGCGCATCGAAACGGATTTGACGCGAAGTCTCTTGGGGAGTCGCTATTGGCGGCGGGCTTTAAGGAAGTGCGAGTGCGCGCGGGGACTTGTTATGACCTATGGGCCTATGCGTTGAAGACAGTGTTATGAATGAACCGGTTCAGCCGATGAAATCATCCGTTGCAAATGCTCGCGAGTTGTCTCTGGCGAGATGCCAGGCTGTAATCGATGATATCTTTCCAGTCGGGGAGACGGGGTTGTTCGTAGTCGGCTGGATTGCCGGGACTGGGAAACAGGCGCGGGAAATTTGGCTGGGTCCGGGTACCGAACGCTACGACATCTTACGGTACGCGTGTCGGTATCCGCGGCCGGATATCGTGGCGGCGAAAGGTTCTGATCCGCAGCTTCGCTACGAGGATGCTGGATTCATGGTGTTCGTCCCGGATGGCGCGTTGCGGTTTCAGGAAAAGCGTTTGGCCGTGGCCTGCGATGGCGAGTTGTTGTACCACCTGGAAATTCGCAAAATGCCGGCACAGGGAATGCGACCGCTGGAAACAGCGAAGCGATTATTGAAACATGTCAATATCCATTCGACGCGAATGCGGGAGTGGATGGAACGGCAGATTGCTCCAGCGATGGCGACCCTGAATTTGCCGAATTCAGTGACAGTCACGCCGGAGGTTCGGGAGTATGGGAGCGCGCCAAAACAGCCAATCGCGTCGGTGATCGCGCCGCTTTATGGGCGACTGGATTTAATGGAGCACCAACTATGTGAGTTTGGGTTGGATGCGCAGTTCCGCGCTGAGGTCGAGCTGATTTATGTGCTGGATGACCCGAAACTCCAGGATTCTTTTACGAGGCTTTGCCATGAAGTAGCGCCATTGTATGGCGTGCCGTTCAAGACGCTGACTTATCCAGTGAATCTGGGTTATGCAGGGGCGAATAATGTTGGGGCGCGGGTAGCGCGAAGCAGACATTTGGTGTTGTTGAATTCCGATGTATTTCCAGATCAACCTGGTTGGGTGCAGGCGCTGGCGGCGACGCATCGGCAACTACCAGATTGCGGGGCGCTCGGTGTGCGATTGCTGTTTCCGGATGGGTCGGTTCAACATGACGGCATGCGTTTTGAGCGGTTTCCGTTCCTGGATCATTTGTGGATTAATACCCATCCGGGCAAGGGGTTGCCGGTTTCTGATGCGCCGGTTGCTCCTGTCGCGCTGGTTCCGGCGGTGACGGCGGCCTGTTTGTGGATCAGCCGGGAGGATTTTCTGGTGACTGCGGGAGGGTTTGATGAGGGTTATATCATCGGCGATTTCGAGGATTCGGATTTGTGCCTCAAGCTGTTGTTGAAGGGACGAAGGAATTATCTGACCCGGAATATAGTGCTTTATCACTTGGAGCGTCAGTCTCAGAGGTTGGCCGGCGCGGAAGACTGGCGGCAGAAAGTAACAGCTTATAATTGCTGGCGGCATACGCAGCGTTGGGATGCGGTGTTGAGCCGCCTGTGCGGAGAGGCGGCGTAAATGCGCGTGTTGATTATTGCGCATGGCCATCCTGATTTTGCCAAGGGCGGCGCGGAGCTGGTTGCGTATCAGATGTTTATTGCGCTCCGGCGACGAGGTGAGGATGCCTGGTTTCTGGCGGCCCATCGGGAGCAAAGTTTGGCGTATGGCGGAACGCCGTTTTCGACGCTGCGAGAGCGGGAAATATTGTGGTTCTCGCCAATGACGGATTATTTCTTGATGGCGCCACCCGATCGACGTCTGGTGTGGAAGGATTTTCAGGAATTGCTGGAGCGGTTGCAACCGGAGGTAATCCATTTCCATCATTACTTGCATCTCGGGGTCTCTTGCATTTTGCAAGCGGCTCATTATCGTCAGATGATGACTCGACCAGTACAGATCGTATTGACGTTGCATGAGTATTTGGCGATTTGCGCGAACGATGGGCAGATGATCATGCGCCAAACGCAAGAATTATGTACGGAATCGAGTCCGCCGCGCTGTGCATATTGTTTTCGTGATATTGGCAAACAACCCGAGGATTTCTTTCTGCGAGAACGATTATTCCGGGCGTGTCTGGCAAGGGTGGATGCCTTTGTAGCGCCGAGTCATTTTTTGAAGCAGGTTTATGTGCGCTGGGGCCTTGCTGAGGAGCGCATTACGGTCATTGAGAATGGCCAACCACCGGTGGACAAGTTGCCGCCACGGGTGTTGCGAGCATCGGAAATGCGGGGTGAGTTTGCCTATTTTGGGCAAATCAATCAATTTAAGGGCTTAGATGTATTACTGGCGGCACTGGTTTTTTTGCCCAAAGCGATCCGGAAAAGGATCAGGGTTCAGGTGTTTGGTGGAGGCATTGAAAGTCAGCCCGAAACCTTTCAGCAAACGATTGCGGCGCTAAGAAAGCAGCTTGGATGCTGCGTAGTGTTTCATGGATCTTATCGACCAGAGCAGTTGCCAGGGTTATTGGCGATGGTGGATACCGTGGTTGTGCCTTCAATTTGGTGGGAAAATTCGCCACTGGTGATTCAGGAGGCTTTTAAGTACGGCCGGCCGGTGATTTGTAGCGATATTGGCGGGATGCGGGAGAAGGTGCGGCATGAGGTAGATGGGTGGCGCTTTGTTTGCCGGTCACCGGCCAGTTTAGCCGAGGCGATGATGAGAACATTAGAGCCTGAAACGTGGGATAAGCTGCATCGCAATACGCCCGTTCCAGTGACTATTGATCAGTCTTTGGAAAATCATCAAGCCATTTATTCAGGAAAAATGAGAACAGATGTAAAATCATGATTGAACAATTTCGACCGCTTGTTGATTTGACGTCCTATCCCGTTATAGTTGGCGCCTTTGATATGGTTGCGGAGGGGTGCGCCCTGGGCTGGGCGCATATTCCGACGAAACCAGGCCAACGCCTGACGATCGAGATTGTTGGTGATGGAGGCGAAATAGTTGCGCGAGGACTCGCTGATCGATTGCGGGAGGATTTGCTGGCGGCGGGTATTAGCGATGGTAGATGTCATTTTTTATTGACGTTATCTTATGAGTTGTTTGATGGAGAGACACATTATCTTTACGCACGGGATGCAGAAACAAATGTGCTCCTTGAGGGTAGTCCGCAGGCTTTCGATGCACCGGTCAAGACCCAGCCGTTTGATGTTTTGACGCGGCAAGAAGGGGTACGTTTTTTTGAAACGCTGCTGGAGCAACCGGCGTTTGCCACGCAGAAAGCGCAATCAGGCGAGTTGATCAAAGCCTATCGCCACGCCAGTTTACTGCAAGAGACCGGTCAGTTTGCCGAGGCGCGGAAAGCCTATATGAAGGTGTTCGAACCGGTTGGCGATTGTGCGCTGGGTCATTGCAAGATCGGCGAGACCTGGCTGCTGGAAGGCGCATATATCCAGGCGCTGGAGGCATATCGAGCAGCGGCGACAGCAGATTTACGGTTTCCTTGGGCGCATTTAGGGATGGGTCATGCGCAGCGGTTGCTGGGTCAGTTTCCGGAGGCTGAAGACGCTTATCAAGTCGCTTTGGAATTGCAACCCGATAATGCAGCAATCCAAGGCTGGCTGACCGAGATGCAGAAGCAATCCATTCCAATGCGCGCCGATGCGCTGGCAGCGCGAGGAGAAATCGATGCGGCAGTAGTGTTGTTAAAGCAGCGGATGATTGAGCATCCGGATCAGGTGATAATTGCTGATAAATTGGGGCAATTGCTGATGCAGCAAACGCCGCCTGCGTATGATACGACTCTGCCAGGTTTGAGCGAGTTGCCGGAATTTGATAAGGCCCGGCGGTTGCTGGAGCTGGTGCTGGCAGATGCCGAGGCTTTGTTGAGCGAGCGCGCCTGATGGATACCTTGTTACAACAGATTGTGCGGAATAGCTCGCTGAAGCCTGGCATTACTTTAGTGGTCGGCGCAGGGGATGGTGCGACTTTGCCTGCTCTGCGACAGCTAGGCAGTCGACGTCTGGTGCTGGTTGAGGCCCATCCCCGGCAGGCGGAGGAATTAGCCCGGCGGGTTCAGTTGGATCAGGGCGAGGAGGTGTGGTCTCTGGCGATTACGCCGGATTCGTCGTCGCGGACGACCTTGCAGGTGTTGAATAATCTCCGATATAGCAGTTTGCGAACGCCGCAGGCGCTCTTCGAATGTGCGCCTAATCTGCGCGTGGTCGGTCAGGTGGATGTTCCAGCGCGCTCGCTAAGCGAAGCGATTGAGCAGTTGGCGCTGGATGAGCATGAGAATCATGTATTGATCCTAGATGCGCCAGGGCTGGGTCGGGAGTTGTTCCATTCTGCGCCGAGCGCCATGTTGCGAAGCTTTGCCTGGATTTTGTTGTGTGGCGGTTCTCTTTCCGAGTTGTACGTGGACGATGTTGCGGTTGCAAAAGCAGCCATTGAATTGATTGATGTCGGTTTTGATCAGGCAGGCGAGGAACCGGATACGTTGTATCCCTGGGCAACATTGCTGATGCAGCGTAACGCTCAGCGGATTGGCGCCTTGCGATTACAGGAGCAGTTGGCTGATTTACATCGGCAGATGGATCATGCCAATGAGATGATTGCGGCCTTGGTCACTGCCCGTGATAACCAAAGTCGGCTTGCGGCTGAGCGTCAAACACAGTTGGAACAGGTTCAAAAAGCGCTGGAGGAGCGCCAACACCAGGCTGAGGACTTGGCCAATAAACAAACTGTGCTGGCTCAGGAGAACATTGATCTGACCAAGCAGTTGGAGCAGGGGCAAAAGATTGTTGCTGACTGCAAGGAAGAGATGATTGCCTTGGCTGGAGAGAAAGCCGCGCTGGTTCAGGAGCAGGCTAATCTCAATGGACAATTGACGCAAGCCCGGAAAGCGTTGACGGAACATCAAGGCCAGGTCAAGGCGCTCACTGCGGAAAAGGCTGCGCTGGCTGGAGAGAAAACTGAGCTGACGGAGCAATTGACGCAAGCCCGGAAAGCGTTGACGGAACATCAAGGCCAGGTCAAGGCGCTCACTGCGGAAAAGGCTGCGCTGGCTGGAGAGAAAACTGAGCTGACGGAGCAATTGACGCAAGCCCGGAAAGCGTTGACGGAACATCAAGGCCAGGTCAAGGCGCTCACTGCGGAAAAGGCTGCGCTGGCTGGAGAGAAAACTGAGCTGACGGAGCAATTGACGCAAGCCCGGAAAGCGTTGACGGAACATCAAGGCCAGGTCAAGGCGCTCACTGCGGAAAAGGCTGCGCTGGCTGGAGAGAAAACTGAGCTGACGGAGCAATTGACGCAAGCCCGGAAAGCGTTGACGGAACATCAAGGCCAGGTCAAGGCGCTCACTGCGGAAAAGGCTGCGCTGGCTGGAGAGAAAACTGAGCTGACGGAGCAATTGACGCAAGCCCGGAAAGCGTTGACGGAACATCAAGGCCAGGTCAAGGCGCTCACTGCGGAAAAAGCCACGTTAGTTCAGGAGAGGACTGACTTGACTATGCAACTGGAACAGGCGCAAAAAACCGCTGCTGACCATAAAAGTAATCTGGATGCTGTACAACAGCAAACTAGTAAAGATAAAAAACAGATTCAACAGCTTCAAGCACAAAACAGCGAAACTGCTCAACGCCAGCAGCTCTTTCAGGAAGAGCTTATCAAGGCTGAGGCTCAGATCGAACTGATCAAGGATCTGCTGCTGCGCGAACCAGGATTATGAAAACATGACAATAAATAACCAAATAAATAACCAAATGAAAATTGTTATAGCCGGATTAGATGCGGAAACCTGTCGCCAACTTCTGCCGATTCAACCCACTGAGAATTCGCTTGAATGGCTGTCGCCGGCTGATTTTATGGTTGCTGCAGAATCTGCGGATTCGGAAGTTACCGAGAGACGTTGGGTCTGGCTGTATCGCGCACCCTGGACGCTGCTGTTGACCTGGTCTTCCGAAAAAGATCTGATGGAGTGGCAGGCTCAACAGTGTATCGCGCTCCGCCTGCGCGGAATCCTGGGCCAACAGTTGATGTTGGTGAATGCAGACCAAGTGAACGTCGCCCGGTTAGGTGCAAAACTCGGGCTAATCGCTGATCAGCCGACTCCCTTTCCTGTTGCAAATGAAGATGAAAGAGGAGAGAAAAAGCAACCGCCGGGACTGGATTTAGCTCTGGCCAAGCTTTTCGAGTGGATAGCGCCCCAGTACTGGGATGTATTCGAGGCGCTTGAGGCTGTGGCTTGGCTCCCTGAAGGCAATCCATTGTTTCGGCATGATCTGTCGCCGCCACCTCAAACGCTTTTGCAAGCATTGGGGCAAACAATAAAAGACAGTCAGGCTTTAACTGCGGCGCTGGAGCGATTGACTTTGCAGGAAGAAACCATTAGCGCTTTGCAAGCGGCGGTCAAGGAAGGTGATGTTGGGTTACAGGCGGCCAGGACCACTTGTGACCAGCAGAAGAAAGAATTGGAGCAATTCCAGGAAGCGCGACAGACTACCGCTCGCCAGGCAGAAGAACAGTATAAGGAGTTGACGCAGGAAAATGAGTTATTGTTGTTGCAGCTTCATCAGGTTCAGGAAGAGCTAGAGAAAACTTTTCTGGAGAGCCGCGAACGCATCGCGAATATGGAGCAGGATCAGGCGACGCAGGCGACGCAGCAGGCTGCGAAAGTCAAACAGTTGGAGGGGGAGCTGGCCAAGATCCGCCAGGCGCTCAATGAGTCGAAAACTACGGCAGCCCAAGCCAGCGAACAATACAAGCAGCTTGAACAAGAAAATGAGTTGTTGTTGTTGCAACTCCATCAGGTTCAGGAAGAACTGGAATCCTATTTTCTCGCAAACCGTGAATTGTTGATGACTCTTAAATCATCACAGGCTCTGTTAACTCGCTCACGGATGGTTATTGGTCGTTTAGCATTGAATGGATGACAATTTCGATGCTGTGGATGCTGTCTGGTATCAGGCAGCTTACCCAGATGTCGCGGCGGCAGGCATGGATCCTGTCGAACATTATCAACAGTACGGTCGTGCTGAGGGTCGATTACCCAAGGCTGTTGATGCCTTGGCGTTGGACGACAAACTGTGGGGCGGTTTCTCCGGTTTGGCGTTGCCAGCGCTGGAGGCGCTGTGCCAATCCAGTACGACTTCTGCAATCGAACGCCTCAGTGCGGCGTGGGCGTTGACGCGCTGGTTCGCTAGCCATCAGGATTGGTCAAACGCAGGACGTTATGTCGATGTGTTACAGCCGCCTTTGCCTGCATTCCTGGATCATCTAGGCGTTCCCCTGTTGCGTATCGAGGTATTGTTGCGCGGTGGGCGCGTCGTCGAAGCCGAAACGGCGCTGCAAGCAGCTCTGGCATTTTATGGCGCCATCCCTGATCTGTGCCTAGCGGCGGCCAATGTGACCCAAGGGTTGCCAGGTGAGAAGGGTGGCGATGAAGTACGGTTGGCCTGGGTTAACCGAGTGTTCGAAACGAAGGGGTTGGCGCAGTTGGCCAAGGAGAACCCATCCGCGCCGCTTGATCTGGATAATCTGACAGCGGCGTCAACACCAGCTTGCAGTCTGGCGCTGGATGCACAGCCGACCATCAGCGTCATTATACCGGTTTATAACGCGGCGCAGTTTGTGAGTACAGCGCTGCGCAGTCTGTTGGCCCAGACCTGGGCGCACCTGGAAATCATCGTGGTGGACGATGGCAGCACGGATAACACCCTGGCCAAGATTCAGGCGCTGGCTAGGGAGGATTCGCGCCTTATGGTCATCCGGCAGCCCGATAATCGGGGGGCTTACGCAGCGCGCAATGCCGGTCTGCGCGTAGCGACCGGCGAATTTATCACGACGCATGACGCGGACGACTGGTCACACCCGCAGAAACTGGAGCAACTCGTTATAACGCTGCTGGAGAATCCAGAGTTAATGGGGGTGCTCGCACATTGGGTGCGCGCCGATAGCGGTTTGCATTTTCAATACCCGCGCATGGAGAGCCAGCTTATTCATCCCAGCGTGTCGACATTTCTATTCAGGCGTCGCGCACTGGAACGGTTGGGACGTTGGGATGAGGCTAGAGTGGGGGCTGATTCTGAGTATTATGAGCGGATGATGGCGGTATTTGGCCAGCAATCGGTGCAGTTGATCGTCCCGGACGCCCCATTGGTTTTTGCTCGCCAATGGGCGGATTCGCTGACGAGCGCTCGCGCCACCCACTTGCACACCTGGTATTTCGGATTGCGCCGGTGGTACGGTGAGTTGTATCGGGCTTGGCATCAATTGGCCGATCCCCTGGCATTGACCCTGGCTCTCTCGTCAGAGGGAGACCGAGTTGCAGAGCGAGCAATTGGACAGGGATTGTATGATCAGGTGCTGATGGCGGATTTGAGCGACGATCCCCAGGTGTTTACGCGGACTCGCGTGTTGTTAAGCTATTTGCTGGAGGCGGGTCAACGGGTAGCGTTGTTCCATTGGCCGGATTACTGTCGCCCGGTGTTGTTGCCCATGTCCGCCTGGTATCTGGCGCGAGTGGTTGAAGGACGGTTCACGGTGCTGGTGCCGGAAGATGCCGCGTGTTGCGTGGAATTGCTGGTCGTGAACCGGCAGTTGCTGCGCTATCCGCCCGATATGGTGCCCCGGGTGACGTTTCAGCGCATCCGGACCCTGGCATTGGCGGAAACGATGGCTTATCGGGTAGCGCAGTCGCGACCGGGTTTGCATGAAGCGGATCGAACCCTGATTAAGCGCTCGGGTTTGTTCGATGCGGACTGGTATGCGCGTCATTATCCAGATGTGTGCGAGGCTGGCGAATTTAATGCTTCTCATCCAACCCCTCTTCTATTGGCGCAAGAGGGGAGTGAACGATTGTTGCAACATTATCTGACGGCAGGCATTTCTGAGGGCCGTGATCCGGGGCCAGCCTTTTGTTCCAGACACTATTTGGCGCGCTATCCGCAGGTCGAGGAGGGCGGATGGCTGCCGATCATCCATTATCTGAAGGCAGGCGCTCGATTGGGCTATGACGGGGCGGCGTTGCCAGAATGGGTTGGCGAGCAGCCCCAGGTTGCTGGTCGACCGACGGTTCTGGTGTGTGGACATTCTGCTGGCTGTCAGTTGTTTGGCGCGGAGCGCAGTCTGCTGGGGTTGTTGGAGGCGTTTGCGGCGCTGGATTTTAATGTGTTAGCGACTGTTCCGGATGATGGAAATCCAGCGTATTTGCAGGCGCTACGGCAACGATGTTCGTGGGTGGGTGTTGTGCCTTATGAACAATGGAGCGCTTCGGTTCCGCCCTGCGCTTGGGCGGTGGAGCGCTTAGTGGCGATTATGATCCGGCATGTTGTGGATGTCGTGCATGTGAATACCATCATGTTGCGGGAGCCGGCGCTGGCGGCTCGCCGGGTTCATTTGCCGGTGGCGGTGCATGTGCATGAGTCGCTGGCTCATGATCCTGATCTGTGTGCGGCGATTGGTTTATCGGCGCATGAGATTCGCAGCCGGGTGTTGCAACGCGCTGATGTGGTGGTTGCTAATTCGGCGTTTACGGCGCGGGCTTTTTATAAACCCGGAGCAACGTACCGGGTGGGAAATACTGTGGATCTGGCGGCGCTGGATCTGGCAAATCCGGTGGAGCCGGGGCGGATGAAGGTGGCGTTGATCAGCAGCCATCAGCCCAAGAAGGGGCTGATGGATTTCGTGGCGCTGGCGCGGTTGCTGGCGGAGATTGAACCAGGAATTGCGTTGCTGTCGATTGGGCCGGAGAATGCGCATATTAAGGCGTTGCGGGCCGCTCAGCCGCCATTGCCGGAGAATTTAACGTTCCCTGGCTATGCGGAAACGCCACAGGCGGCAGTGAGCCAAGCGAATGTGGTAGTCAGTTTGTCACACTTTCAGGAGACATTTGGTTTGACGATCCTGGAGGCGATGGCGGCCCGGCGACCGGTCGTGGTTTACGATTGGGGGGCGTTGCCGGAATTGGTGCGCGATGGGGTGAATGGCTTTGTGTTGCCATTTGGGGATGTAGCAGGTGTGGCGAGCCGGTTACGGGAGCTGTGCCGCGATCCAGCGCGGCTTGAATGCATGGGGGAGGCCGGTCGTCAAAGGGCATTGACCGGTTTTGGACTTGAGAGGGTTAGCGGGCAATTGCGGGAGGCGTATGTGTCCATTCTGGCGGGGCGATTCCCACTGACCCGGCATAACGGGGAAGTCCGATACCTGGGCGGCGTTGGGAATGAACCCGAGTATCCGCAGCAGTAAGCGCCACGGTCGTAAGTCGTTGACTAAAGGCATGGGTGTAGCACGGGCATCAGGGCGGCCAGTTTTTCATGGGCAACCGGCAAATCGGGGTTGGTCCGACGGCCTACGGCGGACACCGCTTGGCGAATTGCGGCATAGCCCCAAGGCCGGGTGTTGCGAATCAAGGCGGATTGTGGTTCATCGGCTTGGCAGTATTCGGCGAACAGGGATTGATTCGGCGATTCTTGTTCGATCAGCCATTCGTTATGGCGCGCTATGCAGAGCATCGGGATGCCGCGCTGTTTGCAGAACGACGCCAGATACAAGTCAGTCATGCCGGGGGTTGAGAAATGGTCAAGCCGCAAACCTTGGAGCAGACCGGAATGGAATGCTACCGTGCCGGTGCCTAGAATATTCACCAGAGCATCACGCTCCAGGGCCTGGATAAACCCGTGTACTTTGCGAAAACCGGAAAAATAACAGGTGGCCTGCTCTGGAATCAGGATGCCATGGACCCCGATAACGGCTTGGCGACCGTACTCGTCGATTTTGCGAATCATGGCCGCCACATAATCCGGCGGGTAAATGATATCGTCATCGATGGTGAAGTAATAACACTCTTTTTTCAGCGGTTCAAACGGTAGAAATTTACCGTTGTCCCGCAAGCCGGGCCGGTCGCGGGAAAGAACCACCGAGAGGTTGGGATGGCAGTTCCGGACTATCTCCGGGATGGCATCGTAGCGATCGAGATAGAGGTGCAATTGATCGACCTGTGGTGTCAGGCTGGCGAGGGTGAGTTTTAATAACTCGGCGCGCTCTGGCACTGAACACAAACTGGCCACTACCGGCAGGCATGGATTGGGCAAGCAAGATAGGTCCGGCGCTACTTCAATCAGGTCGCGCAGTACGGGATAGCGGTAAAAATCCCGGAACCGATCAGCCCTTAATTCGGCCTGTTGGCGTCTGAAGGCATCGACATAAGCCGCCCGGGCCGGGGAAGGGCGTTGGTCGATATGACCATCGGCAACATGGTCGTTGCTGATCATGTCGGTGAATAGTGAACCTTCGCGCAGTGTGTTGTAGTAGAGCGGCAGATCCAGCGTGCGAATCTCGCCGCCTTTCGTCTGGCAATAGGCTTGCAGCCGCTGAAACAGTTCGTCGTCGGACGCCTTGCGAGTGCAATTGAAGTAACCGATCTGATCAAAAACCGATTTGCGTAGCCCCAGAGTAATCAGGCCGAGTTTTTTGACCTGGCCATTGACGGGATAAACGCGGCCCTCGGGGAACGAAACGCGCGAGTAGCTGGCTTGTACACATACGACGCCGGGCTGATTCAATTCCTGCATCGACAGGCGAATGCGCTCCGGATGACATAGATCGTCGCCATCCTGGAAGAAGACGAATTCCCCATTGGCCATCTGGACGCCATAATTCTTGGCAAAATAGGTGCCGAGGTTAGTGTTCAGGCGCCGGATTACGATTGGATGCGTCCCCTGAATGCGTTGCAGGATGTGCCAGGTCTCGTCGGTGCTGGCATCATCCACTACGATAATTTCCAGCGGTTGCCAAGTTTGCCGTAACAAGGAAATAAACACTGCTTCAATGTAATCGGCTACATTGTGAGCTGTCATGACCACCGATACGAGGGGACAGGATTGCTTTATTTTTACGGGGTTGTTCGCTAACGCTAGGGTTACCTCACGATAAAGGTCTTGTAGGTAAATACTACCTTTGGCAGGCTTTTGTTGATCAATGAGCGGTGCGCTCCCGATCCACTTCGCGCGTGCGCGCTTCAGATTGAAGCGATAAACCTCGGCAAGCTCGGGGTGATCGGCTATCGCTTTTTCGTAGAGTGAAACGGCTAGAGCATAATCGCCAGAATCAAACGCCGATTGAGCTTTTTTGAAAAATGAGGTCATTCAATGGTAAATTAAAAATATTTTTTTTGAGGATTCTTGTGGAGCTAGTCAATTCAGGTGCAGATCTTGGCTCCAACCTATTGGTCTTGGAAGAGGTAGCACCAACATGACAAAGAAATCCTCGAAGAACCATTTTTCTGTGCATCATTCTTTAGTTTCAGGCAGCTTCGACCTGCTAATACATTTTCTTATACCAATCTCAATTGCAGCAGAGATATTATTAACATGTAATGCATTGTAAAGTCCTTTAGATGCTAGACTGAATCTATTCCATAATTCTTCACGCTCATAAAGTTGAGCACAAATCTGGCCAAACTCATAAGGATTAGAAGCTTCTATACTAACCGGAGATAGATACTCACTCAGAGATTGAGGCATTTCTCGGTGAATGACTGGTGTACCTAACATGGCAGCTTCTACAGGTATCATTTCAAATGTAGCACCAGGAGTTAAACAGATGCACAATTTGAAATTGCTCAGTATACTCGACAAACCACTAGGTTCATATGGAATAATTTTGATGTAATTTAAAAAAACTTTATTAGTATGGTAGTGTTTAAGTGCATAAATATTCACATGAGGGAGTCTTATTCGAATTTGCTCGATCCATTTCCTAGCATCATCGAATGTTATATCCTGATTAAGTAGTTTCGCAAGATCGCCGATAAATATACCTTCTCTGTTGGCATAAGATTTTTCAATCAATACACCTGGATCTAATGTTTTTGGAATAGTAACGATATACTTGGAAATAGATCTCAAATGACAGTCGATTAGAGAACTAGAGTTTGTAAAAGCTGCCACAAATACCCTAGGTCTATCAAATTCAACATTACAAACTCGCACATATTCAGCGATCCATTTACTGCGATCGTGTGTAGAATTTATGCTAAAATTTATAGCGCACACACTGCCTTTTCGAGCAAGGTCAGTTATTAGATCAAGGAGTGCGCCAAAATCTGGTCGCTGTGGATCTGGTGCGTATGCTAGAACGAGGTCAGGGAATGGTTGTGCAACAGTTAGGGCTTCTAATTTCTTAGTATCGGAAATGCAATATTCTCCGATATCGTGACCTAGATTTGTTAAAGAATTTGCAAGTAATCTAGAGCTTTTAAATATCCCGCCCTTTGGGTTTATTTTGAAGCGGCCAATAATCGCTATTCGAAGGCGATGGTCAGGAAGATTTAGATTCCATCTATGGTTCGATACCAAAAAATTTTGCATCTTTTTAGTATTTTGTCGAGAATTCGATGTTTCATTAGAGCTATGTTTGTAGATTGAGATATCTTGTGATGATTTGATCTCCATAATTTCATCGCGTTCATGCTGAATTACTATTAATGGCACTCGCTGCTTTTGCGCTAATAATGCAAAGTAAACATCAGCCATATTAGGGGTTTCGAAGTCATTAAGCTTCACAGTAATGTGTTGCGTATAAAAACCCAAACAACCAGTTCCTAAAATATGAACATTTAGATTCTTGCTTCTCGGTGTCCGGAAGGAAAACACTCTTCTCGAATCTTTGTCATAAAAATCCTTAAATGGATTTAATATAAGGCTACCGTGCCAACCGATTACTACAGGGTTAGAATAACTCCAGATACAAGTAATGGTTCTATCAATGTAATCAGGTGGGTAAATTAAATCATCATCACATGTAAAATAATGTCCTTGATGTCTTTCAGCCCACAAGAATTTACCCGCGTCTCCCAAATCCCTATCTATATCATCAGAATGAATATACCTTATCTTGCTACCATAGTGAGATAAATATTCTGGAATGTTAGCGTACCCATCTAGATATATTCCAATATTATCCACTTGGTGAATCAAGCTCTCGATAGTCTCCTTTAAGGCTAATTGACGAGATGGAATGCTTGCTATACCAACAAATATACCATTAGTGAATTCTTCTGAATCTCTTTCTATCGAGTTACAGGACGATACAGCAGACGCTCTTTTCTTTGAAATATTCATATTGACATCAAGAAAACACGCCATTTTGGGATTGTCAAGCACTATTTTAGAGTAAAGTTCAAGCGCCTCGATGTATTTTTTTTTTCGAAAAAGCTTGTTGGCTTTTGTTAATTCAGTTTCATTCATGTCAAATTCGATCCTTATTACTTGGTAGATTTTATAAGGCTTATTTTTTTATAAAAATAAAAGTCTGAAAAAGAAGATATCGTACTACTCTTATATTTCTCGAATGGATATTTATTATAAACAATCCTAAATAGGCACCAATTAAGAATATTATCATCAATCCACTTAGAAAATCTTCTTCGTCGAACATGTACGGCGTCTTTTTCGCTCCAATCATCATTGCATGAGTAAATAATACAATATTTCTCGGCTGCACTGAAAAGCATAGTCATGTAGTCTGAGAAGACATCATCTTCTATTAAATGGAATAGAACATCCAAAGACATACTCAATTCCGACTTAAGAAGAACAGCTTTATATTCATTGTTTGTATAAAAAGATTTAAAAGAAGTATTTCCAAATTTTTTTCTACATTTTTCGATAACGGTAGAACTTACGTCAATGCCTATATAGTGGCTTACATTGATCATAGACAGCTGATTTCCATCACCACAACCAAATTCAATGATATTTTGGATATTTTTCTCGACGATGAATTTGTTAATAATATCTGCTTTGAATTGAGCAAGCCTCCCATATGAGCCATATCCTGATGTATCGCCATTTTTATAACGTTCTTCCCAATATTTTTCACTAGAAAACCCTCCGTACTTAGAAATAATCTTTGCTTTTTCTATCTCAGATAAATTAATGGAACTACATTTTTCTGAGGATATCGTGACTTTGTCTATCTCAGTACCTTTATTTTTCGGGCAAACTTCAATGTGTTCAATTTGCTGATGCGACGGGCGGGCAAGTTGATTTCGTGCAGAGGGTTCGAACTGATGTTCTATCTTTAGAGCTTGTATAGTGGTGTTTGTGTGGCTTTGGTGTTGGTCAAGTCGCCCCTCAAGAGCTTGGGTGAATGGCTTGTCGCTGCTTGGTATACCGATACCGACTGCCTGCTCAAAATGTCCCAGCGCTCGTTGTTTTTGCCCACCCAGCGCTGCCGCCTTACCTAAGCTGTTATATACCCCGCCAATAAGAATCTGACTAACAAGCTTTTTCCCAGCCCCCCAATCCTGAGCTAACCGTACATACTGCCGAGCCTCGGCATCCGCGCTGATTTGCAACCGCCCAACCGCCGCCAGCAGCGCCAGCTTGGCTCGGTCTGGGTGGTGCTCAATCTGGTCCTGTTGCAATTGGGCTAGACTTTGCCAGTCGCCGAACTGCCATTGGATTCGGGCTTTCTCCAGCAAATTTTCGCAATAAGGTGTGTAGTGAACAGCGACAATCCTCGCTGTCGGCGGGGCACCGTCTGGCACTGGATCTAGCGGTGGGGTGATCCAGCGGCTGATTAGGGTGCGTAGTGCGGCAAACATCGACCAGTTCGTCTGTTATTCAGTGTGGGAATCTTTAATTAACGCTTCTATCTGGGTCAGAGCGTTGGCGCTATCGGCTTGCTTCTTCTCCAGCGTCGTCTGCATTTTCTGCAGTTGCTGCTCGATCTTTCGGGTAACCACCGTCGAAGCAGACTCTAGGTTCTCTAGGAAGGGTACGGCTCCGGCCAGTCCGAGTTGCATTGCCTGAAGACGCGCCCGCGTCGGAGCCAACAGCCGGACCTCGCTGCCTGGTATCCCGGTTGCCAACGCCTGCCGAAAATGATGCAGCGCCTGGTTCGATTTTCCGGCTACAGTCGCAGCGCGTCCCAGTGAATTGTGCACGCCAGCAATCAATATCCGGTTCATCAGCCGCTGGTCGCCACCCCATTCCATCGCTTGGCGGATCCACTGTCGCGCGGCGGCTGGCTCGCCCATTTGCAGATGCCCCGCCGCCGCCAATAACGCTAGCTTCGCCTGATCGGGGTGATGCTGCAACGCGCCCGGATTCAGTTGACACAGGCTGGCCCAATCACCCAATTGCCACTGCGTCCGGCTGCGCTCCAGCAGATGCTCATCGTAGGGCATCAAGTGCTGCTCTTCCGTAACCGGTTCAACTGGGGCAGGCAAGTGGCGAACTTGCAGTGAATAGGCATGGATCCGGCGAAGCCACTGTACACTGCGTTGGCAGCACTGGGCCAAAGATTGCTTCAACATAAGTTAGGGTTGAACAGGCATAAGGTACAAAAGCCAGTATTTAAGACGAATTGTAAAAGAACACGGGAATAAAAAAAAGTCGGTTCTTCGAAAGTTCTTGTGAAGCCAGACGATCCGGAGGCGGCTCGTGGCTTCAACCCGTTGATCTTTAAAAAGACAGTGCCGATTTAATGTGCTGATCTTGGCCCAGAACCCCACATTTCATAGAAACCTTCGAAGAACCATACAGGAACATCAGGCTCGCCTTGTGACGGAGCAAGAGATCGCGCGGCTGCTGGCTCGTCTCCAGCAGGCAGGTCTGGATCGGGTTTGAGTAGCATTACCCACCTCGACTTTGGCTATTTTGTGGATGGAGAAAGTTCATAGAATATAGATTTCAGGAATAATAACTTAAAATTCGTAAAATCAAGGTTTTCATGTGATATGCTCTAATTCAGGCGTTACACAGTGAAACTATGACGGATTCTGAGCTGCCTCACTAGTTGTCAGGCAAACTGGAACAGGTCCCTATAGTATTTTAGATAATTGGTGAAAGATATTTAGTATGACCACGACACTTCATAACACTGACTTTTATGCTTGGACTCAACAGCAGATTCGTTTGCTCAAATCAAACTGCTGGCATGAGTTGGATGTTAGTGGACTGATCGAGGAAATTGAGAGCATGGGCGCAAGTGAACGGCGTGAACTCATTAATCGATTAGCGGTGTTAATGGCGCATTTATTAAAGTGGCAATACCAACCCACTTTTCAAGGGCGTAGTTGGCAGTTGACGATTAAAGAGCAGCGCCGTCAATTGCAAAGGCTACTCAAGGATAATCCGAGCTTGCAGGGTAGATTATCCGAGTTTAGAGTCGAGGCTTATGGTGATGCTCTTTTGTTAGCCGCAAAAGAGACCGGTTTGGATGAGTCCGTTTTTCCTGAGCAGTGTCCATATGGTGAAGATGATGTTCTGAATGATAAGTTTTACCCGGAATGATCAATTGAATTCCACGTCGCGCTGTTACGCGCGACGATATCTACCACCTGGAGTGGGTTCTTATCGCCCAATTATCCTAACATGTTTTTTAAATGTGACTTCATCAAGACCATATAAGGCATCCAGCAACGCCACCTGTAGACTACCAGGGCCAGCCGCCCAACCTGCGGCAACTTCACCTGCGACTCCAAAAACGGCCAGCGCTGCAACGGTCGCCAATAATGCGTCCGGCTCTACCGCCAAAAATGCTCCAATGATTGCAGTGGCTGAACAACCTAATCCGGTTACACAGGTCATCAATGGATGACCATTATGAATCTCCATGACTTGCTCGCCATCCGTCACATAGTCCACAGCTCCAGTTACCGCAATGACCGAACCGATTTCGGTCGCTAACTGGCGCGCCGCATCCAGCGCTATATTCGAGTCATGCAGGCTGTCCACCCCGCGACCTTGGCCATTCAGCGCTTGTTCGCGAGTCAAGGTCAGAATTTCCGAACCATTGCCGCGAATCACCTTGGGTCTTAACCGGGTCAGGGCGCTGGCGACTGTGCGGCGATAGGGCGTTGCTCCAGCGCCCACCGGGTCGAGAACCCAGGGAATGTTTTTGGCGCTTGCGCTTACCGCCGCCAGTTTACAGGCTGCAACCTGCTCGGAGTACAGCGTACCTATATTGATCACCAGCGCCTGACTGATCGCTACAAAATCTTCGACTTCGTCCATCGAATGCACCATCGCTGGCGATGCGCCGATCGCTAATAATGCATTTGCGGTGTTATTCATCGCCACGAAATTCGTGATGTTATGAACCAGTGGGGATTGCTCGCGCACAGCGATGAATCGCGTCCAGTAAGTGTCGGTTTGCATTTCGCTCTTGAGCTGTTTGGATGAAGTGGATCAGGTCGCTGATTCTTTCAATAACCTGATCTGGGCGGGGAGGGAGATTCGTTGTAAATCATAATGTTCGACAATGGTCTGTCGGCCTTTCAGGCGCAGTCCTGCATAGGCGTCCGGATCGGCCAGGACCGAGCAGACCGTGTTCGCTAACTCGGAGATATCGAAGAAATCAACCAGGAGGCCATTCTTCTCATGGATGATCACTTCCTCAACAGGCGGGGTTCGAGAACCTACTACCAACGCCCCGGCGCTCATCGCCTCAAGCATCGACCAGGACAGCACAAAAGGGTAGGTCAGGTAGACATGACAGCGAGTAATTTGCAGTAGCCGCAGCAAGACATTGTAAGACACCCGGCCCATGAAAAAGACCCGAGAGGGGTCGAGCCGCCGGGCGACTTCATCCAGATAGCGTTGCCGGTAGGAGCTGCTTTCGGGTCGCGCGCCATAGCTGACGTCTTCGCCGCCAACAATAAATACTTTCGCCCTGGGGCGTCGAGCCAGGATGTCAGGCAGGGCGCGCATAAAGATATGGTAGCCGCGCACCGGCTCCAAGTTACGGGCGATGAACGTGAGGACTTCATCACCTGGGCGCGCACAGATGCGCCGGTCTGGTAAGTGAATCTCTGCGGCTGGATCAGGGGCGGCAACGTCAGTATTGATCCCGTCGTGGATCACACTGAGCTTTTCTCGCACCCATGCCGGGTGTGTGGAAGCTTGCCAGCCGGTTGGCGCTACTCCCCAGTCCATGACGTCAAAGGCTATCGCCAGGTTGGCGTTCTTGGTGCGTAACCGCGCCCGATCGGCGAAGGTGGGCGCGGGAAATTCCGGATCAAACCCTATATCTTGCCCCGAAGCCCGGTAATAGTATTCAGCGAAACAGATCAGTCGCGTATCCGGGAATACGTCTTTCAGGTACAGCGCTTCCCCCCAGCCTGGATGGGCCAGGGTTACGTCCGGGATAAACCCTGACTCTCGTAATTTCTCAGCCAGCCGCCCACAAGCCTCTCCACGCAGCACCTTGGATTCAAATTCGATGGCGAATGGATGCACATCGGGAGTGTTTCCTCGTGGCAACCGGTAACCGTGAATGTCAACTCCGGGAACCGCTCGGCTCGGGTTGCCCTGGCATATCGCCATCACCTGGTGGCCCTGATCAACCAGGGCGGGGGCTAGGTGTTGATATTGACCGGGAAAGTTCTGGTGGACAAACAGAATGTTCATCAAGGTAAATAGGGAGGCGCCGTGCTCAATCGAATCGCAGGATACCGTCTTCCTGCGTGAGTCCGAAGCTGTCGAGATCTCCCAGTGAATTAGCCTGTTGCTGCGCTTGTATTTGCTCGGCCCGTCGTGCTTGCATCTGGCTCAGGCGCTCCAGAACAGTGAGCTGGTTCATGGATAGCAGTTGCGCGTAGGCCACGGGTAAGGATTGGTGTTGACGCAGTTCGAGAAAGACTTGGTCATCCAGGGCGTTGAGGGCAACTTCATTGATACGGTAGAGACCTGTCACCGAGAGCATTTGTCCTGCCTGATCCACCTGGAGCGGCCATTGTTCAATGATCCCGACCCTAGCAAGCGCGTCGACCCCCCGCTGAGTTGCAACCCGGTTGGCCTCGACCTGCGTCAAAAAATTCAATATATCGCGAATGGCGACGCCCGGGTCCCCCTGGTCGTTGAAAAAACGTTCATCGGCATTGGCGGCGTCAATGATCAGACCGCTGTCTTCATCTACGCACAGCACCGACTGTTCGCTTCCTTGAGGCCGTAATACGCGGAAGGGATAGGTGCGCCAAGCTACGGGAATATAAGGACCGAGCCACTGACCGCTGGCGGATACGAGCAGGTTGCTCCCCGGTTGCAGGGATAGAACGCCTACCAGTTGATAATGAGTCTGTTCCTGAATGAAGGCGATTGGCATGCTCGGCAAAACTTTGGGCAGTTCCGCACCCACCAGAGGCACAACCGCCTCCTTAGCGGTGAAGGTATAGCTAGTATGGCGCTTCCAGCCTTGATGGGCATGACGTTCTCGGCTCAGTGCGGCGAATGCGGGCATTGAAGTGGCCTTCGAGGTAGGCAGGGATTATGGAGATTTGAGGCGTCTGAAACAGGTTACTTTCCGCTGAAGCAGGGTGTTCTTTTCTCCATGACGTTGGCTTTCTGACGCTAGAGTTCGATTTTGGCTGGAAAATCGGGGAACAGGACAGACTTTTTCAACAGCCCATGCGGGCCGAAAAAACTGAGATGGCCATCGGCGTTGCACAGCCAAACCTCCAGCGCGCCTTTTTCGAAATACAACTGCCGTTTGGTCCGCATTTCCTTACCGGTATTAGTGGAAGACAGCACCTCGACACACAGCTCCGGGGCGACCGAACATTCCACTTCTGGCCAGATGGTCGCGAGTCGTTCCGGGGATGCCCATACGACGTCAGCCACCTTGGTGCCCTTGCGGGTAGCAATCGCGCATTCAACAAAGGCTTTGCCCGTCGGTGAGAGGGTGCGCAACTGATAAGCGATTTCCCCTTGATAAATCGAATGATAAACCTTGGTCGGCGCCATGATGATTTTCCCGGTTTCATCCAGCTCGATCTTGAAGGGCAAATCCTGCAACGCCGGATGTTCACACACTTCCAGCCAGTTCATGGTCAGCGTCTCAGTGATGGATTAAACCGGTAATTCCGAATGGCCCATCAGGAATTCATCGACGGCATGGGCGCATTGTCGGCCTTCACGGATGGCCCAGACCACCAGCGATTGACCGCGCCGCATGTCGCCGGCGGTGAACACTTTGTTCAACGAGGTCTGATAGTCGCTGGTCCCGGCGCGGACATTGCCGCGCTCGTCCAGGGCGACGCCCAGTTCTTCCAACATGCCTTGCTGAACCGGGTGAACAAAACCCATCGCCAGCAACACCAGGTCCGCTTTGATCTCGAAGGCGCTGTCGGGCGCTTCCACCATGGTTTGTCGCCCCTTCACGGTTTGCCATTCCAAGCGGGCGACCCGAATTGCAGTCACATGCCCGTTTTCACCGACAAACGCCTGCGTAGCAACCGCCCAGTCGCGTTCGCAGCCTTCCTCGTGGGAACTGGAGGTGCGTAGCTTGAGCGGCCAGTTCGGCCAGGTCAGCAATTTGTTCTCCTGCACCGGCGGTTTAGGCATAATTTCTAGTTGGGTTACTGATTGTGCGCCTTGCCGTACCGAGGTGCCGACGCAATCCGAGCCGGTATCGCCGCCGCCGATCACGATAACCTGTTTGTCCGTGGCGAGAATCTCCTGTTCGACCGGGAAAGCGTGACCGGCAACCCGGCGATTTTGCTGGGTCAAAAAATCCATGGCGTAATGAATGCCAGTCAGCTCACGACCCGGCACATTCAGATCTCGTGGTTGTTCAGCCCCACCGGCCAGCACTACGGCATCGAATTCAGCGAGTAATTGCCGGGCGGGAAGATCGTCAGCGCCGACGTGGCAATTGGGGCGAAATTCCACGCCTTCCGCCTGCATTTGCGCCAGACGCCGGTCGATTTGCGACGTTTCCAGTTTGAAGTCAGGAATACCGTAGCGCAATAGCCCACCGATGCGGTCGCTCTTTTCAAACACCACAACCCGGTGACCGGCCCGCGCCAGCTGTTGCGCGCAGGCTAGACCGGCGGGACCAGAACCGACAATTGCGACCCATTTTCCGGTGCGATGCGCGGCGATTTGCGGCGTCACCCAACCCTCAGCCCAACCCTTGTCGATAATGGCGCATTCAATATCCTTGATCGTGACCGGATTATCGTTGAAATTAAGGGTGCAGGACGCTTCGCATGGCGCGGGGCAGATACGCCCGGTGAATTCGGGAAAGTTGTTGGTGGAATGTAGAACTTCCAGCGCCTCGCGCCAGTGGCCGCGATACACCAGATCGTTCCAATCAGGAATAATGTTATGCACCGGACAGCCGCGATGGCAGTAGGGAATGCCGCAATCCATGCAGCGCGCCGCCTGCTCGCGAACGTCCGGCTCTGGTAGGGGAACGATGAAATCGCGGAAGTGTTTAACACGCTCATCAACCGGCGCATAGCCGTGGTCGTGGCGTGGAATTTCCAGAAAACCGGTAGGCTTACCCATAAGTTTTTAACCTTAAAACTTAAAACTTAAAAATTTCACGCCGCCACGCTGGCGTCTTCGTCTTCGTCCTGCTGAACGGCGCGCGCCGCCTGGGCCTGTAAATCCTGCAAGGCGCGCCGGTAGTCGAGCGGCATGACTTTGACGAATTTCGGCAACAGTTCGCGCCAATGCTCCAGCACCCGGTGCGCAGGTTCGCTGCCGGTGTACAGGAAGTGGCGAGCAATCAGCGTTTGCAAGCGCCGGGCATCGTGGCGCAACCGGTCTTCCGGTAATTCCGCGTCGGCCAAGGCGCGCCAGTCATCCCGCAAAACGCGGACCTTGAGGGTTTCCTCTACATCGTTCAGCGGTTCCAGCACCACCATGGCCGGATTGGCGCGGCGAGCGAAATCGCCCGCTTCGTCGAGGACGTAGGCAATGCCGCCGCTCATGCCGGCGGCGAAGTTGCGTCCAGTCGGTCCCAGTACGACCACGATGCCGCCGGTCATGTACTCACAGCCGTGATCGCCGGTTCCTTCGATGACGGCTAAAGCGCCAGAATTGCGCACGGCGAAACGCTCGCCAGCGACGCCCCGGAAGTAGCATTCGCCGGCAATGGCACCGTAGAGGACGGTATTGCCGACGATGATGTTATCCTGCGGGCGCAACCGGCTGATTGCGGGCGGGTAGATGATCAGCCGTCCCCCGGAAAGTCCTTTGCCGACATAATCGTTGGCTTCGCCAGCCAGTTCCAGCGTGACGCCCTTGGCGACGAATGCGCCGAAGCTTTGTCCGGCAGTGCCGTGCAGGTGGATGTGAATCGTATCGTCCGGGAGACCGGCATGACCGTAGCGCCGAGCGATCTGCCCGGAGAGCATAGCGCCGGTCGTGCGGTCGGTGTTGCGGATCGGGGTTTCGATGCGCACCGGTTGACCGGATTCCAGGGCGGGTTGCGCCTGGGCGATCAGCCGATGGTCCAGGATGTGCTCCAGACCGTGGTTCTGCGTTTCGCAATGATAGGTCGCGACACCGGGGGGCGCCGGGGGGACGGCCAGTAATCGGCTGAAGTCCAGTCCGCGCGCTTTCCAGTGATGGATCGCCCGGCGCATGTCGAGCCGGTCGCTGCGGCCAATCATCTCGTCGAAGGTGCGGAAGCCGAGTTGCGCCATCAGTTCGCGCACTTCTTCCACCAGGAAGGTGAAGAAGTTGATAACGTGAGCCGGTTGACCAGGGAAACGCTTGCGCAGCGCTTCATCCTGAGTGGCGACGCCGACCGGGCAGGTGTTCAGATGGCATTTGCGCATCATGACGCAGCCAGCGGCAATCAGGGCGATGGTGCCAAAACCGAATTCATCGGCCCCGAGCAGCGCGCCCACAACCACATCGCGCCCGGTGCGCATGCCGCCATCGGCTTGCACCGCGATACGTCCGCGCAGGTGATTACGCACCAGGGTTTGATGGGTTTCGGCCAAGCCAATTTCCCAGGGCGAACCGGCGTGTTGAATAGAGGTCAGGGGACTGGCGCCGGTGCCGCCGTCTTCGCCGGAAATGGTGACGTGGTCGGCGTGAGCTTTGGCAACGCCGGCGGCAACCGTACCAACGCCGATTTCCGAGACTAGCTTGACGCTGATGTCTGCCTGCGGATTGGCGTTTTTCAGATCGAAAATCAGCTGCGCCAGATCTTCGATGGAATAGATATCGTGGTGCGGGGGCGGAGAGATCAGGCCGACGCCGGGGGTGGAAAAACGGACCCGGGCAATCCAGTCGTTGACCTTGTGGCCGGGCAACTGGCCGCCTTCGCCGGGTTTGGCTCCTTGCGCCATCTTGATTTGAATAGCGTCGGCGTTGACCAGATATTCCGTGGTGACGCCGAAGCGGCCAGAAGCAACCTGTTTGATCGCTGAACGGGCCAGGTCACCATTTTCCAGGGGGACATAGCGCTTGGCGTCTTCCCCGCCCTCGCCGGTGTTGGACTTTGCGCCGAGCCGGTTCATAGCGATCGCCAGCGTGGTGTGCGCTTCCCAGGAAATGGAGCCAAAGGACATGGCGCCGGTGGAGAAGCGTTTGACAATGGAACTGGCAGGCTCCACCTGGTCCAGGGGCAACGGTTGATTGGCGAAGCGGAACTCGAACAGGCCGCGCAGGTTGCGCAAGCGATCCTGCTGGTCGTTCATCATCTGGCTGTAGGCTTTGAATTGCGCGTAGTCACCGGAACGCACCGCGTGCTGGAACAGGGCGATGGTTTCCGGCGTCCAGGCGTGATCCTCACCGCGGATGCGGTAGGCAAGCTCCCCACCAACATCCAGGGCTTCGCGATAAAGCGGTGCGTCGCCATAGGCTTGACGGTGACGTTGCGCTGCTTCCCGGGCAACTTCGGTGAGTCCGACACCTTCAATAACACCCTGGGTGCCAGTGAAGTAGCGGTCGACGAAGTCGTTGGCCAGACCGACAGCCTCAAAGATTTGCGCGCCGCAGTAGGACTGGTAGGTGGAAATGCCCATCTTGGACATGACCTTGAGGATGCCCTTGGAAACGGCTTTCGTGTAGTGTTCATGCGCTTCGCTCTCGCTCATCTTCTGCGGGCCGCGCGCCAGCGTGGCGGACAGCGTGTCGAGCGCCAGGTAGGGGTTAATCGCTTCCGCGCCGTAGCCGGCCAGCAAGCAGAAGTCGTGAACCTTCTTAGCTTCGCCGGTTTCTACCACCAGACCGACCTCGGTGCGCAGACCGTCGCGGATCAGGTGATGATGCACGGCGGCAGTGGCGAGCAGGGCGGGGATAGCGATGTGGTCGGCGTCGATCTCGCGGTCAGAGAGGATCAGGATGTTGTAGCCCCGGCGCACCACGTCGGCGGCTTCTCGGCAGAGATTCTCCAGGGCGCGGGCCATGCCGCCAGCGCCGCGTTCGACCGGGTAGCAGATGCTGAGCGTTTCGGTGCGAAAGGCGCGGTCAACGTGGTATTCGATGCGGCGAATGCGCTCCAGGTCGATGTTGCCAAGAATAGGCCGTTTGACTTCCAGGCGCTTGTGGGTTCCGCCGCTTTCCAGGTCGAGCAGATTGGGGCGGGGACCGACCAAGGACACCAGCGACATGACCAGTTCTTCGCGGATCGGATCGATAGGTGGGTTGGTCACCTGGGCAAATTTTTGCTTGAAGTAGTCATAGAGCAGCTTGGCGCGACTGGACAGCACAGCGGGCGGGATGTCGCGGCCCATCGAGCCAATCGGGTCTTCGCTGTTGACCGCCATCGGCGTGAGGAAGGCGCGGATGTCTTCCTGGGTGTAGCCAAAGGCTTGTTGGCGACGCAGCAGGGTCTGCGGATCGGGGGGCATCGAACCGATTTCGGTCGGCAGGTCCTTCAGGCGGATTTGCGTGGCGTCCAGCCAGGTCTGGTAGGGATGCTTCGACGCCAGTTGTTCCTTGATTTCGTCGTCGTCGATGATGCGGCCCTGTTCCAGGTCAATCAGCAGCATCTTGCCAGGTTGCAGCCGCCATTTCTTGACAATCTTTTCTTCGGGCACGGACAGCACGCCCATTTCCGAGGCCATGATCACTTGATCGTCGTCGGTGACCAAGTAACGTGCGGGGCGCAGGCCGTTGCGGTCCAGGGTCGCGCCGATCTGGCGGCCATTGGTGAAGGCGATCGCGGCTGGACCATCCCAGGGTTCCATCAGAGCGGCGTGGTATTCGTAGAAAGCGCGCCGATGGGGGTCCATCAGCGGGTTATCCGACCAGGCTTCCGGGACCATCAGCATCATGGCGTGGGGGAGGGAGTAGCCGCCCGCTATCAACAGCTCCAGGGCGTTGTCGAAAGTAGCGGAGTCGGACGCGCCGTCGCCGATCAGCGGCCAGAGCTTGTCCAAATCAGCGCCGAGCACTTTGGACGTCATGCCGTGGCGGCGAGCCATCATCCAGTTGATATTGCCGCGCAGGGTGTTGATTTCGCCGTTATGGCAGAGATAGCGGAACGGTTGCGCCAGCGCCCAGGAAGGAAAGGTGTTGGTAGAAAAACGCTGGTGAACCAGGGCCAGCGCCGATTCCAGGCGCGGATCGCGCAGTTCCGGGAAATAAATGCCAATATTCCGGGCCAGAATCATGCCCTTATAAACGATAGTCCGGGCTGATAATGAAGAGACATAAAACTGTTGATCGTCGCCGAAGGCGTTGCCGCGCCAAATGGAGCGGTGCGCCTGCTTGCGGATGATGAACAGTTTGCGCTCGAAGGCGTCACTATCAGGGCAATTCGCTTCGCGTTTAACGAAAATTTGCCGAACCACCGGTTCAGAGGAACGCACACTGTCACCCAAGCAGCTATTGTCGGTGGGTACATCGCGCCAGCCCAGCAGGGTTTGTCCTTCGGCAGTAATGCTGCGTTGCAGAGCAGCTTCGCTCTGAGCGCGGTCCTGGTTATCACGAGGCAGAAAGACCATGCCAGCCCCGTAGTCGCCAGGGGCGGGCAGGTCGATGCCCAGATCGGCGCACTCGGCGCGCAGGAAGGCGTCGGGAATTTGCAACAGGATGCCTGCGCCGTCGCCCGCCAGAGGGTCAGCGCCGACTGCGCCGCGATGGCTGAGATTGGCAAGGATTTCCAGACCCTGGGAGATGGGTTGGTGGCTCTTGCGGTTTTTGATATCGACGACGAAGCCGATGCCGCAGGAGTCGTGTTCATTGCGTGGGTCGTAGAGACCCGCAGCGGGTGGCAGGTGGGTGACGCTCATGCAAATTCCCCAGCGATTGAGGGTTATAAAGAGTTTGGAGAATAAATTACTTGCATACTACCGATCTGAGCGCCGTTCTTGCAACCGGCGAGATGAATAAACCCGGCGTTCGCGCCTGTCAGAGCGCGCTGAATATAGCCGCCGCTGACCGCAAGACCCCTGATAGTCAAATACAGCGGCGACAGGATGTGGCTATTTGAGATTTGCCTCAAGAAATCGGTTGAACAGTGCCCAGGATTTCTGATCAGCGTCTTCCCGGTAACGCTCTTCGCCAAAGACGGTGAAGGCGTGGGGCGCGCCGCTGTAGACGGCGATTTCGTAAGGAACGTTTGCGGCTTCCAGTTCTTTGGCGAGGGTGGCTACGTCATCTATGGTAACAGCGGTATCCGCGCCGCCATGCATGATCAGAACAGGGGCGCGTGTTTTAGCGTAGTCCTGACCTTCTGGGGTTTGCAGACCGCCGTGAAAGGTGGCGAAGCCTTTGAGATTTGCGCCGGAACGGGCCAACTCCAGCACCGCCGCGCCGCCGAAGCAGTAGCCCATAGCAATGGCGTTGTCGATGTTAGCGCCGTTGGCCTTGGCGGTCTCCAGGGCACCCATCATCAAAGCGCGCATTTTTTCGCGGTCCTTGTACAGTTCACCGGTATGTTGGCGTTTATCAACGTCTTTCGTCGGACGCACGCCCTTGCCGAACAAATCCGCTGCGAACACAGCGTAGCCTTTCTCAGCGAGCATGTTGGCGCGTTTGACTTCGTAATCGGTCAGGCCATCCCAGTCGTGGATCATCAGGATGAACGGGGCGTCCTTGCCGGGGTTGATAAAGTAGCCTTCATAAGGTTGGCCGTTGACTTCATAAGTGATAACTTTGCCGGTTGCGCCCAGCGCCAGGAAGGGTGTCAGGCTCAGTATCATCGCAGCAATCCAGTTTCGCATGGCTTGATCTCTATGGGTAGGGACTTTCCGGCGGATTGCCGGCTTTCGTTCAAGACCGTTCCTGATTCAATGAGGTTCCGCTATTCCATCACTCCTTTTGCCTTTTGAGGCGATGGCGCTCCATGGCCTCATGCCATTCGTTTTCCTCGGCGTGCAGGTAAAGGCCGGTGGTGTCGAGACGGGCATGACGGGCATTGCGTTGCAAATGGCGAAGATCGATGCCTGCATCAGCCTGGTGGGTGATGCTGGTGTGGCGGAACCAGTGGGTGGAAGCGCGCCGTAGTTTTTCCGCCTGATGGGGATCATCGGCTTCCAAACGGGCAGCGGCGCGGATCACCAGGCTCTTGACGATGCGGTAAATCATATTGTCGCCAATGCCGGCGGCGCCCTTGAGGTTCATGACTAGCGGCGTCGATTCATCTGGATCGGGCAAGGGAGGGAGACCGTAGAAGCGCCGATATTCGCTCAGGGCAGCCAGCAAATCCTCGTTGACCGGCACCCGGGCTTCCTTGCGCCCCTTGCCGGTGACCTGCCACCACCAGCGACCACGAATGCGCTGAAAACTGCTCATGGTGTGTTCGGCGACTTCGCTGACCCGGGGGCCGAGCAAATAAAGTAGGGCCACCAGATACTTTGCCCGGGCGTAGTGTTGGCAGTCGCGTTCGCTGTCGCGCGGCAAGGCGTCGACAGCAGCTAGCAACGCCTGCCATTGGTCCTGTTCCAGAAAGCGTTCCACCTGTCGGGTCGATTGATGGTTTCGGGTGCGGCGGCGGGCTAATGCCAGCGGGTTGCCGGCCAAATATCCGGCTGTGACCAGATAGCTAAATAGGGAATTGATGATCAGCAGGGCCATCTGGCGGCTGGCGGGACTTAATGGTCCCACGAACGGCCGCCATTGGGGACTGAAACGTGGCGCTTTGACTCCGCACCAGCGCTCGCGGGGCTGCGGGTCGTTCAGGAATGCTTCGTATAACAGGCAATCCTCGCGAGTCAGGCTGGAGAGCGGTTTGCCGCGTTCAAGTAAAGCCCACAGCAGCAAACGTTCAGCTTCCTTGCGGTAGTTGCGCAGGGTCTGTGGGGAATCGTGAAATTCAGCCAGCCAAGCTTGAATGGCTTCCATGTCATTACTTGCAGCCAATTGGCAGACTACATCGGGACCAGCGCGATTGCTGCCGGTGCGTCCGTCGAAACCTGCGGGTACCCGAAATATTTCCAGTGGTTGCGGTGTGGCGGGCGGTAAAACGGGCATCTTGGTCGTATCGTTCATAACAATTAAGTTTAAGGTCAGAATCGGTTGCTTTCACGGTAATTTTTAAGAATTAATTTAGCATAATGTAATTCCTGATAATGGTGATTATCAGGAATTTTACCCTAAAATAGATCGTAAAAAAACGTAATATGTAATAATAATATTTGATATTATTACAGCGATTTTCACTTTTCACCCAGGAGCAATCCGATATGGCCCGTTCAGGAATCCGTTATGAAGAAGTCAAGGAAGTTGCTGAAACGCTGCTCGGTCGCGGTTTGAATCCGACCATCCAACGGGTGCGCGAAGTCCTCGGCACCGGCAGCAACACCACCATCAGCGAGCATCTCAAGCGTTGGCAACAACAAATGGCTAATGCGCCTCGCGCCGTATTGCCGCCGACGGTGCCGGAAACTGTAACTACGGCCATGGAAACCTTTTGGAAAATTGCCGTACAGTCCGCCGAAGCGGCTTTCGAAGAGCAACGTGACCGCGCCCTGCAAGCCGTTACGACCGCCGAACAGGCTCGCGACGCCGCCATTGCCCAATCGCAACAGGCGCAGGCCGAAGCTGCTGAGGCGCATCATCAGTGGGAAACTGCTCAAACTATGCAACGCGAACTCACTGATCGCCTGCTTGTGGAACAGGAACGTCGAGCCGCTGCGGAAACAGCGACCCAAGCCGCTGAAGAGCGAGTACAGGCGGCTACTACTTCTATTGCAGAAATGCGCGCGGAAACCGATTCTCGAATCGCGCAGATGAACGCTACCCTTCTACAATTACGCAATGATCTTGATCAGCAGCGCCAGGAAGCGGAACAGCGGCTTGAATACGAACGCCAGCGCGGCGAAGTCAATGAGGCGCGTTTCATGCAATTACTGGATCGGGAGCGCGCCGAGCGGACTACAGAACAGCAGTCGTTCGCCACGGAACGGCAAAATCGCCTACAACACGAAGCAACGCTGACGCATCAACTGGAAAGTATTCAACGGGAACGTGGTGAATTACAGCGCCATCTCACCAACGTCCAGGAACGGCTGGAGCAAACTACTGCAACTCTGGAGACGCTTGACGCGACGCTTAAACGGCGCGAACAACAGGTTCAAGAAGCCGGACATGCTCTGGAAATCATGCAGGTTCGCCTGGAAACCGAAATCGATCTGCGACAACGCCTGGAGCAGGAGACCGCGGAGATGCGAAGATTGCTCAAGGAAATTATGACTCGACGTGATAATCCCTCGCATCCGAACCTAAATGAATAGCAGTAAAAAAACAAGGCTCAATATGGATTCCAGTCAGTTGGCGTTGTTAGGCGACCAGCAGTTCCAAGAGAGGTCTGAGCAAGCCTTTGCCCCGAATGCGGACGTTATGCACGAACTGAAAGAAGCCCAGGTAGAGCGGCAGCTTTTCTTGCGAAATTCCTCGATGGGGTCGCAACCAGGAACGCAACAGGGACCAGAAACCCTCAGCGGTATTAACATGAATCTCATGGAAGCCATCGCCATCGTCGTCGCGGGCGTATTCACCCCGGCTGTGACACACCGTATGATGATCAAAGCCCCAATCCTTCAATGGGTTATAGATTGCATATTCATCGGTATACACCCGGGTTCCCGGGGCGATGAAAGTCTGAAGGAGCGGTTGGATGGTCGCTTGCTGGACATTATCCAGCATCCGGACGACCACCGCGCCGCCGCGCTCAATCATGCCGAGAATCGGCGGCTTTTCCTGCTCCAGGGTGCCTCGACCCCGTGCCCCCTTCAGCCGGCGACGCCGCCCGCGGCGGCCTTTTTTTTCACCGCGTCCGGATGCCCTTTATGCCCGGCCACCATATAGACCTCGTCGCATTCCACTTCCCCCGCCAAGGTGGGTTCGGGTTGGCGGGCGACGATACCTTGGCGCAGTTGCTCGGTCATCCGCTGCACGTCGTCCGGATTCAACGCCAACTCTTGGGCAATCTGGGCATTAGACAAGTTCAAACCCATAAAATATAAACATAATATCCAAATTCGTAACGGCGGGTGGTGGCCGGCCAACACCGTCCCGGTTAGATCGTCAAAAGAGCGATGGCACCCAGCACACCGATATTTCTGTCGCGCCGGTTGGGTCGTGTCGTGACCCTGCTTCGTCACGTTCGCCGCCCCACAATGGGGGCAGTGAACCCCATCGGGCCAGCGCAGTTGGCGGACCGTTTCGTAACACCGGACATCGTCCAGTAGATTCTGAAGGTTGATCATCGACGGGAAACCTGGAGCGCGGCGGTTCAAAACCTCTTCAGTGTAGATCCTGTCCCTTGGCAGGGCGAGCCATCTTCAACAGCCTGGAATCCATATTGAGCCAAAAACAAAAGCCCCTGACCGGGGCCTTTGCTTAAAAGAAATTCAGACTGACTAGTGGGCTGACACAGAAGTTTTGACAGGTTCAGAGGTTTCTAGGTCCACCGGGGTTTCAGAAGATTTCAAGGGAGGATAGAGGCGCTTGAGTTTGACCCGGGCCAAGTCGGTGCCGAACTGCCAGTGGATTTTGGTCTGACGTAGGTTGCGTGGGCCTTGCCAAGCGGCGATTTCCTTCCGCAAAGTTTCGAGGTTCGCAATGCGGCGATTCAAACACTGGCCGGCGAGAACAGCGAACTCACATTCCGCCATATTGAGCCAACTGCCATGCTTGGGGGTGTAATGAAATTCGAGCTTGCGGGTGATCCGGCGGGCTTCCTCTGGAGAAAAGACACTATACAAGGCCGCAGGAGTGTGGGTATTGAGGTTATCCACGACCAACCGGATTCGCTCCGCCTTCGGAAAGTACACATCAACGAGTTGCTGCATTTGCTGGGCAAAATCGCGTTTGGTGCGCTGTTTCGTGACATTAACATGACGCCACCCGCGCAAGGGTTGTACGAATAGAAATAAATTGGCGGTGCCTTCGCGTTTGTATTCACAGTCATAGCGCGCCGGTTGACCCGGGCGGGCGGGTTGAGGACAGCGGGTTTCGCTGGTCAATTGCACCGGACTTTCATCGAAGCACACTTGGGGGTATTGAGGATCATCGGGTTCGGCGTACAGGTCCAACACATCCTCCATATGCCAAACATAATCGGGACTGACACTGGGAATACACCATTCTTGACGTTGCCAGGGTTTGAGGTCGTTTTTTTAAGGATGCGCCGCACACTCTCACGGGAAATGGCTTCGATGGGCCGGAGTTCCATGAAGCGGTCCGCTAACAATTGGAGAGTCCACTGACAACGGCCAGCGGGCGGGGTACTACAGGCCAAGGCGACCAGAAAGGCGGCCTGTTTGCCGGTCAAGGCCGGGGGCAAACCGACTCGTGGCCGCTCGCTTAACGCCGCCAGCAACCCTTCGTCGACAAACCGTTGACGGGTACGATGAACGGTCGAAATCCCCAAGTGAAGGCTTTGGGCAATGGCCTCATCCGTCGCCCCTTCCGCAGCCTGCAGCAACACATGGGCACGGGCAACCTTGCGCGCCGCTGCCTTGCCTTTATGAATGACCTTCAGCAGGTCTTCCCGCTCCTCTTCAGTTAGATCAACCAGATACTTGTGGGCCATGGTGATTCCTCCTGTTGATCTCAACCATAGGGCACCCACCGCTACCTGTCAAAACTTCTGTGTCAGCCCACTAGATCAAGCCGCTTCTTCCAGCACTGGTTAGGTCGGAGCGGCTAGCAGTGCTCGCGCGACTTTGGAGGCTGGCGCCCGCCCCAAGATTGTGCTGATCCACAGCGCACAATCGACCAGAGCGTTGAGATCGATGCCAGTCGTGATCCCCAGCCCGTTTAACAGATACACAATATCTTCGGTCGCCACGTTACCTGACGCGCCGAGTGCGTAAGGACATCCGCCCAGTCCGGCGACTGATGCATCAAATACCGTGACGCCACATTGCAGCGAAGCATAAATATTCGCGATCGCCATGCCGTAGGTGTCATGGTAATGGCCGGCGATGCAATTGAGGGGTACGCGGACGCTGACCGCTTCAATCAGACGTTTCGCCGCCTCCGGCGTACCGATGCCGATGGTGTCCCCCAGACTGACCTCGTAACAACCCATATCGAACAGAGATCCTGCTACTTGTGCGACTGCCGCCGGCGAGATGGGTCCTTCGCAGGGGCAACCGAGGACGCAGGACACATAACCCCGGACCCGGACGCCAGCCTGGTGCGCCGTGGTTATCACCGGCTCGAAGCGTTTGATCGAGTCGGCAATGGAGCAGTGAATATTTTTTTGTGAGAAGGACTCGGAGGCCGCGCCAAAAACAGCGATTTCCCGCGCGCCAGCTTCGAGAGCCGCCTCCAGACCTTTGAGGTTCGGAGTCAACACCGGGTAGGCGATGTCAGGTAAACGTTTAATAGTGCGCATAACCTCGGTGTTATCGGCCATCTGTGGAACCCATTTCGGCGACACAAAGGACGTGGCTTCAATGACCTTCAAACCCCCCTCGCCTAATCGGGCGATCAGCTCCACTTTGGTGGCGGTGGCGACGATTTCTGGTTCATTCTGCAAGCCATCGCGGGGACCGACTTCAACAATTTTGACGGTTTTGGGTAGGGACATCACTAAAAATTCCAGAATTTGAGGTTCCACATCAGGCGATCCCTCGATGCGTCAACAGCAGTTGATTGAAATTCTTTAAAAAAGGTCAAAAATAATACTTAAGCGAATTATAGACTAAAATATAGCATATCCAAGTCTAGAACACCCATCACTCACTGCCCTCGTGAGTCACTCCATCTCAGCCTTTAGTGGCGGGTAGGAGGCGTCCATTCCATCTGCCCTGAGGATACCCTTATAAGTGTCGTCTCTTGAATACTCGCCTCTTCTTAAGACGAAGATCAGCATTCCGCCGCCCCGATCACAATTGGTTTCTCGATCCCGACTGCTGATGCGCCTAGCGGAAGGTGCGCGTGGACCGCTCACCCTGATCTCCGGTCCGGCTGGCTTTGGCAAAACGACTCTGATCAGCGACTGGATCAGCACCGGCGATAACCACTGTCGTGTCGCTTGGTTCTCGCTCGATCAGGACGATAACGATCTTGTGCGCTTCATTTCCTATTTAGTCGCTTCCCTACAGATCATCGAGCCAGGGATCGGACGAGCGCCCCTGTCTTTACTAGGCTCTCTGCAAACCCCGACATCCAAAGCTCTGATGGTCCAGTTGCTCAATGAAATCGGTGATTTGTCGAACCCTATCATGTTGATTTTGGACGATTATCATGTCATTGAAGATTCAGAAATCGACGCAGCGGTAACCTTTGCCATCGATCACTTACCGGAACAACTACGGTTAATCATCGCTACCCGTGAAGAGCCGAGGCTGCCTTTAGCGCGCTGGCGGGCGCTCGATCGCATCACCGAAATCGGTCTGGAGGATTTGCGCTTCTCGGATGAAGAGTCCGCGCTGTTTCTGGATCGGACCATGGGACTGAAGCTCGATGCTAAGTTAGTGCGGATACTGGAGAAGCGAACCGAGGGTTGGATCGCAGGTCTCCAGATGGCGGCGCTTTCCTTACAGGGTCATTTACGGATCGAAGGCGTGAATCATCTTGCGGAGGCAGTCAAGACTTTTAGCGGCGAACACCGCTATGTGATCGACTATCTGGCAGCGGAAGTGCTGCGCCAGCAATCGAGCGAGATTCGTGTCTTTCTGCGCCAAACCGCGATATTGGACCGGTTCTGTGCTTCCCTCTGCGATGCATTGACGGATCGGACCGACAGCCGATTGATTCTGGCCCAGCTCGAACAAGCGAATTTGTTCCTGATCAGCCTCGATGACCATCGTCAGTGGTATCGTTACCACCAACTCCTCGCCGATTTTCTGCGGACCGATTTATGCGTTGGCGAGCAGGCGACGTTGCACCGTCAAGCCAGCGCCTGGTATGAAGCCAACGGCTTCGGCACCGAAGCGGTCAAACACTCTCTGGCGGCGCAGGATATCCCCACGACGGTATCCCTGATTCGCGTCCATGTAGACGAGATGCTATGTCGGGGCGAGTTCCCCGCAGTGCTGGCCTGGCTGGAGGCGCTGCCCGATGATACGGTCCACGCTCACGGCGACCTGGCTGGTTATAAAGCCTGGCTGTTATATCTGCGCGGCCGGATCGAGGAGGCGGAGGCATATTCGGCGCCCGCGCATACCGCCGAGCACGCTGACATTCCTCCCACACATCAAGCAACGCTTTTGGCTTTCCAGGCATTCCTGGCCATCAATCGAGGCAACCCGGAACAGGCCGTGACGCTCGCTCGGCAAGCCCTGGATGAGCTGCGCGAAAGCGGGTCTTTCTTCCACACCTGTGCGCTCAGCCTGCTGGGTCATGCGCAACGCCTTTCCGGCGATCGGAAAACAGCGATCAAAACGCTAAGCCAGGCTGTGAATCTCGGTCAAAAGCTCGGCAATCACTTAATCACCCTGGATGCGTTGGGTAATCTGGCGCCGCTGATGTATGCCCAGGGTCGTTTACGGGAAGCGATGTTGCTCTGTTGTGAGAACGTCGAACGTTACGTGGATGTCCGCGGTAAGCCATTGGCGGTCGCCGGCCTGGTCTACGTGCCGCTGGGCGTTTTGTTTTACGAGATCAATGACTTGGAGTCAGCCCAGCGTCACTTGAGCACAGGGATCGCTCTTTGCCAGCAGTTGGGAATGGTCTATTACACCTTGATGGGCCAACGGTCGCTCGCCAAGCTGCAGCATGTGAGCGGCGCGCGCGAAGCGGCCTGGGATACGTTAACGGCGGCGCGGCAACTGGCCGAAAAATCCGAAAATCCTCGGCGCTGGCGATTGATAGATGCTGCGGCGGCAGAACTGCAATTGCGTGAGGGAAACGTCGCTGCCGCCGTGCGGACTTTGGAGAGGGCGACCATTTCGGCTGAATCCCCTTCCGAGTTTGAGCGCTTGATCTATGCGCGCCTGCTGCTGGCGCAAAATCAGCCGCGGATCGCAGAGCGGATATTAAACGCTCTTGAGACGGTGGCGGTCAAAGAAGAACGGAACGGCAGTCTGATCACCGTTTACGTGTTGCAGGCGTTGTGCAAACGGGCCTGCGGCAATCGGGCCGCCGCCCTGGACCGATTGGAGCAGGCGCTCTCACTCGCCGCCTCGCCGGGATACCGGCGGGTTTTCCTTGATGAAGGTCCGGCTGTAGCCGCGTTACTGTCGCAACTACGCCATGTAGCACCTGCTTTCGTCATCGAACTCTTGCAAACATTTTCCCACCTGCCTGCGCCTGCGCCTGCGCTGGATGGTCTGGCGGAACCGGTGAGCAAAACCCAGCGCGAGGTCCTGCGCCTATTGGACTTCGGCCTTACCAATCAGGAAATCGCTGATAAGTTGGGAATCTCCGTAGGCACCGCTAAATGGCATCTGCATCAGATTTTCGGCAAGCTACAGGCGCGCAATCGCACTGAAGCCGTCACTAAGGCCCGCGAACGCGGGCTGTTGTAATCCTAATATCCCTAACTCTTACCCAACCCTCGCGCCTATCTCACGATAGGTGAGCTTTTTCCGTGCGCGTCTACAGTGTTAATCAACGTAATTGAGATCAATAGGTAAGAGAAGATGACGCTAGCAAACTACCGTATCGCGACGGTCGGCGCATTCGTCGGTCGAGATCTGGGGGTTTCGGATTGGATTGAAATCGGCCAAGTGCGTATCGATCAGTTTGCCGAATGCACCGGCGATCACCAATGGATTCACGTCGACCGGGAACAGGCCGCTCGCGAGAGTCCCTATGGCGGCACAATCGCCCATGGCTTTTTGTGTCTGTCGCTGGTCGCTACCACCCATCTCCAACTTGGCGTCGCCCCGCCGGATACGGATCAGGTGCTCAATTACGGACTCGACCGGGTGCGCTTCATGGCACCCGTCAAGGCCGGCGCCCGGGTGCGCAATCGCATAGAACTGATAACAGCGGAACCCAAGGGGCCAGGCCGCGTCCTCATCAAGACTCGCAATACCATCGACATCGAAGGCGAAGGCAAGCCCGCTTTGGTTGCTGAGTTACTGACCATGCTCATTGCCTCTTAACCGGAAGGACGCCATGCCGACGACAGCTCGAAGAGTGCGAAGGCAGGGGCGCAGATCACCACCTAGCACCGACGCGCCAGCTACCTACAATAATCCTGAATGGACTGTGGAACCGCCGAACCAAACCACCCTGGTCTTCGTGCACCCCTTCTTATTACAAGGAGGGAATTTCCACAACCTGGACAGGATGGCCAATTAACTCCCATCGAATGGTGTGCAATGAGAGAGGACAATAATGACTAACAGTATCATCGACAAAACCCCGTCGGCTTATGCTTACCCGCTGCTGATTAAAAATCTGCTGGCCAATCCGTTGCGCCAGTTTCCCGCTCAGGAAATTGTTTACGGCGATTTCAAACGCCAGACCTATCGAGAGATGGGCGAACGCATCCACCGGCTGGCCAGCGGTCTGGCCGGATTGGGCGTCAAACCTGGGGATACTGTGGCGGTCATGGACTGGGACAGTCATCGCTATCTGGAATGCTTCTTTGCCGTCCCGATGATGGGCGCGGTGCTGCATACCGTGAATATTCGACTGTCTCCAGAGCAGATTCTCTATACCATCAATCACGCCGAGGACGACGTGATCCTGGTTAACGCTGAATTCCTGCCGATCCTGGAGGCCATCCGCGACCGGATCGAACCCGTCAAGAAATTCGTGTTGCTCAACGATGCCGATCAGCCTCCCGTCACCTCCCTGAATATTGACACGGAGTACGAAGCGCTGCTGGCCGCTGGTGATCCCAACTACCTGTTCCCGGATTTTTCCGAAGACACCCGCGCCACCACATTCTACACCACCGGCACCACTGGCCTGCCCAAAGGCGTGTATTTCAGCCACCGGCAACTGGTCTTACACACCTTCGGCGTGATGACGGCGGTGGCAGGGAGCGGACAAGGCCACATCAGCCGCGACGATGTGTATTTGCCGATCACCCCGATGTTTCACGTTCACGCCTGGGGCGTCCCTTATATCGCCACAGTGATGGGCTTAAAACAGATCTATCCGGGCCGCTATGTGCCAGATCACCTGCTGCGCCTGATTCAGCGGGAAAAAGTGACGTTTTCCCACTGTGTGCCAACCATCCTGCAAATGCTGCTCGCCAGTCCGGTCGTCGACGAGGTCGACCTGTCGCGTTGGAAGGTGGTCATCGGCGGGTCAGCATTGCCGCAAACCTTGGCGCAGCAGGCCCGCGCTCGGGGCGTGGACGTGTTTACTGCCTACGGCATGTCGGAAACCTGCCCGATTCTGACCCTAGCGCAACTCAAACCGCACATGCTGGACTGGGATGAAGAGCGGCAGTTGGACATTCGCTGTAAGACCGGGTTACCGGTACCACTGGTCGAACTGCGTGTGGTGGATGAGGCGATGAACGACTTGCCGCATGACGGCAAGACGCCGGGCGAGGTAGTGGTTCGCACACCCTGGTTAACTCAGGGTTATCTCAAGGATCCCAGGAATTCCGAAGCGCTGTGGCGCGGCGGCTATCTGCACACCGGCGATATTGGGGTCATCGATGAGGAGGGCTATCTCAAGATCACCGACCGGCTCAAGGACGTGATCAAGACCGGCGGCGAGTGGGTCTCCTCGCTGGAGCTGGAAAACCTCATCCTCAAGCATCCTGCGATCGAAGAAACCGCGGTGATCGGCATGCCCGATCCCAAGTGGGGCGAACGACCGCTGGCAGTGGTCGTCCTCAAGGCTGGGCAGGAAGCTAGCGAGGCCGATGTCAAGGCGCTGCTCCAGGATTTCGCGGCCAAGGGCATCATTTCCAAATACGGGGTGCCGGATCGCGTGGTCTTCGTGGACGTACTGCCCAAGACCAGCGTCGGCAAGCTCGACAAAAAGTTGATGCGCGAGCAATACACGACTGGGTAGCGGCCTGTTGCGGGGAATGACGTCGTCAGAGACTCTACTGCAGAGCCTCCCCCCTTTGAAAAAGGGGGGCCGGGGGGGATTTTGACGAGCAACGGCCATCCACGGCGTTCAAATCCCCCCCCTCACCCCCCTTTGCTAAAGGGGGGAACTCAGAATTCAAAATTTATTGAGAAATCGATATAACTACATGAAGACAGGAGGAGCGACATGAAAATTCTCGTCGCCGTGAAACGGGTAGTCGACTACAACGTCAAGGTTTACCCCAAGGCGGACGGCTCCGGCGTGGAGATCGCCAACGTCAAGATGAGCATGAATCCTTTCGATGAAATCGCCGTGGAGGAAGCGGTGCAACTGAAGGAATTGGGCAAAGCGACGGAGATCGTTGCGGCCTCCATCGGCGTCAGTCAGTGCCAGGAGGTGCTGCGCGCAGCGCTGGCCATGGGCGCTGACCGGGCCATCCTGGTCGAGACCGACGCTGCGCCCGAACCGCTGGTGGTTGCCAAGCTGCTGAAAATCCTGGTCGAACGCGAACAGCCGGACCTGGTGATCCTCGGCAAACAGGCGATCGACGACGACTGCAATCAGACCGGGCAGATGCTGGCGGCGCTGCTCGGCTGGGGACAAGGCGCTTTCGCCTCCAGGCTCATATTGGGCAAGCAAGAAATCGAGGTCACCCGTGAGATCGACGGCGGGCTGGAGACCGTGGCGCTCAAGCTGCCGGCGGTGATCACCGCCGACTTACGGCTCAATGAACCCCGCTATGTCAAGCTGCCCAACATCATAAAGGCCAAGAAGAAGCCGTTGACGACCTTGAATCCGGGCGACCTGGGCGTCGTGTTGGCCACCCAACTGACCACGCTGAAGATCGCCGAACCGCCCAAGCGCGAAGCCGGCGTCAAAGTCGCCGATGCGGCGGAACTCGTCGCCAAACTCCGAAACGACGCCAAGGTGATTTGATATGACCCACCTCTTAGTCATTGCAGAACATGACCACGCCACATTGAAAGCGGCCACTCTGAATACGGTGAGCGCTGCGCAGAACATCGGCGGCGAGATTCACCTGCTGGTGGCGGGAAACCACTGCGCCAGCGCCGCCGCCGCCAGCGCCAAGATTTCCGGGGTCACCAAGGTGCTGCAAGTGGATGCCGACCACTACGCCCATCCGCTTGCCGAGGACCTTGCGGTGCTGATCGCCGGATTGGCCAAAGATTACAGCCATGTGCTGGCCCCGGCCACCACCTTCGGCAAGAACCTGATGCCTCGGGTAGCGGCGCTGCTCGACGTTACCCAGCTATCCGATATCGTCGGCGTGGAGAACGCGGATACCTTTGTCCGTCCGATCTATGCCGGCAGCATGTTGGCTACGGTGCGGTGCAGCGCCCCGGTCAAAGTGATTACGGTGCGCAGCACCGCTTTTGCGGCGGCCGCCAGTGAGGGCGGCGCGGCGCCAATCGAAATGGTTCCCGCAGCGCCGCCACTGGGCGTGACCCGCTTTGTCGGCCAGGAACTGACTACGTCCGAGCGCCCCGAGCTGACCGCTGCCCAAGTGGTCATCGCCGGTGGTCGCGGCATGGGTTCGGGCGAGGATTTCAAGCTTCTGGAAGGCATCGCCGACCAGCTCGGCGCGGCGGTGGGCGCCTCGCGCGCGGCGGTAGACGCCGGTTTTGCGCCCAACGATTACCAGATCGGTCAGACCGGCAAAATCGTCGCGCCTGAACTCTATATCGCCGTGGGTATTTCCGGCGCCATCCAGCACCTGGCCGGGATGAAGGACAGCAAAACCATCGTCGCCATCAACAAAGACGAAGAAGCGCCCATTTTTCAGATCGCCGATTACGGCCTTGTCGGCGACTTATTCAAGGTGCTGCCCGAGCTGTCCGCCGAGCTGGATAAACTCCCACCCGCCTGAGGAGGCGACCCATGACGACTTATCTTGCGCCAACCCGCGACATGCGGTTTGTGATCGAGGAACTGGCCGGTCTGGACCGGCTGACCGGCCTGCCAGGCTACGAGGAGGCGACGCCGGATCTGATTGAAGCGGTTCTGGACGAAGCGGCCAAGCTGGCCGGTGAGGTGCTGGCCCCGATCAACAAAACCGGCGACGCACAGGGTGTGCGCCTGGAGGCGGGCGGTGTGCTCGCCGCCAATGGTTTCAAGGCCGCCTATCAGCAATTTGTGGATGGCGGCTGGAACGGCATCAGCAGCGCTCCCGACTATGGCGGCCAGGGTCTTCCGGAACTGGTGCTGGCGGCCACTGTGGAGATGTGGAATGCGGCGAATACGTCCTTTGCCTTGTGCCCCCTGCTGAACGCTGGCGCGACCGAAGCGCTCAAGCAGCACGGTTCGGATGCGCTGAAGGCGCAATATCTGCCAAACATGGTCAGCGGCGTATGGACTGGCACCATGAACCTGACCGAGCCGCAGGCGGGTTCCGACCTCTCAGCGGTGCGCACCAAGGCGGTGCCCGAGGCTGATCACTACCGGCTTTATGGCCAGAAAATATTTATTACCTGGGGCGATCACGACCTGACCGACAACGTCATCCATCTGGTGCTGGCGCGCACCCCGGATGCCCCCGAGGGGGTCAAAGGCATCTCGCTGTTCCTGGTCCCCAAATTTCTGGTCAACGCCGATGGTTCGCTCGGCCCACGCAACGATGTTCATTGTGTATCTATCGAGCACAAGCTGGGCATCCACGCCAGCCCTACCTGCGTGATGAGCTTCGGTGATCGAGACGGTGCCATCGGTTACCTGGTGGGCCGGGAGAACAAGGGACTGGCCCACATGTTCACCATGATGAACGAGGCCCGCCAGAAGGTTGGCATCCAGGGCCTGGGAATCGCCGATCGCGCCTACCAGCAGGCGCGCGACTATGCCAAGGACCGGATTCAGGGCCGTCCCTTGGATCAGAAATCCGGTGATCGCGTCGCCATCATTCAACACCCAGATGTGCGGCGCATGCTGATGACCATGAAATCCCAAGTCGAAGCCATGCGCGCTTTTGCCTATGTGATGGCCGCCGATATGGATCTCGCCCACAAACATCCAGACGCCGCCGAGCGCCAGCGTCGCCAGGCGCGGGTGGATTTGTTAATCCCGGTGGTCAAGGGTTGGTGCACCGAGTTGGGCGTGGAGATTGCTTCCATCGGGGTTCAAGTTCACGGCGGCATGGGTTATGTCGAGGAGACGGGCGCCTGTCAATATCTGCGTGACGCGCGCGTCGCCCCGATCTACGAGGGGACCACGGGCATCCAGGCCGCTGATCTGGTCGGCCGGAAACTCGTCATGGACCAGGGTAAAGCGATGGCGGAATTGATTCAGGAGATGTACAGCGTTCAGGCTGAACTCGCTCAGGCCGATAGCATCGAACTGATAGCCATCGGTGAATCGCTGACAGCGGGCGTCCAAGCTCTGGAGCAGGCGACCCAATGGGTGTTGCAGACGTTCAGCCGGGACCCTAATGCCGCCATCGCTGCTTCGAGAAATTATCTGATGCTGACGGGTTTTGTCTGCGGTGGCTGGCAGATGGCGCGGGCAGCGCGGGCGGCTAAGGTGAAACTTGATACCGGGGAAGATCCCGGATTCTACAGCGCTAAATTGGCCACCGTGCGCTTCTACACTGAACAAATCCTTCCTCAAGCGGACGCCCTGCTCAAGATCGTGCGCAGCGGCGGCTCAAGCGCCCTAGCGCTGCCAGCAGAACAGTTCTGAACCTTGCTACGGGGCGCTACTGCGCCCCGTTAACGACCTCCCAGCAAGCTACGGGGGTATATCGCCCTGATCATCCCGGCGCCGGTTCAAACTCCACTAGTTCCGCCCCATCGCTCACCTGATCGCCAACCGCAAACCGGAAGGACTTGACCCTCCCGCGCGCCGGAGCAGTCAGCGTGTGCTCCATCTTCATCGCCTCCAAAATCAGCAACGGCGCACCCTTCTCCACCAGCACGTCCACCTGCGTCAGCAAAGCGATCACGCTGCCGGGCATCGGCGCCAGCAACCCGCCTTCCTGCCCGCCGCCTTCACCGCTGTAGTACAACGGATCAACCCGCGCCAGCGGCCAGGCGCGGCCGTAAAGGAACACATACCGTCGCTCCCCAGCCACCACCACCGTCGCATTCAACCGCAACCCACCCAGATCCGCCCACAGCATATCGTTCGGCCCCAGCTCGCCCCGCACCCGCGTCTCCTGCCCATCCAGCTCCAGCACATAACCGCGCTCGGCGTAACGCACCCCCACGGTTTTCTCCAGCTCCCCGGCCCGGAACAATAAACGGCGTTTTGCTCGGGAATTGAGCCGCCAGCCATCGCGCCAGTGCCAGGGCGACAACGGATCGGTATGCGTGGCCGCTTCCGTGTTCGCCCGCACCTCCTCGCGCAACAGCGTCGCTAGCGCCGCTACCAGGAACACTTCACGGGGAATGGGCGCGTCAGTAGCGAAAACGAAATCCTGTTCGCGCTCAATCAGTCCGGTATCCAGATCAGCCCGCGCAAAGGCCGGCGAAGCCACCAGCCGCGACAGGAAATCCACATTGTTGGCAACGCCGACAATCCGGTATTGCGCCAGCGCTTGCAGCATCCGGGCCAGCGCCTGCTCCCGGCTAACATCCCAGACAATCAGCTTGGCAATCATCGGATCGTAGAATGGGCTGATCTCATCGCCCTCCTCCACCCCGGTATCGACCCGGACATGCAGACTCTCTTCCGGCAGGGCCAGATGCACCAATTGACCCGTGGACGGCAAAAAACCCTTGGCCGGATCTTCCGCGTAAATCCGCGCTTCCAGCGCGTGGCCGTGGATTTGCAACTGTTCCTGCGTCAGCGGCAACGGCTCTCCCCACGCTACGCGCAACTGCCACTCCACCAGATCCAGCCCGGTGATCATCTCCGTCACCGGATGCTCGACCTGCAATCGCGTATTCATCTCCATGAAATAAAATGCGCCATCCGGGTTGACGATAAATTCCACGGTTCCAGCCCCGACATACCCAACCGCCTGCGCCGCCGCAACCGCCGCCTGACCCATTGCCACGCGACGTTCCGGCATCATCCCCGGCGCAGGCGCTTCCTCCAGCACCTTCTGATGCCGGCGCTGCACCGAACAGTCCCGTTCAAACACATATACGAGATTGCCGTGGGTATCCCCGAACACCTGGATTTCCACATGACGCGGACGCGCCAGATATTTTTCGATCAGCACCCGTGCATCGCCAAAGGCCGACGCCCCTTCCCGCTGACAGGACGCCAGCGCCGCCGCAAAATCATCCGCGCGCTCCACTACGCGCATTCCCTTTCCGCCGCCGCCGGCGCTGGCTTTGATCAGCAGCGGATAACCGATCTGGTCAGCTTGCTCCTGCAGAAAATCCGGTTCCTGGCGATCGCCGTGATAACCCGGAATCAATGGAAGGCCCGCCTGCGCCATCCGCGTTTTAGCAACGCTCTTGGAGCCCATGACGCGAATTGCCTCGACGGGCGGTCCGATGAATACGATGCCGCTGGCGGCGCAAGCCTCGGCGAAATCCGGATTCTCGGACAGAAAGCCGCTGCCGGGATGAATGGCTTGCGCGCCGGTTTGCCGGGCGGCGGCGATAATCCGCTCAATGGACAAATAACTGTCCTTTGCAGCAGCAGCACCGATCAGCACCGCCTCCCGGGCCAAACGCACCGGGCGAGCATCCGCATCCGCTTCGGAATACACCGCAACCGTAGCGATGCCCAGACGATGCGCGGTTTTAATAACCCGACAGGCGATTTCCCCCCGGTTCGCGATCAGAATTTTCTGAAACATCGCTCTATCTCTCCGTCACGGCAATCCAGGTCGCCGCTCGCTTTTCCAGAAACGCCGCCAATCCCTCCCGGGCCTCTGGCGTTGCGCGCAGGGTCGCAATACGTCGGGCGGTATCCTCCATCAGCGCATCGCTCATCGGCTCACCAGCGACCGCCCGAATTAACGCTTTCGCCTCCGCCTGCGCTTGCGGCCCGCCTGGCAACAGCGCCTCAATCAGTTGTTGGATGCGGGCGTCCAACTCTTCCGGCGCAGCCACTTCATGGGCCAGACCGATCTCCCAAGCGCGCTGAGCGTTAATCCGTTCCGCGGTCTGAAAATAGCGATACGCCTGCCGCTGCCCGATCGCCCGGATCACATAAGGACTAATGGTCGCTGGCGTAATCCCGAAGCGCACCTCCGAAGTGGCGAACACCGCCCGAGTTGAAGCAACGCACAGATCACAAGCTGCCGCCAGGCCCATCCCGCCGCCCAGCGCCGCGCCCTGCACCCGGGCAATTGTCGGCTTGCGCAATTCCGCCAGGGTGCGCAGCATCGCCGCCAACCGCCGAGCGTCTTCCAGATTGTCCTCGACCGATGCCTGACCCGCCGCTTTCATCCAGTTCAGATCCGCGCCCGCCGAAAAGCTCTTGCCACGACCGGCCAGAACCACCACGCGCACGTTGGCATCGGCATCCAGCATCCGGCAGGCGTCGGTCAATTCAGCAATCAACTGCGGATTAAAGGCGTTGTGCAATTCCGGGCGATTCATCCAGAGCGTCGCGACCAGCCCGACAGATTCGATTTCCAGCGTTGCGTACATGACTTACATCCTGAAAACGCCATAGCGGGTTGGCGGAATCGGCGCATTCAGCGCCGTGGAAAGAGACAGGCCGAGAATGCGCCGGGTCTGCGCGGGGTCGACCACCCCGTCATCCCACAAGCGGGCCGTCGCGTAGTAGGGATGGCCCTGCTCCTCATACCGTTCGCGGATCGGCGCTTTGAACGCCTCTTCGTCTTCCTTGCCCCAGACGCCGCCGCTGGCCTCAATGCCATCCCGGCGCACGGTCGCCAGTACGCTGGCCGCTTGCTCGCCGCCCATCACCGAAATCCGGCTGTTCGGCCAGGTCCACAGGAAGCGGGGTGAGTAAGCGCGTCCGCACATTCCGTAATTACCCGCGCCGAAACTGCCGCCGATCAGTACCGTGATCTTGGGAACCTGCACAGTCGAAACCGCGGTGACCATCTTCGCTCCGTCCTTGGCGATGCCGCCATTTTCATACTTGCGGCCTACCATGAAACCGGTGATGTTTTGCAGGAATACCAGCGGGATGCCGCGTTGCCCACACAGCTCAATAAAATGCGCGCCTTTCTGGGCCGACTCGCTGAATAGAATGCCGTTGTTAGCGACCACCCCCACCGGGTAGCCGTGGAGTTGGGCGAAACCGGTGACCAGCGTCGCACCATATCGGGTCTTGAATTCGTCAAAGCGCGACCCGTCCACCAGCCGAGCGATAATCTCCCGCACATCATAGGGCTTGCGGGTGTCGGTCGGGACAATGCCGTAGATTTCCTCGGGGTCGTAAACCGGCGCTTCACCCTTGCCCAGCGCCAGATTGACCGGTTTGACGCGGTTGAGATTGGCCACAATCCGCCGGGCGATGTACAGCGCATGGGCGTCATTTTCCGCCAAATGGTCGGCCACCCCGGACAGCCGGGTATGTACATCGCCGCCGCCCAGATCCTCCGCCGTGACCACCTCCCCGGTCGCCGCCTTCACCAGCGGCGGCCCCCCCAGAAAAATGGTGCCCTGATTTCTGACAATCACCGTCTCGTCCGACATGGCCGGCACGTAAGCGCCGCCCGCGGTGCAGGACCCCATGACGACGGCAATCTGCGGAATGCCCTGGGTCGACATATTCGCTTGATTGAAGAAGATGCGGCCAAAGTGATCCCGGTCGGGAAACACCTCATCCTGCTTGGGCAGAAATGCCCCGCCCGAATCCACCAAATAGATACATGGCAGATGATTCTGCTCGGCGATTTCCTGGCCGCGTAGATGCTTCTTCACCGTCAGCGGATAGTACGTTCCACCCTTCACCGTGGCGTCGTTGGCGATAATCATGCATTCCACGCCCTGCACCCGGCCAATCCCGGCAATCGCGCCTGCTGCCGGGGCTTCATTGTCGTACAGACCATACGCCGCCAGTTGCCCGATTTCCAGGAATGGCGTCCCCGGATCCAGCAGATGATTCACCCGCTCCCGGGGCAGCAGCTTGCCGCGCGCCACATGCTTCTGTCGAGCGGCTTCGCTGCCGCCCAGCGCCGCCTGTGCGATCTTCTCGCGCAAATCGGCGACCTGAGCGCGCATCGCCTCTGCATTCGTCTGGAACTCGGCGGAGCGGGGATTGATCCGGGAAGTGATTACGCTCATTTCAAGCGCTCTCGGCGAACAGTTCCCGGCCAATCAGCATCCGGCGGATTTCCGAGGTACCCGCGCCGATTTCATACAGCTTGGCGTCCCGCCACAAGCGGCCGGTGGGGTATTCATTGATATAACCGTTACCGCCCAGCGTCTGAATCGCCTCCCCGGCCATCCACGTCGCTTTTTCCGAAGCGTACAGAATCACGCCCGCTGCATCTTTGCGCAGGGTGCGGGCATGGTCCGCCCGGTCGCAGGACTGCCCGACCGCGTAAACATAAGCGCGGCAAGCCTGCCAGGTGGTGTACAGGTCCGCCAGCTTGCCCTGCATAAGTTGAAATTCGCCAATCGGCGTCCCGAACTGCTGGCGATCATGCAGGTACGGAACCACCACATCCATACAGGCCGCCATGATGCCCAGCGGCCCGCCTGCCAGCACCGCACGTTCATAATCCAGTCCGGACATCAACACCTTAACGCCGTTTCCGACCCCGCCCAGCACATTCTCCTCCGGCACTTCGCAGTCATCGAAGAACAGCGGATAGGTATTGGAGCCGCGCATTCCCAGCTTGTCCAGGTGCGAGCCGTGGCTGAAGCCCTTGAAATCCTTTTCCACGATGAAAGCCGTGATGCCCTTGGGGCCGGCGTTGATATCCGTCTTGGCGTAGATGATCAGCGTCTGGGCGTCACCGCCGTTGGTGATCCACATCTTGCCACCGTTAAGCACATAACAGTCGCCTTTTTTATCCGCCCGCAGTTTCATCGACACCACATCGGAACCCGCGTTGGCCTCGGACATGGCCAGTGCTCCAACATGTTCGCCGGACACCAGCTTGGGCAGATACCGGGCTTTCTGTTCCATCGTCCCGTTGCGGTGAATCTGGTTCACGCACAGGTTGGAATGTGCGCCATAGGAGAGTGCGACGGCGGCGGACGCTCGTGAGAGTTCCTCCATAACGACGATATGGGCCAGATAACCCATGTTGACGCCGCCGTATTCTTCGTCGACGGTTATGCCGATCAGGCCCAGTTCACCGAATTTAGGCCACAAATCGGCGGGAAATTGGTTGTCATGGTCGACTTGGGCGGCCCGGGGGGCGATTTCCTTGCGGGCGAAAGCCGAAACCGTCTCGCGCAGCATGTCGATGGTTTCGCCCAGATGAAAGTTCAGGCTATATAAAGACATAACTTCTCCTGGTGGGCACGGCAAGTCCTGTGGGCGTTCCTGCGCCCTCAGCGCCGGGTTTTATTTGAATGATTTTGCAAACCCTGTTTTGTCGCGGAAGTTTATTTACGCTCACCAGAGAGAATAGTTCTTTTTGAGGAAAATCACTTGAATTACTGCCGGTCCGCGAATGACCAATAATTGCGCTTCATTCATCGATCCCTTCAGCATCCCAATGATCTAAACTACAAACAAGCCTTTCCAGTAAAACGCCTAATTCAGTCACCAGACAATGGTGAAAAGGGGAAAGATCATGAGATCGCTTTTGGCAGTAATGATAGGATTGATAGCGATGGTTTCCTTGACGATTTGTCGTGCGGAGGAACCTACAGTCAAACTGGGAGCGCTTTATAATCTGACTGGCGGCATGTCCTCTATCGACGCGCCAGCCTGGCGCGGATCGCAATTGGCAGCCAAGCGCTTGAATGAGAAAGGCGGAGTGTTGGGTGGAAGAATGTTGGAACTTCTGGTCATCGATACCAGGACCGATATCCCGACTATCAAGGAAGCCGCCTTAAAATGGATCGCAAAGCCGGTCGTGGCTGGCCTGGGATACAGCGATAGCGATTCAGTATTGGCGGCAGCGCCTGTCTTTGAAAAACAGAGTATTCCCTTTCTGACCACAGGCGCGACCGATCCATCGCTGCCGCAGAAGATTGGGCGCTTCATGTTTATGACCCCGTTTGGCGATAATGATCAGGCCTATGCTATGGCGGATTTCGCCTATAAAACTCTTAATGCCCGCAATGTCGCGGTATGGATTAATGAATCCACTGACTTCACGCGCGTTCTAGCTAAGTTCTTTAAAGAACATTACCGTGAACTCGGAGGTAAGATTGTTGAGGAATACACTTTTCAAGCGGACCAAAGAGATTTTTCCACCGCTATCGAAAATCTGAAGCAGCTCTCTCCTCAACCGGATGTCATCTTTATTTCCGGTAACCCGGAAGATGCAATGCCCACGGTGCAACAATTGCGGGAAGCGCGCATTCAGCTTCCTATCCTGAGCGGAGATGGTTTTGACATCGACTTGCTGGCACTGTTGGCTAAACCGGAAAACGCAGACAGCGTCTATTTCACCACACACGCCTATTTCGAGTCGAAAAGACCGGAAGTAGCCGATTTCGTCAAGGCTTATCGGGAAGAGTACGGCCAAGCCCCGGAAAATTCCTTTGCAGCGTTAGGCTATGATGCGGTGAACCTGTTGGCCAATGCCATCGAACGAGCCGGTAACACCGAGGGCGCAGCCATTGCCAAGACCCTGACTGAAACCCGCGAATTCAAGGCGGTGACCGGCGATATCTCTTTCACGAGACCCAATCGTGTTCCCGTCGTCCCTGTAGGTATCGTGGCCATCAAAGATCAGAAGTACCACTTGATGACCACCTGGACACCATAAGGCAGTGGAGTCTCGCCAAAATTCCATTTCATCGACTACGCTTTTTCTAAACGCCGCGCCGGCAGAGTCCCCGTCCGCCGTCCCGGTGATGACAACAATAAAACGGTGATGAGACCGAATCCGGCTTCCCAGCGAACCGGGAATCGGCTGGAGGAGAATGATGTCTTCAGGAACACCCACGGCGACGCCGGAGGGCGTACAGACCTTCCCGCGCCTGCTTTTCCGTCACGCCGAAGTGCGGGGAGACGCCCCGGCCATCCGCGAAAAGGATCTTGGCATCTGGCAAGCCTGGACTTGGTCCGACGTGGCCGAACGAGTGCGCGCCTTGGCCAGCGGCCTGGCGGCGTTGGGCTTCAAGCGCGGCGATAACCTGGCCATCATCGGCGACAACCGTCCTCACCTGTACATGATGATGAGCGCCGCCCAATGTCTCGGGGGCGTCCCGGTGCCGCTCTATCAAGACGCCGTCGCCGATGAAATGCTCTTCGTCCTCCAGGACGCCGCTATCCGCTTCGCCGCTGTCGAAGATCAGGAGCAGATCGACAAACTGCTAGAAGTGTTGCATCTGGCGCCCAGGCTTGAACACATCATTTACGACGACCCGCGCGGGATGCGCCACTACACGGAACCCTTTCTTCACGACATCTACGCTCTGATGGAGATGGGACGGATTCACAACCGCAATCATCCCGATTTCCTCAACGCCGAGATCGCACAGGGACAGAGTCACGATGTCTCGGTCATGCTCTACACCTCCGGCACCACCGGTAAACCTAAGGGCGTCTGTCAAACTCACGCCGCTTTCATCGCTTCCGCTCGGGGAGGCCAGCAGATCGATCGACTCAGCCCAGATGGCGATATTCTGTCTTACCTGCCCATGGCCTGGGTCGGCGATCACCTGTTCTCTTTCGCCCAGGCGCTGGTCGTCGGCTTTACCATCAACTGCCCGGAATCCGGCGACACGGTGATGACCGACCTGCGTGAAATCGGTCCAACCTATTACTTCGCGCCGCCCCGAGTGTTTGAAAGCCTCCTGACCTCGGTCATGATCCGCATGGAAGATGCCGGGGTGATCAAACGTCGCCTGTTCCACTATTTCCTGGGCGTGGCCAAACGCTGCGGCAGCGCCATTCTCGACGGCAAGCCGGTCGCTCTCGGTGAGCGGCTTTTGTATGGACTGGGAACCCTGCTGATTTACGGTCCTCTGCGCAACGTCCTGGGCCTGAGCCGCATCCGCGTCGCCTACACCGCCGGCGCCGCCATCGGCCCGGAACTGTTCAGTTTCTACCGCTCCATCGGCGTCAACCTCAAACAACTCTACGGCCAGACTGAAACCTGCGCTTATGTCTGCCTGCAACCGGACGGTCAGGTCAAACCCAGCAGCGTCGGCGCGCCGGCCCCAGGCGTGGAGATCAAAATCGCCGACAACGGCGAGGTGCTGGTTAAAGGTCCGATGCTGCTCAAGGAGTACTACAAACGGCCTGACGCCACGGTCGAGTCCATCAACGATGAGGGCTATTTCATGACCGGCGACGCTGGGTTCATCGACGCCGACGGGCATTTGAACATCATCGACCGCGCTAAGGATGTTGGCAAATTGGCCAACGGCGCGATGTTCGCCCCGAACTACATCGAAAACAAACTCAAATTTTTCCAGCATATCAAGGAAGCCGTCTGTTTCGGCCATGATCGCGACCAGGTTTGCGCGTTCATCAACATTGATGTCGGCGCAGTGGGTAACTGGGCCGAGCGGCGCAATATCGCCTATTCCGGCTACACCGATTTGACCAGTAAGCCCCAGGTTCATGAACTGATCAAAACCTGCGTCGAAGAAGTCAACGCCACTCTCGCCCAGGATGTCATGGTGGCGGATTCCCAGATTCACCGCTTTTTCATCCTGCACAAGGAACTCGATCCCGATGACGACGAATTGACCCGAACCCGCAAGGTGCGGCGCAACTTCGTCGCCAAAAAATACCAGGTGCTGATCGACGCCTTGTATAGCGGCAAGACCTCGCAATTCATTGAAACCGAGGTCAAGTTTGAGGATGGCCGGCGCGGCAAGGTGTCCGCTGATCTCCAGATTATCGAAGCCGGAACCTTTCAACCGCGCAGCAGGCGGCGTAGATCATGAGCAAGCAAATCGGCGAGGTTATTCTCGACCTGCAAAGCATTTCGCTGCGCTTTGGCGGAGTCAAGGCCCTGACCGACATCTCCTTCGATGTGTGCGAACACGAAATCCGCGCCATCATCGGCCCGAACGGGGCGGGTAAAAGCTCAATGCTGAACGTCATCAACGGGGTTTATCACCCCCAGGAAGGCGTCATCATCTTCCACGGTCAGGAACGCAAACGCATGGAACCACATCACGCCGCAACTCAGGGCATTGCTCGCACTTTCCAGAACATCGCCCTGTTTAAAGGCATGAGCGTCCTCGACAACATCATGACTGGACGCATCACCCGGATGAAAGCCAGTTTTCTCGAACATGCGCTGTGGCTGGGCCGGGCACAACGGGAGGAATTGGAACACCGGAAAAAAGTGGAGGAAGTCATCGACTTTCTGGAAATCCAGCATATCCGCCGCACTCCGGTCGGGCGTCTGCCCTACGGTCTGCAAAAGCGGGTGGAGCTGGGCCGGGCGCTGGCCGCCGAGCCGTCCATGCTGCTGCTGGATGAGCCGATGGCCGGCATGAACGTCGAGGAAAAACAGGATATGTGCCGTTTCATTCTGGACGTGAACGACCAGTTCGGCACGACCATCGTCCTGATCGAACATGACATGGGGGTGGTCATGGATATTTCCGACCGCGTCGTAGTGCTCGACTACGGGAAAAAGATCGGCGACGGCCTGCCGGACGAAGTGAAAAGCAATCCGGATGTCATTACCGCCTATCTGGGCGTGAGTCATTGAGGAGACCGGGACCATGCAATTTTTTCTGGAAGTCCTGATCAGCGGCCTGCTGTCCGGGGTGATGTACGCGCTGGTCGCCCTGGGTTTTGTGTTGATTTACAAGGCGTCCGGCGTGTTCAACTTCGCACAAGGGGCGATGGTGTATCTTGCTGCGTTGTCGGTCGTCGGTTGCATGGAGCACGGCGCGCCCCTGTGGCTGGCGATCATCCTAGCCTTCATCATCATGACGCTGTTCGGCATCGCTACCGAAAAATTCGTCCTGCGCAAACTGGTCAATCAGCCGCCGATCACGCTGTTCATGGCTACGATTGGTCTAGCGTTCTTCATCGAAGGGCTGGCCCCCATGATCTTTGGCAGCGACCCGCGCGGTCTCGATCTGGGCATTGTGGATGAGCCGATCATGGCGATTCTCGATGCCTGGGACATAGTGATCTCCAAATTCGACCTGGTCGCAGCCGGCGTAGCCGCCCTGTTGGTCACGACGCTGGCCCTGTTCTTTCAATACACCCGGATCGGTCGGGCCTTGCGTGCGGTGGCCGACGACCACCAGGCGGCGCTGTCCATCGGCATCCCCTTGCAGCATATCTGGGCCATCGTCTGGGGCATTGCCGGCTTCGTCGCCTTGATTGCGGGCTTGATGTGGGGCGCGCGCAACGGCGTGCAATTCGCCCTGACCTTCACTGCTCTCAAGGCGTTGCCCGTGCTGATCATCGGCGGCTTCACCTCGGTGCCGGGCGCCATTGTCGGTGGGCTGATCATTGGCGCTTCGGAAAAACTGGCGGAAATTTACCTGCCGCCGGTCATGCAATCCCTGTTCGGCGGCAATTTCGGCGGCATCGAAGGCTGGTTTCCCTACGTGCTGGCGCTGTTCTTCCTGCTGGCGCGTCCCGAAGGTTTGTTCGGCGAAAAGCATATTGACCGGGTATAAGGAGCGCCATCCATGATTTATCGCGAAGCCGGTCAATTCAAAACCCGTTACGCTGCCGATCAGCAAATTTTCCCGATTCGCCAGGATCGCATCAGCATACTCATCCTGCTCGCGATGGTCTTTCTGGTCATTCCAGCGATGGCCAGCGATTACTGGTTCTCGGCCATTCTCATCCCCTTCCTGATTTTTTCCCTGGCGGCGCTGGGGTTGAACATCCTCACCGGTTATGCCGGCCAGTTGTCGCTGGGTTCGGCAGCGTTCATGGCGGTCGGCGCCTACGCCGCCTACAATTTCCAGTTGCGCATCGAAGAGATCCCGATCCTGCTCTCTTTTGTTCTCGGTGGATTGACCGCAGCGGGCGTCGGCATTCTGTTCGGCCTGCCCAGTTTGTGGATCAAGGGCTTTTATCTGGCGGTTGCGACCTTGGCCGCGCAATTTTTCATTGTCTGGTGCTTGACCAAATTCCCCTGGCTGTCCAACTACTCCTCATCCGGCGTGATTTCCACCCAGAAGCTCATCCTCTTTGGTCACGAATTCACGTCCCCCCAGGAAAAATACCTGCTGGTGCTGACGATTGTGACGGTTATGGCGCTGGCGGCGAAAAACCTGGTGCGCTCGTCCACCGGTCGCGCCTGGATGGCGGTGCGCGACATGGACGTAGCCGCTGCGGTGATCGGCATTCGCCTGATGCCCACCAAACTGCTGGCGTTTGCCGTTAGTTCCTTCTACTGCGGCGTAGCGGGCGCGCTGTACGCCTTCTGCTATCTGGGATCGGTGGAGCCGGACGGCTTTTCACTGGATATGTCCTTCCGCATCCTGTTCATGATCATCATCGGCGGAGTCGGTTCGATTCTGGGCAGCTTCCTGGGCGCGGCTTTTATCCTGCTGTTGCCGATTTTCCTGGATATCACCCTGCCGCAAATCGCCGGTTTACTGGGGTTGCCCTTTTCCAATGCAACGGTCTCGCACATCCAGATTCTGTTATTCGGAACATTGATCATGTTTTTCCTGATCGTGGAGCCGCACGGCCTGGCCCGTCTGTGGCAAATCGGCAAGGAGAAACTACGTCTATGGCCCTTCCCCCATTAGGGGGTCATTCTCGAAAACAACTAATGTGGAGAAGAAATATGATTAAAGTCCGCAAGTCCGTACTGATGACCGCCGTATCCATCACCCTGTTTTCACAAGCGGCGCTGACTGCTGAGGAGCAGTTTTTCCCGGTGCTGTCCTACCGCGTCGGTCCCTACGGCGCCAATGGTCAAGCCTTTTTCGGTGGTTTCATTGACTACCTCAACTATGTCAACCTCAAAAATAATGGCATCAACGGCGTCAAACTGGTCTGGGAAGAGTGCGAAACCGAATACAACAACGCCAAGGGCATTGAGTGTTACGAACGTCTGAAGGACAAGGCCAAGGTTTCCACCGGCCCCATCCACACGATGTCGACGGGCGTGGCCTACGCGCTGATCGACAAATCAGTGGAAGACCATATCCCGCTGGCTATGGTGGGATATGGCCGCACCGACGCGGTCGACGGCTCGGTCTTTCCCTACGCCTTCCCGCTGGTTAGCACTTATCAGATGCAAGCCTCCGCTATCCTCAAGTTCATCAAGGAAAAGGAAAAGGGCAGTCTGGAAGGCAAAAAGATCGTCTATCTCTACCACGATTCCGCTTATGGCAAGGAGCCGATCGTCGCCCTGCAGGAAGAAGCCAAGCTGAACAAATTTGATTTGACGCTGATTCCCGTGGCCCATCCGGGCAACGAACAGGGCGCACAATGGCTGCAAATTCGCCGGGAACAGCCGGACTACGTCATTTTCTGGGGCTGGGGCGTGATGAACCAGACCGCCATCAAAGCCGCGCAGAAAGTCGGATTCCCCCGCGACCGAATCATCGGCTCCTGGTGGGCCGGTTCCGAAGAAGACACGATTCCCGCCGGTGACGCCGCCACCGGCTACATGTCTGCGACCTGGAACGTGTCCGGCAAAGATGTACCGCTCATTGCCGACATTGAAAAGGTGGTCTATGGCGCGGGCAAGGGCAACCTGCAAGACCCCTCCAGGATCGGCACCATTTTGTATAACCGGGGCGTTTCTGCGGCAGTACTCTCCATTGAGGCGATGCTCAAGGCGCAGGAGAAATATGGCAAGGAAAAACCGGTGACCGGCGAACAGGTGCGCTGGGGCATGGAAAATCTGGACATCACCGACGCCCGCTTGAAAGAAATCGGCGCGACCGATTTGTTGCCCGAAATTAAAACCTCCTGCATGGATCATGAGGGTTCCGGCAAAATTAAAATCCAGCAATGGGATGGCGCCCAGTGGGTCCCGGTTTCCGGCTGGATCGAAGGGAACAAGGAACTGATCCATCCGCTTTTCAAAGCCTCCGCCGAACAGTACGCCAAAGAAAAAGGCATCACGCCGCGCGACTGTTCAAAAGAAAGCTGATCGAAGGCGTTCCCACCTCCAAAGCTAGACCTCCTCCGTTTTATGGGCGAGGATTCAGGCAAGGGGTGGGCGCGAATGCCCATGCGTCCTGTCGCAACCGAATAATCGTATATGGCTGTCCAAACTGTCGCCGCTCCAGCGGCTGAGCGCTATTTAACCATCAATAACATCGAGGTCATTTACGACCATGTGATCCTGGTGTTGAAAGGAGTCTCGCTCAACGTACCCAAGGGCGACATCGTGGCCCTGCTCGGGGCGAACGGAGCGGGTAAAACCACGACGCTCAAAGCGATTTCCAACCTGCTGCGCGCTGAACGCGGCGATGTCACCAAAGGTTCCGTGGAATTCAAAGGGAACCGGGTTGATCAGCTTACCCCGAATGAACTGGTCAAACGCGGCGTCATTCAGGTCATGGAAGGCCGGCATTGCTTCGGCCATCTGACGATTGAGGAAAATCTGCTAACGGGCGCTTATACCCGCTCGATTTCTCGCGGCGGGCTGAAGAATGAACTGGAAAAGGTTTACCACTATTTCCCCCGGCTCAAGACCCGGCGTGGCTCCCAGGCCGGCTACACCTCCGGCGGCGAGCAGCAGATGTGCGTGATCGGTCGCGCGCTGATGGCCAAGCCGGAAATGATTCTGCTGGATGAGCCGTCTATGGGCTTGGCTCCACAGATCGTCGAAGAAATCTTTGAGATCGTAAAGGGCCTGAACAATCGGGAAAACGTCAGCTTTCTGTTAGCCGAGCAGAACACCATGATGGCGCTGCGCTATGCCGATTTCGGCTACATTCTGGAAAATGGCCGGGTGGTAATGGAAGGCGCTGCCGAGGAGTTGCGCACCAATGAAGACGTTAAGGAATTTTACCTGGGTATTTCTTCCTCCGGGCGCAAGTCCTTCAAAGACATCAAGCACTATCGCCGCCGCAAGCGCTGGTTGTCCTGAGAACGACGCTTGAAACCACCATGAAATTCGTCGACATCGACGGCATCCGCCTCGAATATATCCGCCTGCCCTCGGCCCACCGGCGCGAAGGAGCGCCGGTCATGGTCTTTCTACACGAAGGACTCGGTTCAGTTTCCCTCTGGCGCCAGTTCCCGCAGCAGGTCGCCGATGCCTGCGGTTGCGAAGCTGTGGTCTATTCGCGTGAAGGCTATGGCCACTCCGACCCAGCTCCTGCGCCGCGCACCTCGCGCTACCTGCATCGTCAAGGCATCGAGGTGTTGTCAGCATTGATTGATGCCCTGGAATTGAAACGGCCATTGCTCCTGGGCCATTCCGATGGCGCTTCGATTGCATTGCTGTGCGCCGGAGAAACCACGATACCTCTATCGGGCCTGATCGTGATGGCTCCTCACGTCATGGTCGAGGAAATCACCCTTACCGGTATCCGCAAAGCCGCCCAAGGGTCTCGCGCGACCGATCTGCAACAACGCCTGAGCCGCTACCATTCCGCGACGAATGCGGCGACCGTCGTGACCGCCTGGCGGGATATCTGGCTCGATCCCGTCTTTCGCGGCTGGAACATCGAGTCTTGCCTGCCCATGATCCGTTGTCCAGTTCTTGCCATCCAGGGCGAGGACGACGAATACGCCACCATGGAACAAATCGACCGGATTGCGGCCCAGGCCCCGGACGTCGACCTTTTCAAGCTGGCCGATTGTCAACACTCGCCACACCGGGACCAGCCACAAGCTGTAATCGAAGCTATTGTTGCTTTCGTCGACCGGGTGCTGGAAAAGTCCTTATCGCCGATCGGGAGATAAACATGATTTTTCAATGGGATGATCCCCTGCTGCTGGATTTGCAACTGACCGGGGAGGAACGTCTGATTCGTGACGCCGTGCGCGACTACTGCCAGAGCAAGCTGGCCCCGCGCATTCTGCAAGCATTTCGCAATGAGCACACCGACCCGCATATTTTCCGCGAAATGGGAGAAATCGGTCTGCTTGGTCCGACTATTCCCCTTGAATACGGCGGCGGCGGCCTCAGTTACGTGAGCTACGGCCTGATCGCTCGTGAAATCGAATGCATTGACTCTGGTTACCGCTCGCTGATGAGCGTGCAGTCGTCGCTGGTTATGGGGCCGATCCACGAGTTCGGAACCGAAGCGCAGAAGCAGAAATATCTGCTGAAACTGGCTACCGGCGAATGGATTGGCTGCTTTGGCCTCACCGAACCCGATCACGGTTCCGATCCGGGTTCGCTGATGACCCGCGCCCGCGCGGTTTCCGGCGGCTACTGTCTAACCGGCAGCAAAACGTGGATTACCAATAGCCCGATTGCCAACGTGTTCATCGTTTGGGCTAAAAACGACGCGGGTAAAATTCGTGGCTATATCCTGGAAAAGGGTATGAAAGGACTTTCAACCCCAATGATCCACGGCAAGATCGGTCTACGCGCGTCCATCACCGGTCAAATCGTCATGGACGAGGTCTTCGTGCCGGAGGAGAACGAATTCCCGGAGGTCAGCGGCTTAAAAGGACCCTTTGCCTGTCTAAATGCAGCCCGCTACGGTATTGCCTGGGGGGCGTTGGGCGCTGCCGAGGACTGCTGGCATCGCGCCCGTCAATACGTGCTTGACCGCCGTCAGTTCGGTCGTCCGCTCGCCGCTAACCAGTTGATCCAGAAAAAGCTGGCCGATATGCAGACGGAAATCGCTCTTGGGTTGCAAGCCTGCCTGCGCGTCGGGCGCATGAAGGATGAAGGAATTGCGTCGGTCGAAATGACCTCCATCATCAAACGCAATTCCTGCGGTAAGGCGCTGGACATCGCCCGCACAGCGCGCGACATGCTGGGCGGCAACGGCATTTCCGACGAGTACGGCGTCATCCGTCATCTGGTTAACCTTGAGGTGGTCAACACCTATGAAGGCACGCACGACATTCACGCCCTGATTCTGGGCCGCGCCCAGACCGGCATTCAGGCGTTTTCACGTTGATCAGGATAGCGAGCTTGCGGGAGCGGTGAGTGGCTTCGCGCGAAACCGTTCTACCAGCGGATCGGGAATGCCCGCTTCGGCGAAGCCTTTAGCGCGTAGTACACAGGCTGGACATTTCCCGCAAGGCGGCTGGATACCGTTATAGCAGGTCTGCGTATCCGCCAGTGCGGGCAATGCGCCAAGATCGCGCGCGAGACGCACGGTATCGGCTTTGGACTGAAACATCAGCGGAGTATGAATCGTAAGTTCGTACTCCATCCCTAAGCAGAGGGCGCGTTCCAGCGTTTGTAGGGTGGTTTGTCGGCAATCGGGGTAGCCACTGTAGTCGGTTTGCGCCACACCAGTGACTAAGTGATGAATACCTCGTGGGTAGGCCAGCGCTGCGGCAAAAGTCAGGAAAATTAGATTGCGGCCAGGCACAAAGGTATTCGGCAGGCCAGTTTTAGCATCCACACCGTCCCGGACCCCAATATTCGCATCGGTCAGCGCATTGCCGCCAAGCGCGGCGAAGGTGTTGATCGGCAGCACGGTCTGCGCCACACCGGCGCGCGCTGCAACTTGAGTTGCGCAGTCCAGTTCGATCCGGTGGCGCTGACCGTAATCAAAAGTCACGGCCTCGACATGGCCAGCGCCGAAACGACTCAGCGCCCAGTACAGGCAGGTTGTGGAATCCTGGCCACCAGACAGAACAACGAGGGCGCGCTCCATCATGAACAAACTCCGTTCAGTCAATCCCGGAATTTCGGCTTGCGTTTTTCCTGAAACGCCCGTACGCCTTCCTGCGACTCCTCAGTGCCATAGAACAAGCTGACCGCTTTCAACCCCAGTGATGACAGACCGGCAATGTGCGCGGTATCGGCGTTAAACGAGCGTTTCGCCAACTCCAGCGCGGTGGGACTTTTCTCCAGAATTTCCGCACACCAGCGATCGACTTCCGCATCCAGTTCGTCATCGGGAACCGCCTTGTTAGCCAACCCCATCTGCACCGCCTCCGCCGCCGTATATTGGCGGCAGAGATACCAGACCTCCCGCGCCTTCTTTTCGCCGATCACCCGCGCCATATAAGCCGTGCCAAATCCGGGATCGACCGAACCGACCTTGGGACCGACCTGCCCGAATTTGGCGGACTCCGCCGCGAGCGTTAGGTCGCACAACAGCGCCAGCACATGCCCGCCGCCAATCGCGTAACCCCGCACCTTGGCGATGACCGGCTTGGGAACATCACGGATCACGCTTTGCAATTCCTCCAGCGGCAGGCCAATCACGCCGCGCCCGTCGTAATGCCCGGCGTGCGCTGACTGGTCGCCGCCGGTGCAGAACGCCCGATGGCCAGCGCCGGTCAGGACAATGACGCCCACCGATCGATTCCAGCCTGCCTTGAGAAAGGCATCAATCATTTCCTCACAGGTCTGGGCGCGGAAGGCGTTGTATTTGTCAGGACGGTTGATCGTGATGGTGGCGACGCCATTCTTGATCTCGTAGAGGATGTCCTCATAGTCGGCGGTCATAACAGCCCCTTGGTTGGTTTGAGTTACTTGGGATTATAGGCAACAAACTCCATTTCAAATCGCCCCATCTGCGACGAACCGGGTAATTTCGCTTTCAGAAAATCCCCAGCCGATCAACCAATCGTGTGAGGCGTCGATCGGCTTGCCTGGCGGCCCCTGAATCGTTGCTGGGGTGCGGCTAAAGCGCGGCGCCGGAGCCGGTTGCGTCAAGCCAGCGAACTCAACAAAGGTTTCCCGCGCCTGGTTATGCGGATGAGCAGGCGCTTCTTCCATGCTCAGCACCGGCGTTACGCAAGCGTCGGTATTTTCAAAGAGCGCACACCATTCGTCCCGGGTTTTGGTGCGAAATGCTTCACGCAGACGCTCCTTCATCGGTCGCCAGGATTTTGGATTCCATTGCTGCCGGGGATCAGGGTCCATCACGCCACAACCTTCGAGCAAAATCTGGTAAAAATGCGGCTCAATCGGTCCGACCGCCAGCCATTTGCTGTCGGCGCATTGATAAGTATCGTAAAAGTGCGCGCCGCCATCGAGAAAATTGCGCTCCCGCTGATCCGTCCAGAACCCCATCGCTCGCAGGCTGTACATGGCGGACATCAGCAGGGCGCTGCCATCGGTCATGGCGGCGTCCACTACCTGGCCCTGGCCGGAATTCCGCGCTTCCAGAAGGGCGGCCAGGATACCCACGATCAGAAACATCGCGCCGCCGCCGTAGTCGGCAATCAAATTCAGCGGCGGGACGGGGCCGCTGTCGGCGCGGCCAATGGCATGCAGCGCCCCGGTGATCGCCAGGTAATTGATGTCGTGACCCGCGGTCTGCGCCAAGGGGCCTGTCTGACCCCAGCCGGTCATGCGTCCATAAACCAATCGCGGATTTCGCGCCAGCGCCACATCCGGCCCCAGACCCAGTCGTTCCATGACGCCGGGCCGGAAACCCTCGATCAGCGCATCTGCTGATTCGATCAGCCGCAGCGCCGTTACCTGACCTTCCGGGGATTTCAGGTCGAGCCGAAGCATGCGCCGCCCCCGATTGGGAATATTCTTTTCCGGGGAGAACAGGTTTGCTTCCGGGTTGGCTGTATCCCGGTTGAGTTGCACGACCTCTGCGCCTAGGTCGGACAGCAGCATCGCGGAAAAAGGCACCGGACCGAGTCCGGCGAATTCAATGACTTTAATGCCCTGCAAGGGTCCCATCGTATTTTGACCTTATTTAATCGTATGAATAGGGCTGCCTATTTCGCGCCCATGCGTAGCGCGCCATCAAGACGGATAATTTCGCCGTTAAGATAACCGTTTTCAATGATCTGGCGCACTAGGCTGGCAAATTCCTCCGGCTGGCCCAGGCGCGGCGGAAAGGGAACCACATTGCCCAGCGAGTCTTTCACCTCCTGGGGCATGCCCATCAACATCGGGGTTTCCATGACACCGGGCGCAATGGCCATCACCCGGATGCCATAGCGGCTGAGTTCCCGGGCGATCGGCAAAGTCATCGCCACCACGCCGCCCTTAGAGGCAGCATAAGCGGCCTGACCGACCTGTGCTTCAAAAGCAGCGATGGAAGCGGTATTGATGATGACGCCGCGTTCGCCGATCTCTCCCGGTTCATTACGCGCCATGGCGGTCGCGGCATGGCGCGTCAGGTTGAACACGCCGATCAGATTAATTTGCACAACCCTGGCGAACAGAGCCAATCCCGGCGGCTCCCCCTTGACGAGCACCTTTTCCGCTGGAGCGACGCCAGCACAGGTCACCAGGCCATGCAGCGCGCCGAATGCGCTTAAGGTCGCGTCGACCGCAGCCCGTCCACTGGCTTCATCAGCCACATCGGTCACTATGAAACGAGCAGCAACGCCCAGTTCAGCCGCCAGTACCTCCCCCGCCTCCCGGTTCAGATCGGCGATAGTCGCCTGACCTCCCGCCGCGACGAGCATCCGCACCGTAGCGGCGCCCAGACCGGAAGCTCCTCCAGTGACGAGAAAAACCCGGTGATCGATCTTCATGCCCATACCCCGACGTCATCATTGATTTTTACCAGAGTCAAAGTAAGTCTAATGGATAACGTCTTTTGCGCAACAGAGCATTGACTATTCTGGCGAATATTGCTGTTAAGAACCATATAATGCATCTTTATAATGAAAATCGGACCGACAGACCAAAGGGGAGCAACGTGAGTTATACCGTTACCGTATCGTTCGACCGCAAACGGGAATACGAGATCATGCTGCATGATGGCGAAATCCAGAGCATGGATAAGGATCAGGCGCGCGCTTGGCTGACCCGGGAATTCGAGGACCTGGAATGCGTACCGTCCAACCCGACCGGCAAAATTCTGCTGCTCGACATGGTTCTTAACGTTGCCCGGTACGGCGGCGAGGATCGCTTTGAGGAAGCGGGCGAATGGGCCAGAAGCTACGCGATAGCGGTCACGGTCGTCCTGGAGCGCCAGGTCATCCGGGTAGACGTTGGGAATTTTGTCGTCGGCTGAAACCAGGTGAAGTTCGCGTATCTCCTATTCCGTTCGCTGGAGTATGGCTAAAATCCAAAATTCGCCTAATCTACAGAATATTCAGTTCATCCTTGCCTTCCGCCTATCGCCAACGAGGTCCATCCTATTATGAACGCCGTGGTTCACGCCAAGGCTGAAAGTCGCCATTTACTATCCGGCAACGAAGCCGTCGCCCGCGCTGCCTGGGAAGCCGGTGTTCGCGTCGCCGCCGCCTACCCCGGCACTCCCGCCACCGAAATTCTGGAATACATCGCCCTCTATCCTGACATCTACTCCGAATGGTCGGTCAATGAAAAAGTGGCGGTGGAAGTCGCCATCGGCGCTTCCCTGGCCGGATCGCGCGCCCTGGCGGCGATGAAACACGTCGGTATGAACGTCGCCTCGGACGCCTTCATGACGCAATCGCTGGCTGGCGTGGTCGGCGGTCTGGTGATCGTGGTCGCTGACGATGTCGGTCTATCTTCCTCGCAGAATGAGCAAGATTCGCGCTACTGGGGCCGGTTTGGCCACCTACCGATTCTGGAGCCTGCCGATTCTCAGGAAGCTTACGATCTGGCCAAGCGCGCTTTTACTCTCTCGGAAGAATACGAAACCCCGGTCATCGTGCGCATGACCACGCGCGTCTGCCATGTCAAAGCCATGGTGACCTTTGCCGGTGAACGAATCGAACGGCCCGCCGCTGGCTTCCAGAAAAATCCCCAACGCTGGGTGATGACTCCGGCGAACGCCAAGCCCCGATTACCGCTCATGCATCAGCGCGATCAGGTCTTGCGCGCGGCCTCCGAAATCAGCGACCTTAACGAAATCTCCATGGGCAGCGACCGGCGGATGGGCTTTGTCACCTCCGGTCCAGCCTTCATGCATGTCCGCGAAACCTTCCCGAACGCTCCGGTGTTCAAACTTGGCTTCAGTCACCCAGCTCCGCTGGACCGGATTCGCGCTTTTGCTGGCGAGGTAGATACGCTGGTCGTCGTCGAGGAAACCGAACCCTTGCTGGAAACCGAACTCTGCGCTGCGGGTCTCGCCGTACATGGCAAGGACATTCTGCCTCGCTTTGGCGAATTGACTCCCAGCGTACTCCGTCCGGCCATCAAGCCACTGCTTGGCGAGCCTTATTCTGTCCCAGATCGCCGCCAGGCCGATGTGTTTCCTCGTCCGCCGACCATGTGCGCCTCCTGTCCGCACCTGGGTCCCTACTTTGCTCTCTCCCATATCCGCAATCTCAACATCATCGGCGACATCGGCTGCTACACGCTGGGCGCTGGCCATCCCTGGAATGCCCTGGATACCTGCATTTCCATGGGCGCATCGTTAAGCATGGCCCACGGCATGGACAAGGGCCGCGGAGAATCCGACGAGAAAAAACACATTGTTGCGGTGATTGGCGATTCGACCTTCCTGCACATGGGTATGCAGGGCCTGCTGAACATGATTTACAACCGGGGCAACGTCACGGTGCTGCTCCTCGATAACCGCTCGGTGGGCATGACCGGCGGCCAGGAAAATCCCGGCACGGGAGAAAATCTGCATGGCCTGCCTGCGCCTCGCGTCGATTTCGCCAAACTGGCCGAAGCCCTGGGCGTCCGTCCTGAGCGCATCCGCAGGGTCGATCCCTACGAACTGCCCACGATGGTCAAGCTGGTGCGGGAAGAGACCAAAATGGAAGAACCCTCGGTCATTATCACTAACCGCCCTTGCTCACTGACCGACCGCTTCGAGCGTTTCAAGCCTTACGAAGTGATCGACGACAAATGCACCGGTTGCGGCAACTGCATCGACCTGGGTTGTCCCGCCATCTTTGTTTCCCACCGCGAAACGGTGACCGCCAAGAGCGGCAAGGCTAAGGAACTGGTCTTCGCCCGCATCGACGCCAACGCCTGCACCGGTTGCCACATGTGCGTCGAGACCTGCGCTCCTGAGGCGATTGTCCAACCCCAGCCGACGACCCGCACCATCCGGATTCATCCTCATGGCTGAAGGTATTACCAACATTCTTGTGGTCGGCATCGGTGGCCAGGGCGTGATGACCGCTGCGGAAATGCTGGCGCGCACCGCCCTGAACCAGGGTTTCGATGTCAAGAAAACCGAAGTCGCGGGCATGGCCCAGCGCGGCGGCGTCGTATCCTCGCATGTGCGTTTCGGCGCGAAGGTCTATTCGCCACAGATCGACCCCGGCGAGGCGGACCTGCTCATTGGCTTCGAAGCCGCCGAAGCGTTGCGCTGGCTGCCCCACTTACGCCCGACCGGGATCGCTATGGTCAATACTTTGCGCTTGGCCCCGCCGGTAGTTTCCGCCGGTTTGTATGACTACCCCGCTGATCCTATCGCCGATTTGGTCGCGTCCGGTGTTGAAGTCCACGCCTTTGACGCCGGCGCGATTGCGGATGGATTGGGCAATGCCAAACTGGTGAACACCATCATGCTGGGCGCGATCAGCGATCATCTGCCCTTTCCCGCTGAAGTGTTGAAAGAATGCATTATTGAGGGTTTTCGCGCTTACAAGCCCAAACTGGTCGATATCAATGCCCAGGCTTTTGACGCGGGCCGCACAGCGGGACAGGCTGCTTAAACCCTTCTATGTTTTGCCGTAACACAAGTTACTTCAATGTGTTGGAGGAATAGAAATGCTAATACAAAGATTACTAAGAATTTTTATCGCCATAATGCTACTCGTCGGTGTCAACGGGGTCAGTGCCGCCGAACCGATCAAAGTCGGTACATTCCTGACTGTCACGGGTCCCGCTTCATTCTTGGGCGACCCCGAATTGAAAACCCTGCAAATGGTCATTGAAGACCTCAATGCTAAGGGCGGGTTGAATGGACGGAAAATTGAACTTGTGCACTATGACACGGGCGGTAATGCCCGCGAGGCTCTGAACTTTGTCAAGCGCCTGATCCAGAAAGACCAGGTTGATCTGATCGTCGGCGGCACCACCTCAGGCGATTCGCTGGCCGTCATCCCCGAAGTCGAGAAGGCCCGTATTCCGCTGATCTCTCTAGCGGGCGCGGTTGAAATTATCGAACCAGTGCGCAAATGGGTCTTCAAAGTCGCTCACACCGACCGCATGGCTGCCGCTAAAATTTTCGAGGATCTGCGTAAGCGGGGTCTGAACAAGGTCGCGCTGATCACCGGCGATGGCGGTTTCGACAAATCCGGTCGGGCACAGATCCTCAAACTGGCTCCGGAATATGGCATGACCCTGGTTGCTGACGAATCCTATGGTAACAAGGATACGGACATGACCACCCAACTGACCAAGATTCGCGCTACTGACGCTCAGGCGATCATCAACTTTGGTTTTGGCCAGGCCCCGGCCATTGTGACCAAAAACATCAAGCAACTGGGTATTGACCTGCCGGTCTACCAGTCGCACGGCGTCGCCTCAAAGACCTTTATTGATTTGGCGGGCGAAGCAGCGGAAGGGGTGCGTCTGCCCGCCGCAGCATTAGTAGTTGCTGAGCAACTACCGGATACCGATCCACAGAAACCCGTATTACTGGCGTATAAGAAAGAGTACGAAGCCAAGCATGGCCCTGTATCTACTTTTGGCGGCCACGCCTATGACGGGATCATGATCGCCGCTGAAGCGATTAAGCGCGCGGGTGGAACCGACAAAGCCAAGATGCGCGATGAAATTGAAAAAATTTCGGGCTTCATCGGCACCGCCGGGGTCTTCAACATGACCCCGGAAGATCACATGGGCCTGAATCTGGATGCCTTCAAGATGGTGGAAATCCGCGACGGCGCTTGGAAGATCGTTGAATAACCCCTGTCAATGCTCGAACAGATTTTCCAGTTCCTGGTCACTGGCATTACGGTCGGCTCCATTTACGCCCTGGTAGGATTGGGCTTTGCCCTGATCTATAACGCCTCAGACGTGGTGAACTTCGCCCAGGGCGAATTCGTGATGCTGGGAGCCATGACCGCGATTGCGCTGTTAGGGGCGGGTTTGCCCCTGGCGCTGGCGGCCATTGCGGCAACGTTGCTTACGGCGCTGACCGGTCTGTTGCTGGAGCGTTGCGCCATTGAACCGGCGCGCGGCGCGTCGGTTGTCACGACGATTATCATCACCATCGGCGCAGCGATCTTCCTGCGTGGAGCCGCTTCGCTGCTCTGGGGCAAAAATTCTCTTCCCCTGCCGGCTTTTTCCGGTAACGAACCCATTAATTTGGGCGGTGCGACTCTGCTCCCGCAAAGCCTGTGGGTGCTGGGAGGTACGGTGCTATTGGTCGGATTGACGCGCGCCTTTTTGAATCGCACGCTGCTCGGCAAGGCGCTGCTGGCGTGCTCTTTCAATCCAGCCGCGGCGCAACTGGTCGGAATCAACGTCAAAGTCATGCTGCGGCTAGCCTATGGACTGTCCGCCGGTCTGGGCGCTATTGCCGGCATTCTGGCGGCGCCGATTACTTTCAGTTCCTACGAGGCCGGAATCATGCTCGGTCTCAAAGGATTTTCCGCCGCTATTGTCGGCGGGATTGGCAACCCGATGGGCGCAGTCGCCGGTGGCCTGCTGCTTGGCGTTCTGGAAGCGCTGGGCGCGGGGCTGATCTCTTCCGGCTACAAGGATGCCATCGCTTTTGTGTTCGTGCTGATGGTGCTGTTTTTTGAACCCACCGGGTTATTTGGCCATAAGATCGCTGAACGGGTTTGATAGGAAAGGAATCATGCGATTGGCCGGTTTTCTCGTCTTCGCCGCTGTAGTGCTTCTACTGCCGGTTCTGTTTCCGAACAATTATTTCGTCACCGTCGTCGGCGTCGCCGCCGGTCTGCATGTCATTCTCGCCGTGGGCCTCAATCTGCTGATGGGCTATGCCGGGCAGATTTCCCTCGGTCATGCGGCGTTCTTCGGCATGGGCGGTTACGCTTCAGCGATTCTGACCACACACTTCGATTGGCCGGGCTGGCTGGCCCTACTGGCGGGTCTGCTGGTCGCCGGAACCATTGCCTGGTTACTAGCCCGGCCTATTCTCCGTCTACGTGGACACTATCTGGCCATGGCGACTCTGGGTTTTGGCATCATTATCCATGTCATCCTGGTGCAGGCGACGGAATGGACCGGGGGACCGGACGGTCTGGGAAGCATCCCGCCCCTGAATTTGTTAGGTTGGACAATAGACAACGATGCGCAATGGTACTGGGTCATTGCCGCTGCTATGCTGCTGGTCATCTGGCTGTCACTGAATATCGTTGATTCCCGGATCGGTCGCGCCCTGCGTGCGGTGCGCGGCTCCGAACTCGCCGCCCAAATGATGGGGATTGACACGGCCCACGCCAAAACGCAGGTCTTCGTAGTATCCGCTTTATTCGCCGCCTTCGCTGGCAGTTTATTCGCTCATCAGCAAGCCTTTGTCAGCCCGGATTCCTTCAGCCTTATGGTTTCCGTGGAACTGGTGACTATGGTGGTATTAGGTGGCATAGCCTCGACTTTCGGCGCAGCGTGTGGCGCAATTGCGCTGACGCTGCTGCACGAGGGGCTGGTCGTTTTCGAGGATTACGAAATGATCATCCACGGTGGACTGTTAATGGCTGTCATGATTTTTCTGCCCCAAGGATTGTTCGTGGGGTTGACGCAGGGAATACAGCGAAGTTGGTCATGGATCGTCTTAGGACGTGGTGCGAAAGCGCAGCGTAATTCAGCAGTTTCATGATGACTTCTGATCCTTCCAACCTGCTGACTGTGGAAGCCCTTGAGCAAAGCTTCGGCGGCGTCATGGCCCTCGCCGGCGTCAGTTTCCAAACCCCGGAAAACCTGATTTACGCCATCATCGGACCCAACGGCGCGGGCAAAACCACCCTCTTCAACGTCCTGTGCGGCTTCTACCAGCCCACCGCCGGTTCCCTGCGCTTCAACGGCCACGAACTGCGCGGCATGCCTCCGCACCGCATCGCTGCGCTCGGCATCGCCCGCACCTTCCAGAACCTGCAACTGTTTTTCAACATGACTGTCCTGGAAAACGTCATGGTCGGCTGCCACTTGCGCGCCAAAACCGGGCTGCTCGCTGCCGCACTCCGCCTCCCCCGCGTATGCCGCGAAGAACGGCAACTCTGCGCCTGGGCCGCTGAAGCTTTGGAATTGTGCGAACTCTCCGACCGCGCCGGACAACCCGCCGGCGCCCTGCCCTACGGCCTGATGAAACGAGTCGAAATTGCCCGCGCCCTGGCGGCCAAACCCTGGCTCTTGTTGCTGGACGAACCCGCTGCTGGTCTCAATGACACCGAAACCATGGCGCTGCGCGACCTGATCGCCCGCATCCGCGCGACCGGCATTACAGTGCTTCTGGTCGAACATCATATGCCACTGGTCATGAGCATCTCGGATCGTCTGCTGGTGCTCGATTACGGCAGCGTCCTAGCCGAAGGCTCGCCCGCAGAGATTCAAGCGAATCCCCGCGTCATTGCCGCCTATCTGGGAGGAGCGGTGCAATATGCGGTTTGATGATAAGCGTCCGGCGCTGGATTCCAGGCAGCAGGCAGTAAAAGAAAAGCCTACTGATGCGCCCTTGCTGGAAGTTAGCCACTTGCACGGTCGCTATGGGCCGGTGCAGGTCATCGATGGTATCAGCCTGAGTGTTCACACTGGTGAACTGGTAGCTTTGGTCGGCGGCAACGGCGCGGGAAAAACCACCCTGCTGCATACCCTGTCTGGCTTGCATCCGCCCAGCGCTGGGACCATCCGCTTCGCCGGCAATGACATCACGCACTGGCCCGCGCACCGCATTGTTACCGCCGGTATTTGCCAGGTGCCGGAGGGTCGCCAGGTATTTGCTCCACTCAGCGTCGAGGACAATCTACGCTTGGGCGCTTATCGCCAGCATCATGACGCCAACTGGGTACGGAAGGAAATGGAGCGGGTTTACCATCTCTTTCCGATTCTCCAGGAACGCCGCCAGCAACTGGCCGGCACGCTATCGGGCGGTCAGCAACAAATGTTGGCTATTGGCCGCGCTCTGCTCGGACGGCCACGCCTGTTACTGCTGGACGAACCTTCGATGGGTTTGGCCCCCTTGCTGGTTGACGAGATTTGCCGGGTAATCGTCGAACTGAATGCCGAGGGCGTCACCATTCTGCTGGTCGAGCAAAACGCCCGCGCGGCCCTGGCTATTGCCGGGCGCGGCTATATTCTGGAAACCGGTCGTATTGTCAAAACCGCGCCCGCCGCAGACTTGCTAGCCGATGACGATGTGCGCCGGGCTTATTTAGGATATTAAGAGTGGAAACAGGTGAATCATGTATGTAGACCGGATTATGACTCGCGGGGTATTGCAGGTCACTGAAGACACGCGCTTGCCGCAATTGGCGGCTTTGATGCGGGATCATCATATTCGCCATCTGCCGGTTGCGCGCGAAGGTCATTTGGTAGGACTCGTTACCTCACACGATCTGGAGCGCGTCTCCCCCTCCCCCATTACCACGCTCTCTGTGGGCGAGGCCAACTATCTGCTCGGCAAGCTTACAGCTGCTAAGGTGATGCGCGCTAAAGTCATCACTTGCACCCCGGATACCCTGGTCGAAGAAGCCGCCCGTCTGCTGCGTCAGGAAAAGATCGGCTGTTTGCCCGTCGTTGAGAGCAACGGGCAACTGGTTGGCATCCTTACCCATGAGGATGTGCTTGATTTTTTTCTGGAGATCACCGGCTGCATGATGGAGGACGCAACGCGCATTACCGTGCATCTGCCCGATGCCACCGGGCAGTTAAGCCGGTTGTTGACCCAGATCAACGAAGCCGGCGGCTACATTGCCACCGTTGTTTCACCCCTGCATCCTGATCAAACTGGCCTGCGGATCGCCGTAGTCCGCTATCGTGCCGCTGATCCTTCCGCCCTGAATCAACATCTGCGCGATCTTGGCTATGATTTGCTGACTGAAACGCTGCCATTGGTAAGAAAGCAGTAGCGCCATGCTGACCCGTGACCAGCTTTCCTCCCTGTTGATCGATCTGGAATCAGATCGCGTTGAAAGGACGACATCGACTGGCAAAACCGATAAATTTGGTGAAGCGATCTGCGCCTTTGCCAACGACCTGTCCCATCACCGACAGCCGGGCTATCTCCTCATCGGTGTTAAGGACAACGGCCAGTTATCTGGACTCACTGTTACCGATGAACTGTTAAAAAACCTGGGCGCTATCCGCTCGGATGGCAATGTATTACCACAACCGGTTATGAATGTTGCCCGATTTGGTTTTGATGATGGTGATATCGCCGTAGTTGAAGTGGTCCCATCCGACCTACCTCCGGTGCGCTATAAAGGTCGGGTCTGGATCCGTGTTGGGCCACGCCGGGCCATCGCTAGCGAACAGGAAGAGCGTATTCTGACTGAACGGCGTGTCGCTTCAGCGCGATCTTTTGATGCCCGCCATTGTTCGGAAAGTAAGCTCAACGACTTGGCGCTTGGACAATTCGAAGCCTATCGTCATCAGGCGGTTGACCTGGAAACGATCACCGCCAATCAGCGGTCGATTGATCAGCAACTGGCCTCACTGCATTTTTTTAATCCTGAACAACATTGCCCAACCTATGCCGGTATTCTGCTTTTTGGCAAAAATCCCCGCTACTTTTTGCCGGGCGCTTATGTGCAATATTTGCAATTACCCGGCGCTGATTTAACTGACCTTCCCGAAGATCAGACGGAAATATCGGGTGATTTGCCATCTGTGCTGCGCGAACTAGAGTTTCGCACCAGAACTTTGACGCAAAACAGGCTTCAATCCACTCACGGATTTCAGGAAAAAATCCTTCCTGACTATCCTGAATGGGCGCTCCGTGAATTACTGATGAATGCGGTCATGCATCGCGATTACGACAGCAATACGCCTGTTCGTTTCTATGTATTCAGTGATCATATCGAAATCATGAACCCTGGCGGCTTATATGGAGAAGCAACACGCGAGAATTTTCCAACTCGCAACAGCTATCGAAATCCGATCATCGCTGAGTCCATGAAGGTATTAGGGTTTGTTAATCGCTTTGGGTACGGGGTGCAACGTGCGCAGTCACTCCTGGAGGCTAATGGTAACCAGCCTGCCGAATTTGAATTTGACCAACACTCGGTATTGGTCAAAATCAGCCGGAGATCTGTATGAAAATGATCGCCTTCTTTAACAATAAAGGCGGGGTAGGAAAAACTGCGCTGGTTTATCATCTTGCCTGGATGTTTGCTGACCATAATATTTCCACACTTGCTGTTGATCTTGATCCACAAGCCAATTTGACAGCAATGTTCTTAGATGAAAATCGCCTGGAAGCGCTCTGGCCCGACGATGATCATCCACAAACAGTCTATGGCGCTATACGTCCTATTCTGCGGGGAACTGGCGACATTACAGAACCTTTTATAGAGCAAATCACGCTAACTTTGGGATTGGCTCCAGGTGATCTGGGCCTGTCCCGGTTTGAAGATAAACTATCCAGCGCCTGGCCTCATTGCCATAACCGTGATGAATCCGCTTTTCGCACGATGACCGCCTTTTACCGCATTATTGAATCCGCGATGAAGAACGGCGGTGCCGAATTAGCGTTGATCGATGTCGGACCCAATCTTGGGGCCATCAACCGCGCCGCCTTGATTGCTTCCGATCAAGTTTGCATTCCTCTCGCGCCTGATCTGTTTTCTCTGCAAGGTCTCAAAAACCTGGGACCTACTTTACGGGAATGGCGTGCGACCTGGTTAGAGCTGCTTAGGAAAGCACCGATCGACCTATCGATGCCTAAAGGCGCGATGCAGCCTGCTGGATATATCGTTATGCAACATGGCGTCCGTGATTCAAGACCAGTCAAGGCTTATCAACGCTGGATGGGAAAAATACCGGACACTTACCGGGTTGCAGTGCTAGATGAAAAACCGGGTGCAAAGATTCCAGTAGTTGATCAGGACCCTTATTCGCTGGCGCTGCTCAAGCACTATCGGAGCCTGATGCCTCTCGCGATGGAAGCACGTAAGCCTATGTTCTTCCTCAAGCCATCAGATGGCGCAATCGGTTCGCATGTCGAGGCTGTCAGGAGTTGCTACAAAGATTTTCAGCATTTGGCGCAACGCATCGCCCAAGGTGCTGGAATTGCGATAAGTCACGATAGTGATCGGGAATGATGGGTTTCGCGCACTTAAAGGAGTATTTGCAACGCCCTCTGTGGCTCCGCTTCCTCTAATCATCTTCCCGTTCAAACTGCACTGTCGTCATTCCTAATATGGTCATCTTAATGTACATTTTCAGTTGATTGGAGTTCGGCCCCCAATTCGCACTCTTTCGACTACAATCACGACTACAATCATTCACAAAAAATGGGCGTCCGCCGATGTAGCGATTGCGCCGTCCTCTCCATCTGCCGGACACACACCCGGGTCAAAAACGGAACCAATCCCATGATTCTGGACATTGAACAGGAAACACTGCCCCGCGAAGAACTCCAGGAACTGCAAGCACGCCGTCTACGCACCACGGCCGAACGGTGTTACCAAACCGTTCCCTATTACCGCGAAGCCATGGATGAACTGGGCGTGAAGCCTCAGCACATTAAGTCAGTAGCAGATGTGCGCCTCCTGCCCTTTACCAAAAAAGAGAACCTGCGCGAAAACTATCCCTTCGGTATGTTTGCCGTACCGACGGATCAGGTTGTGCGCATTCACGCTTCCAGTGGCACCACCGGCAAGCCTACCGTAGTCGGTTACACCCGCCGTGATATTCGCACTTGGGCGCGCGTCATGGCGCGCAGTCTGGCCGCCGCTGGCATGCGGCCTGGCGACCGGTTGCATAATGCCTATGGTTATGGACTGTTCACCGGCGGATTGGGTCTGCATTACGGCGCGGAGGAGCTGGGCGTCATGGTGACCCCCATTTCCGGCGGCCAAACCCAACGCCAGATCATGCTCATCCGTGATTTTGAACCGACGGGACTGTCCTGTACTCCTTCCTACGCGCTGAACATTGCTGAAACCGCTGAGGACATGAAAGTCGACCTGCGCAAGCTGCCTTTGCAAGTCGGTGTCTTCGGTGCGGAACCCTGGACCGAAGAGATGCGCTATGAACTGGAATCGCGACTGGGCATTGATGCTATCGACATCTATGGCCTCTCCGAAGTGATCGGCCCTGGTGTGGGTATCGAATGCGTCGAGGCCAAAAACGGCTTGCATGTTTTCGAGGATCATTTCCTGATTGAAGCTGTCGATGTTAACACCGGTCAACCCATCCCTTATGGCGAAGCCGGGGAAATCGTCATCACCTCGCTGACCAAGGAAGCCTTCCCGGTGATCCGCTACCGAACCCGCGACGTATCGGTGCTTGACCCGACGCCCTGTCGTTGTGGACGCACTCATGTCCGGATGAAGCGCGTCACAGGTCGTACCGACGACATGCTAATTATTCGCGGCGTCAATGTCTTCCCCTCCCAGGTGGAAGCCATTCTGATGCAAACTGAAACACTCTCGCCGTTCTACCAACTGGAAATCTTCCGCGAGGGTAATCTCGACATGCTCACCGTCAATGTCGAAGGTAGTCCACCGCTGGTTGCCCAGGGTCAGGAAGCCATGAATCGGGTAGCCCACAAAGCGCAGAAGGATATCAAGGACTTCATTGGTGTCACGGCTGGGGTCGTGGTCAAGCAGACCGGCGAAATCCCTCGCTCGGAAGGCAAAGCCGTGCGCGTAATTGATCATCGCAAGTAAGCAAAATAATCTAGATGATGTCTAACACCTCATTCCAGATGCCAATTCCAAGAGGTGCAAGGTCATGCCAGAGCCCAAGGCGAATATTCAGGTCAATTCTCCCGTAGCTGATTCAGCTTCCCAGGAAAAGGGGACGCCTGAAAAGGCGCCAAGCCATCCACGCCGTCGCGCGAGTGGCAAATCAGTAGCCAGTGCGGGCGGCCTTATCGAGCGCTCATTACTGGGTACTCATATTCCTGAAACCATCGACCGGATGGTCAATGCGAACCTAGCGCGTGTCACGGCGGGTATTTCCCCTACCGTAATGGCAATGGCCTACTTTGACTGGCTGATGCATCTTGGCCTCTCGCCAGGTAAGCAGGCGCTTCTTAATGAGAAAGCCCTGCGTAAGGCGGTGCGGTTGGCGCTGTACGCCTTTAAATTCAATCAGAATCCGGATGTTCCACCTTGCATCGAGCCATTGCCTCAGGATCACCGTTTTGATGGCGAGGGTTGGCGGCAATGGCCATATAACCTGATTTATCAATCGTTTCTGCTGACTCAGCAGTGGTGGTACAACGCGACGACCCATAATCGCGGCGTTGACCGACGCAATGACGCCATTGTCTCCTTCATGACCCGACAGATTCTTGATATGTTTTCCCCATCGAATCTGCCGCTGACCAATCCGGAAATCCTCAAGGCCACTGTGGATGAAGGGGGGCAGAACCTGGTGCGTGGTTGGACCAACTTTATGGCTGACATGGAGAAATTGGTCGCTGGTAAGCAATTGGTCGAGGATGATGAGCAATTTGTCGTAGGTCGCGATGTAGCAGTCACGCCGGGTAAGGTAGTTTTCCGCAATCACCTGATAGAGTTGATTCAATATCAGCCGGTGACTGAACGAGTCTACGCAGAACCTATTCTTATTGTGCCCGCCTGGATCATGAAGTACTACATTCTTGATCTATCGCCGCACAACTCAATGGTGCGTTATCTGGTTGAGCAGGGTCATACCGTCTTCATGATCTCCTGGAAAAACCCGACAGCTGACGATCGCGATATTGGTATGAGCGATTACCGCCGACATGGGATCATGGCGGCTTTGGACGCGATCACGGCGATCGTGCCGGATCGGATTCATACGGTTGGTTATTGCCTGGGCGGCACCCTGCTTACGATAACCGCCGCGGCTATGGCGCGTGATGGTGATCATCGGTTGAAAACCATGACGCTGTTTGCCGCACAAACCGATTTCTCCGAAGCGGGTGAATTGTTGTTGTTTATCAATGAAAGTCAGGTCGCTTTCCTGGAAGACATGATGTGGGATCAGGGTTATCTGGATGCTGGGCAAATGGTCGGTGCTTTCCAGTTACTGCGCTCGAATGACCTGATCTGGTCCCGCATGGTGCATGACTACCTGTTAGGCCAACGCCAGCCCCTGAATGATTTGATGGCCTGGAATGCGGATCAGACGCGTATGCCCTTCCGTATGCACTCTGAGTATTTGCGTCATATCTTTCTGGGAAACGAACTAGCGACCGGTCATTACGAGGTTGAGGGTCGACCTATTGCGATTTCCGATATCCGTGTACCCATCTTTGCTGTTGGGACGGAACAAGATCATGTGGCGCCATGGCGATCGGTGTACAAAATTTATCTATTAGCGGATGCTGAGCAGGTGACCTTTTTGCTGACGAGTGGCGGACATAATGCAGGTATCGTTAGCGAACCGGGACATAGCCGGCGCAGTTACCAGATGGCGGGACGCCGCGAAGAGGATCGCTACATCGATCCTGAGACTTGGCATATCTTTACCCCCCGGCAATCCGGTTCCTGGTGGCCGGCCTGGCAAGCCTGGCTGGTCGAGCATTCTGAGGAACAACAGGTGCCCCTGCCACCGATGGGAATGCCTAAGAAGGGTTTTGGTTATCAAATTGACGATGCGCCAGGAAGGTATGTGTTGCAAAAATAGTGAGTTGTAGTAGGTATTTGGGATCCTAACTTTCATCTTGTCCGAATGTGAGCGGTAAATTGAATAATCATTCTTCCCGTCAATCAGGAAGAGCGCGACAGGTTCAGGCGTTATCCGGTGCACAGGAGATAGCTGAATTTCTGCGTCAGGTTGCATGTGTTCCCAAGGCGTCTCCAGTAAAAGGCCGGTTGCTGTTTGCTCTCGATGCCACTGCCAGTCGGCAGCTAACTTGGGATCAGGTCTGCCAATTACAGGGTGATATGTTTGCTACGGCTGCAGAAATCGGTGGATTGGCTTTGCAACTGGTTTGGTATCGGGGTTATGGTGAGTTTCAGGTTGAACCATGGTTGACCGATGCCGCTGAACTCCAGCGTCGTATGACATCGGTGCAGTGCCGGGGTGGTTTGACGCAAATTGGTCGCGTTCTTGAACATGCTATTCAGGAAACCGGACGTCAGCGCCTGAATGCCTTGGTGCTGGTCGGCGATTGCCTGGAAGAAGCGGTTGATCCGCTCTGCTATCAAGCGGGTCAACTGGGGTTGCTGGGCGTTCCGGCCTTTGTCTTCCAGGAGGGTTATGAACCTGATGCAGCATGGGGTTTTCGAGAAATTGCCCGACTGACCCGGGGCGCCTATTGTGTTTTTGATAATGGTAGCGCGCGCCAGTTGCGTGAGCTGCTCAGGGCGGTGGCGATTTATGCAACGGGCGGTCGTCAGGCCCTGGAGGATTTCGGTCGACGTCAGGGTAGTCTGGTCCGGCAACTCGCTCGACAACTCTGAACGCTATGTTGGCGCGCCTTCTAGTCATTGCGGCTGTGCTGATTGGGTTGTATTGCCTGATCCGCCAATTTCGTCGTTCGCTCTGGGGTCCACAGTTAGGGCGTATTGCGCTGGCCGTGGGGGGGCTTAGCTTTCTGTTGCTGCTCACTGTGCGCGGTGGCGCGGAAATTACCTTGCCGCTGCTTGCGGTGCTGGCCCCTTGGTTGATTCGTTGGCTGAAGACTCATTCTCCTTCTCTCTCTGCTCCGTCGCAAACCGGCGACTCGTCGCGGTCTGTGGTGACTACTCGTTTTCTGCTTATGGCGCTGGATCACGCGAGTGGAGTCATGACTGGCCAAGTTCGAGAAGGCCGGTTTGCGGGACGCGATCTGGTGGATCTAACGCTGCCTGAGTTGTTGATACTCTGGTGTGAGTGCCAAGTAGACTCGCAATCTGTTGCGGTTCTAGAAGCTTATCTGGATCGTTATGCTGGATCGGGCTGGCGAAAGCGTTCGCAGGGCGATCAGCACTCGCAGTCGCCGACGAATTCTGGGGCAATGACTTTAGTGGAGGCTTATCAGATTCTGGGTTTGTCGCCGGGTGCCAGCCGAGCGGATATTCAATCTGCCTATCGACGTTTAATTCAACGTTTGCACCCGGATCATGGGGGAACTGCTTATTTGGCGGCGCAATTGAACCGGGCTAGGGATTTGCTGTTGACTGATGAGCTTGACTAGGCGGTGTGTTGCTGTTGTGCTAGTTTTTGCCGCTTTTGATAGCATTCCCTGGTAAGAGCAACGTCTTTCAGGAACCAGTCTAGCTCGCTCATGAGCATGGCTTGAGGACCATCGACCAACGCTTTGGCGGGTTCAGGGTGGAAATCGACGAGCACCATGTTAGCTCCGGAGATGATGCCCTGTGCGGTGGCATGCATCAGGTCGAGTATTCCGTCGGGAGAATGCTCGCGGGAACCCACTGAGTGTGAGGGATCAATACAGACTGGCATTCGGGTGAGTCGCTTAATGACGGAGACTTGGCTGAAGTCGACTAGATTGCGGTGGGGGTCACTCATATTGGTTTTGACCCCGCGTAGGCAAAAAATGACCCGTGAGTTGCCTTCGCTGGCCAAGTACTCGGCGGCGTTCAGTGATTCGTTGAGGGTAATGCCGAATCCCCGTTTGAACAGTACTGGAAATTCTTGTTGGCGGCCAACGGCTTTGAGTAATTCAAAGTTTTGTGTGTTGCGAGTGCCGATCTGTAACATAACCCCGGTAGGTTGGCCGGTCTGCTCTAGGCATTTGTGAATCTCCTCGATATGGTCTTCGTGGGTGACCTCCATAGCGATGACCTTGATTCCGTACTGTCCGGCTAGTTCGAAGACATAAGGCAAGCAAGCTTGGCCGTGGCCCTGAAAGGAATAGGGGTTAGTTCTTGGTTTGTAAGCGCCCATGCGAGTGCAGGTTTGACCGTGTTCATGCAGGGCCTGGAGCATGGTTTTGACGTGTTCTGGGGTATCGACGGCGCATAGTCCAGCGAAGATATTTAGGTTGTCTTGACTGAACTGGATACCGTTGTATTCGAAGCCGCTGGTGCGTTGCTTATCTCGATGTCGCCCTAGGATGCGGTATTCCTCGGAGATTCGGATGACTCGTTCGACGCCTGGCAAAGCGTGGATGTCGTCCGCTGAAAGGCTTTTGGTGTCGCCAATGAGATAGATCTCAGTAAGGGTTTGCTGTGCGCCCTGGATTTTATGAACGCGGGTGGCAATACCGGGTAACTGAGAGAGGTAATTGAAAGTTTGCTGGTATTCTTCGGAATGGTCGGTAATGCTGGGTTCTAAGATGATAATCATGATAATTTTGTTCCTGTATGAATTTGGCGTCTGGGGCTAGCGTCCATTTGGAATGAGGGTTTCCAGTCCAGCCATGTAAGGTTGGAGAACTCTAGGGATTTGGATATGCCCTCTTTCATCTTGGTAGTTTTCCATGATGGCGACTAAGGTTCGTCCTACGGCTAGTCCTGATCCGTTGAGGGTGTGAACCAGTTCGGGTTTGCCGGTGGCGGGATTGCGCCAGCGGGCTTGCATTCGCCGCGCCTGGAAGTCCTCGAAGTTGCTGCAGGAAGAAATTTCCCGATACCTTTGCTGGCCGGGAAGCCAGACCTCTAAATCGTAGGTTTTGGCGGAGGAAAATCCGATATCTCCTGTGCAGAGGGCAACAGTGCGATAGGGTAATTCGAGTTGTTGTAAAACATTTTCGGCGTGGTTAGTCAATTCTTCTAATGCATTGTAGGAGGTTTCGGGATGGACGATTTGTACTAGCTCGACTTTTTCGAACTGGTGTTGGCGAATCATGCCACGTACGTCCTTTCCGTAAGATCCCGCTTCGCTGCGGAAGCAAGGAGTGTGGGCAACCCAGCGGACTGGAAGTTTTTCGGCTTCGATAATGCGGTCGCGCATTAGGTTGGTTACGGGTACTTCGGCGGTTGGGATTAAATAGTAATTGAGGTCGCCGCTGAGCTTAAAGAGATCGGTTTCGAATTTAGGTAGTTGTCCAGTGCCGCGCAGGCTGTCGGCGTTGACGAGATAAGGGGTATAGACTTCCTGATAGCCATGTTTCTGGGTGTGGAGATCTAGCATGAACTGGATGAGCGCGCGGTGGAGTCGGGCTAGTTGTCCGTGAATGACGGTGAAGCGGCTGCCAGTAAGTTTGGCCCCAGCATCAAAGTCTAAGCCGCCTTCTCCTCCAAGATCAACGTGATCGCGGGGTGTAAATGCGAAATTGCGGGGCTGGCCCCAGCGACGGATTTCGAGGTTGTCGATGTCGTTAGTGCCGGTTGGGGTGCTTTCGTGAGGGATGTTGGGGATGTTGAGTTGTAGGTTGAGTAGCTGGGTCTGTAGGATTTCGAGTTCGGTTTCGGTTTGTTTGAGCTGTTCTCCGAGTCCTGAGACTTCGTTAAGTAGCGGTTGGATGTCTTGTCCTTGCACTTTGGCTCTGCCGATGGCTTTTGAGCGGGTGTTGCGCTTGTTCTGGAGTTCCTGAGCGCGGACTTGCAGATTTTTCCGCTGTTTTTCCAGTGTATTGAAAAGTTTTGTGTTCAGGTTGTAGCCGCGTCTGGCGAGTTTGAGGGTAGTTTGCTCTAGTTCGCTTCTGAGTAGTTTTGGGTCTAGCATTGGGGTGGAGAGCCTTTTGTTGTGAGATGATAGTGAAGTGGGATTTTTGATTGAGAAAGGGGATTATATCTGATTTGGGAATTGTGGATAATGAAAGAGATGATGATATAAAAAGAGCTTGTTTTTTTAAGGGCGGCCTCATTGTTTATGAGACCGCCCTGGATAGTGAACCTACCCGTTCAGTTCAACACAGATCAGACATCCCGCGTCCACAGCGAAGCCATCGCTGGACCAGTGCCCACGCATAGCGATGCGCCGCCCGTGGTTTTGCCTTGCCGTTCCAGTTCGTAGTACAGGCTGACAACGATGCGCAGCCCCGTGGACCCGACCGGATGCCCCAATGCGATGCCAGAACCATTGAAATTGCAATTATCTGGAGTCAACGACATACCATGATCTTCTTTCAACATACGCCCAACGCCCAGCCATTGGGCGGCAAACGCTTCGTTAACTTCCCAGTAATCGATGTCTCCGAACTTCATACCGGCCTGACTCAGGCATTTGGGAATCGCAGCTGCTGGCCCCAGCCCCATTACCGCCGGATCAACACCAGCATTGCAGATGCCGACTAACTTCATCAGCGGCTTGATGCCCATAGCCTTGGCCTTGTCCAGTGACATGATGACCACCGCGCTGGCACCATCATTGATACTGGAAGCGTTAGCCGCAGTGACCACGCCATCTTTCTTGAAGGCGGGTTTCAGTTGAGCCATCTTTTCGAGACTGGCGTCAGGAATGAAGTTCTCATCCGTATCAAAGAAAGTGGAGCCTTTCCTGGACTTTAATTCCACCGGCACGATTTCACGCTTGAAGATGCCTTCCTTGGTCGCCGTGGTGCAGCGGGTATGACTGATCAGCGCTAATTCGTCGCATTCCTGCCGAGTGATGCCGTATTTGACCGCAACATTCTCGGCAGTCATCGCCATATGGCCAGGCACCAGTTCGTCGAACAGGCCATCGTGGATCATGCTGTCCTCGATGTTGCCCTGCCCCATCCGGTACCCCATGCGGCCTTTGGGCAACAGGTAGGGGGCATTGGTCATGCTTTCCACGCCAACGGCCAAACCGATTTCAGTCTGACCCAGCATGATGTTATGACAGGCAATTTCCAGGGCGCGCATGCCAGAGGTACAGTTCTGGTTGACGGAAACGGCGCTGCTGCTGTGTGGCAGGCCGACCCGCATACTGACTTGGCGAGCGGGCAGAGAACCCTGCATGCCCATGTATAGCTGCCCCATGCAGATTTCTTCAATCTGGTCGGCGGGAACGCCAGACCGTTCGATCGCGCCTTTGGCGGCGGTAATGGCCAAGTCGCGGGCCGGTACATCTTTCAGAGAACCCATGAATTTGCCAATAGCGGTCCGGGCGGCGCTGACGATCACGACTTCTTTAAGAGCCATAGCTACTCCTCAGTTTGCGTAGTAAGCGGGGTTGTATGTGAGTTGGATTCTGGCCAGTGCTGACCAGGTGCCAATGCTTCCTGCAGGTGCGTCCGCGCGAGAATCTGAATCACGTCGCGTCAGCAGACTTTGGAAAGTAAAGCCTATATTTGGTGGATGTCAATTATTCCTGTTTTGCTGTTTTCGATTGGCCTTGAGCTTGCACTATAATTTTGGGGTAATTTTATGATGATATAAGAGCAATATATAAAAATCTGTTTAAAAACTCCCGGCGAAATAGACGCCACCCGTCATCATCAAGCTATAAAATAGCTCTATGAATGAGGTGAAGAAGTCATAGGAACCCTGCTATGGTTTTTGTAACGGACATCGACAATGTGACTACATCCGAAAGTCCTGTGATCATCGATTATGAAAGCTTCAGCGCCCTGACTGCGCCCCGCGCTCACCAGCTCTTGCGGCTGGCTCGCCTACTTTCAACAGAGCGTTCGCATACAACTCTGACCCGCCCACTCGTCGCCGACCTGCTGTCTCACGCGATCCAGATCGAGGAATTCCTTGATGCCTACGGAGCGCGCAATAACCGTCAATGGTCACGCTTCAGATCATTAACTGCCACGATCAAGCTGTTTGCCGATATCAGCTATAAGCTGCTGCACATTCAGCACTCCCTGCCCTCCTACCAGTTGCCTGCCATCCAACGCAACTTTACCGAGGTTACCGCGCAGACACTGGCGTTCACCTACGAAATCCTGGTCAGGGCATCCGTCCGCATTCTTACCAAAGCGGCGCATCTGAACCTGCCCACGCCGACTGATGATCTGAACAAGGAAAATTATCGGGAACCTCTGCCACCAGGCCGCCTGCCCCGTGATCGGGCTATGCGCCAGGTCAGCAGCACAGCGGAAACCGTGATTCATGTCGCCACCGCCTACCTAAACCTCGCTTCGGAAAGCCAGTTGCTGCACATTGTCGAGTGGGTAAAGCCCAGCCAGTACCCGAGCTGCTTTCCAGACCCGCTCAGCGAGGACAAGCTGCGCCACCTGCAATTACGATTTCACAGTTTGCAGGCGCTTTACGATACCCATATTGCCGAAACAGAGGTTGAATCGCTGGATACCGACTTGCCCGTCCTGCGCGGCTATATCAGCATCGTCTTCCACCTGCTGGAAATCGCCACTCAGCTCATTCATCACTATGAACGCCACCTTAACGCCAAAACTGGCGACGCCTCCCTGCGCCGCAATCCGGTCGTTTCCACCCGCGCATTGCTTGCCATGCTGATGAATTATGCCATCGCCTATGCGGGCCAGTATCTGAGTGATGGACGCTGTCTTTGTCACGCTCTCCTCAAGCGCTATGCAGAAGTCGGTAAAGTCGAGGTTCCCGTTCCCTCCTATCGCGGTTTTCATGTCCGTCCCGCCACTCTGATCGCAAAGATTGCGCAGCATTATGGCAGCGCGATCACCATGGAACTGGATGAGCAATGCTACGACGCCAGTTCGCCGATGGACATCTTTCGGGCTAATGAGCGCATCAACGCCCGTAAACGCCGCTGGCTGGCTTTACAAATCGGCAATCTGTGGCTGCCGACGATCGAACCCAGCGACCATCAAATTCGGGCTACGGTGCTGAATGTAGTGCTCAGGCTCGCTGAACAAGGCAAGATCATCATTTATCAACAACCGCTGCAGTTATCGGAAGAATTCACCCGTGAAAGTATTTTTCTGGAAAAGATCACGACTGAAATCGCCCGACTGATGGCAACCGGTCAGATTGACATCAAGACCGATATGAACATTACTTTTACAGGCGATAAGCGGGTATTAAGCGACCTGGAGCTGTTAGCCAATTGCGGCTATGGCGAGGACAAGTTCGGCAACAACGTCACCCTACCCCGGGAACTGGCCTACCTGCGCCGCTAGCGCTGAGAAGCGGCATTCGTGAGCAGCGGAAATTTCGGTGGTGTCCCTCAGTTTACGTGATGAGCTAAGCCAGTGACGACGACAACATGTATCCTCATTGTGATTGTGGTGTTAATCACTGACCGGGGATCTTATGAAGTGGGAAACGCTCTACTGCCCCAATCGTTCCTGTCACCACTACGGTCGGCCCTTTGGTCAAGGGTTGTTGGTCAAAAATGGTTCCAGTCACGGGAAAAAGCAGGCGTTGTGTCGTTCGTGCGGGAGGAGAGTGTCCTTGACGTACGGAACTGCGTATTTTGACCTCGAGGCCGACCCCGCCGTTTTCGAACTGGCGATGCGGGCGTTGGCGGAGGGAAATTCCATCCAGGGTACGGCACGAATCGTCCAGATCGACAAGGATACGGTTTGTGCGTGGTTGACTCGGGCCGCCCAGCAATGTCGTTTGGTGGTTTTGTCCCATTGGCGCGAGCTGACGGTGACCGAGTGTCAACTGGATGAATTGTGGAGCTTTGTCCATACCAAGGACCAGAATCTGCCGATGGCGCAGCAATGGTGCGAGACGGATGGCGATGCTTGGGTGTGGGTCGCCTTTGCGCCCGAATGGCGCCTGGTGGTAGGGTTTGTCGTGGGCCAGCGCACGCAGGCTCAGGCGAACCTGCTCCTGGAGCGCGTGGTGTATGTGACCGACGATCACGTCCCCTTCTTTACTAGCGACCAATGGCCGGGCTATCCCAGCGCCTTGCTCCATGCCTATGGGGAATGGTATCAGCCCGAGCGCCAAGGGACGCGAGGACGATATCCGGCCCCACGGTGCCGCCCACCGCCGAATTTGCTGTATGCTCAAGTGGTTAAGCGACGTGAAAAAGGACGGGTGGTCGAGGTGACCCGTAAGAGGGTCTGGGGAAGCGCGGACGAGCTTCAGGCGCGATTGGCCGCATCCGCCACCAGCACGACGATCAACACGAGCTTTGTGGAGCGGGATAACCTGGCCTGGCGCGAACACAATCGGCGGTTGGCTCGCAAGACGACCGCGTTTTCCAAGCAACGGTCGTGGATGGAAAAGCAGGTGTGGCTGTCGTTGGCTTACTACCATTTCTGCTTGCCCCACCTGAGCCTGCGTGAGGAATTGCCCACCCCGGAACCGACCCGAGGCAACGGATCGCCCCGTAAATGGCGGCCTGTCACGCCGGCCATGGCGGCGGGGATGACCGATCATATCTGGACCACGGCGGAGTTGCTGGGCTTTCGGGTACCCGCACCGTTTCTGAATACCTTGGAAACCATCAAACACTTGTTCCCCGCACTCGACGATGCTCATCACGTAAACTGAGGGACACCACCGAAATTTCCAGACAGGCGCATTCTCACGCCTGGCATAGTAAAATAGTTTTTTGAAGACTATTTTTCGACCGAATCCGTTCGGTTTTCATTGCACTTATCGAGGCCATTATTCTTATGAACAAACCCAGAAAAGTCGCCATCCTTACCGCGGGCGGTCTCGCCCCCTGTCTGAGTTCAGCCGTTGGCGGCCTTATCGAACGCTACACCGAGGTCGACCCCACCATCGACATCATCTGCTATCGCAGCGGTTACAAGGGACTCCTGCTGGGTGACTCTTACCAAGTCACTCCGGAAATCCGCGAAAAAGCCCGGTTGCTACACGGCTTTGGCGGATCGCCCATCGGCAACAGTCGGGTCAAGCTCACCAATGTCAAGGACTGTGTAAAGCGCGGTTTGATCAAGGAAGGCGAGGACCCACAGAAAGTCGCTGCCGACCAGCTCATTAAGGACAGCGTCGACGTGCTACACACCATTGGTGGCGACGACACCAATACCGCCGCCGCCGATCTTGCGGCCTTCTTGGCCAAACACGACTACGGCCTCACCGTTATCGGATTGCCCAAGACCGTCGACAACGACGTCTACCCGATCAAGCAATCGCTGGGCGCCTGGACCGCCGCTGAACAGGGCGCTCGCTACTTCAAAAACGTCGTCGCGGAGAACAACGCCAACCCACGCATGTTGATCGTTCACGAAGTCATGGGTCGCAACTGCGGCTGGCTCACCGCCGCCACCGCACTGGAATATCGCAAGATGCTCGATCATGCTGGATGGCTACCCGCTATTGGACTTGATCGCTCAGCCTTCGATATTCACGCTGTTTTCGTCCCCGAGATGGAAATCGACATCGCCGCCGAGGCCCAACGCCTGCACGCTTTGATGGACAAGGTAGACGACATCAACATCTTTGTGTCGGAAGGCGCAGGCGTAGAGGCTATCGTAGCTGAACTACAGGCCCAGGGGCAGGAAGTCCCCCGCGACGCGTTCGGGCACATCAAGCTTGACGCCGTCAACCCCGGCAAATGGTTTGGCGAGCAATTCGCCCATATGATCGGCTCGGAAAAAACCCTAATCCAGAAATCCGGCTATTTCGCGCGCGCTTCCGCGGCTAATAGTGAGGATCTGCGTCTGATCAAGTCCTGCGTCGATATGGCGGTTGAATGCGCCATGCGTCGCGAACCCGGCGTGATCGGCCATGACGAAGATCGCAACGGCGTCTTGCGCGCTATCGAGTTCCCGCGCATCAAGGGCGGCAAACCCTTCGATATCGATACGCCATGGTTCACCGAAATGCTGGCCGCCATTGGCCAACCAAAGGGCAAAAAAGTGGCGGTCAGCCACTAAGCGCCAAGGCACATTCAGCTTGACTTAATCATAGCCACCCTCCCCTGGTGGGAGGGTGGAAGAAGGGTTATCAGGCTGTTTCAGCTATCCGACCCGGGCGACTGGCGCCCATAACCGCTCCAGACAGGGCAGATCGTCGCCCAGCAATGGCCGCAGGTAGCTGTGAAAAGCATCGGTCACCTGATTGCTCTCGGTATTAATATACTCATCCGGCAAATGACGGGTCTTGGCCGCAATGTCCGCCAGACGCGCCAGTTCGTACTTCACCGCATAGTCGCCCGTGCGCTTGATGACCACTGAGCCGTCCACATTATGCCGACAGGCGTAATGCGCGGCTTTCTCCCCGACCTCACGCGCCTCGCGGGCGTCGACGCTGGACACCACGCCGGGGAAAGAGCGTTGCAAATAGCCGAAGGTATCCGCACGCACTCGCCGGATGCCCATTCGCTTTTGCACGATATCAGCCAATTCATCAGCCAACGCCCCGCCGGACAACTGGATATTGCCATGCGCATCGACCTCTGGTTGGCGACCCGCCTTGCGCATTAGATCGGCCGCCAGCGGCACTTCCTGACCTCGCTCGTCCCAGGTCGCCCACACGCCTTCCGAAAGCGCCACAAGGCAGCGGCCATGTTGCTTATACACCCGGTCGATATCGTCCAGATAGCGATCGATGGAAAACTGCCGCTCCGGCACATAGATTAAGTGCGGACCGTCATCGTCATGTTTACGGGCCAGAGCCGCCGCCGCTGTCAACCAGCCCGCATGACGCCCCATAATAACTGCGATGTAAACACCGGATAGCGCCCTAATATCAGCATTCACGCCACTAATCGCGCACGCCACAAAACGCGCGGCGGAGGGATAACCGGGACAGTGGTCCGTGATCGGTAAATCGTTATCGACCGTTTTGGGGATATGAATGGTTCGCAACTCGTAGCCTTCCTGGCCCGCTTGTTCATTCACAATGCGCACCGTGTCAGACGAATCATTGCCGCCGATGTAGAAAAAATAGCGAACATCGTGCTTCTTGAAAACATTGAAAATACGATGGCAATATTCCGCATCCGGCTTATCACGGGTAGAGCCAAGCGCTGAGGACGGCGTTTGCGCGACCCGCTCCAGATTATGTGTGGTCGCCTCAGACAAGTTCACGAAGGTTTCATTGATGATGCCGCGCACTCCGTGCAGCGCGCCCCAGACATCGGTAATCTCGGGAAACTTCCGGGATTCCAGAACGGCCCCGACCAAGCTCTGATTGATCACTGCTGTAGGACCGCCCCCTTGGGCGATGACCACTCTTCCGCGCAGCCGACTCATTAAAATACACTCCCCAACACTGTGATTGGAATCGCCATTATTATTCAGGAACAGGTCTTTAAGCTATAGATAAGCCTTTGAGCGTCTGACTAGAACCCCGCAGACGCCCACTATAAAAAATAACTAATTGCTCAAGCCTGGACCTTGGCGAACGCCTCGATCACTTCCGGCGGCGCCTGGATCAGTTCAATCAGCACGCCTTCACCGCTCAGAGGCGTAGCCTCATTGCCCTTGGGATGCAGGAAGCAGACATCGTAACCCGCTGCGCCCTTACGGATACCGCCTGGGGTAAACCGCATTCCTTTGCTGGTCAGCCATTCCACCGCCGCCGCTAGATTATCGATCCACAAGCCAATGTGATTCAGTTGCGGCTCATGCACCTTGGGGGCTTTACCGGGATCAATCGGCTGCATCAGATCGACCTCAACCTTGAACGGGCCGGAACCGATGGCGGCGATATCCTCATCGACATTTTCCCGCTCGCTGCGGAAATTACCGGTCAGGGTCAAGCCGAGGGTGTCAATCCACAGCCGGCTCAGCTTGCTCTTGTCCAAACCGCCGATGGCGATCTGCTGGATGCCCAGCACTTTAAAGGGTCTATCGGACACAAAAACCTCCTGAAATTGATAGTTGGCGTCGTTATCTTCCCTCTCCCCCTGAGAATAAGACGAAGAGTGAGGGGCGATCACCCTTTGAGTATGTCATTCAACCCGCCGATTGCAACCCAGGGCTGTGCGCGGTCGCCATCATCCACGGGCATTCAGGTCATCTTCGGTTATACTCTTGGATTATCGTCCAACCAACGTGTTTCGATCCCACTGGAGGATGTGCATGTCAAACCCACAAACCGCGGATCTGCCCGCTCCCACCTTCGACGAGTTCGCCCCGACTCCTTACGAGGAATGGCGCAAAGTCGTTGATAAATTCCTTAAAGGTGCGCCCTTTGAGAAGCGGCTGGTTACAAAAACATACGAAAACATCGACTTACAGCCAATGTACCGGCAAGAGGATATCGCCGGACTGCCGCAACTGGACAGTTTGCCCGGCTTCGCTCCCTACGTGCGCGGCGCAGCCCCGCTCGGTTATGTGACCGGTAGCTGGGATGTCGCACAGGAAATTGCCTGCGGAACGCCCGCCGCTTTCAATGCGGCCTTGCGCGCCGATTTGGAGCGCGGCCAGAATGCGGTGAACCTGGTGCTCGACCGCCCGACGCTGGCTGGTGTCGACGCGGATCAGGCCGATGCGGAAGACGTCGGAAAAAGCGGCCTGTCGATTTCCAGCGTCGCCGATCTCGCTCAGGCGCTGGAGGGCGTTGATCTGGAGAACACGCCGATTTACATCCAGGCCAGCACCAGCGCCCTGACCTTCACGGCGCTGCTGGCGGCGTTGGTGAAAAAGCAGGGACAGTCGCTGGCCAAGGTGCGCGGCGCGATCGGCATGGATCCGCTGGGCCAGCTGGCGCGTGATGGCCGGTTGCCCCGCGATCTGGAGGGCATTTACGACGTGATGGCGCAACTGGTGGCGTGGGCTAACGTGAACGCCCCGCAGTTGCAAACCATTACCGTCCAGGGCAGTCCCTATCACAATGGCGGCGCCAGCACGACGCAGGAACTGGCGCTGGCCCTGGCGACCGCGGTCGACTATCTGCGCGCCATGCAGGCGCGGGGGTTGAGTGTCGACGACGCTGCGCCGCGCTTCCGCTTTTCGTTGTCGATTGGCGCTAATTTCTTCATGGAAATCGCCAGGTTGCGCGCCGCGCGAGGGCTGTGGGCCAAGATCGTGCAAGCCTTCGGCGGTAACGCCGAGTCGCAGAAGATGCGCATCCACGCCCGTACTTCGGCCTGGAACCAGACGCTCTATGACCCGCACGTCAATCTGTTGCGCGGCACCACCGAAGCCTTCTCGGCCGTAGTCGGCGGTTGCGACAGTCTGCACATTTCACCGTTCGATGAATTGGTGCGCATCCCGGACGATTTCTCCCGGCGCGTCGCCCGCAACACCCATACTGTGTTGCGCGAAGAGACCCACATCACCAAGACTGTCGATCCCGCCGGTGGCTCCTGGTATGTCGAAACCCTGACCGACACGGTGGCCCGTCAGACCTGGGCGATCTTCCAGGAAATCGAGAAGCAAGGCGGCGTGGCGCAAGCCCTGCAAGCGGGCTGGCCACAGGCGCAAATCGCTGACACTGCGGCGAAGCGCGCCGCCAATATTGCCAAACGCAAGGATATTTTCGTTGGCACCAACATGTATCCGAACCTGAAGGAAAATCGGATTGAACCGGCGCTGGTGGATGCGTGGGCGATCCAGACGGAACGCACGACGGCGCTCAATCAATTCCGGGCGGCGGCGAACGCCGAACAGAAGCAGGCCGCGCTGGATGCGCTGGCCAAGGCGGGAACGAACAGCGTTGATGCCGCGATTCAGGCGGCGTTAACCGGTGCGAGCCTCGGCGAAATTGCCCAAGCCGCGCGCACTGGCGCTAAAGCAGGCCCGACGATCAATCCCGTGCATGCCCATCGCGGCGCGCAAGCCTTTGAGGCCCTGCGGCAAGCGGCGGAAACCTATATCGCCCGCACCGGTCAGCGGCCCGTGGCGTTTCTCGCTAACATGGGGCCGTTGACCCAGCACAAGGGGCGCGCCGACTTCAGCACAGCGTTCCTGGGCGTAGGCGGCTTTGAGACGGTTTATCCATCCGGTTTCCAGACGCCAGAGGAAGCGGCGGATGCAGCGCTAGCCTCGGGCGCCAAGGCGGTGGTGATCTGCTCCACCGATCCTACCTATCCTGACATCGTCCCGCCGCTGGTGCAAAAACTCAAACAGGCCAGTCCCGGCCTGACCGTATTGCTGGCCGGCTATCCGGCGGATCATGTTGAAGCCTTCAAGGCCGCCGGCGTCGATGATTTTATCCACCTGAACGCTAACTGCCTGGCGCTGTTGACTATGCTGCAAAAGAAAATGGGGGTTGCCCAATGAGCCAAACACCGGATTTCACGTCTATGGCCTACGGCCTGGACTTCCCCAAACCGAGCTTCGCCGAGTGGAAGGCGATGGTGGAGAAAACGACCGGCAAGACGCTGGAGCAGTGGGTCTCCGCGACGATGGAGCAGATTGATGTCAACCCGCTGTACACGCGGAATGACATTCAGGATCTGAAACACCTGGGCTATGTGGCCGGGGTGCCGCCGTTCCTGCGCGGCCCCTACCCGGCTATGTACGTGACCCAGCCGTGGACGGTGCGCCAGTACGCCGGATTCTCCACCGCCGAAGAGTCCAACGCCTTCTATCGGCGCAACCTGGCCGCTGGGCAGAAAGGTCTATCCATTGCGTTCGATCTAGCTACCCATCGCGGCTACGACTCGGATCATCCGCGCGTGGTGGGCGATGTCGGCAAAGCGGGCGTCGCGATTGACTCGCTGCTCGACATGGAAATCCTGTTTGGCGGCATCCCGCTGGATCAGATGTCGGTGTCGATGACCATGAACGGCGCGGTGCTGCCGGTGATGGCCTTCTACATCGTCGCGGCAGAAGAACAGGGTGTACCCCATGACAAGCTCACCGGCACCATTCAGAACGACATTCTGAAAGAGTACATGGTGCGTAACACCTACATTTACCCGCCCGACCCGTCGATCCGCATCATTGGCGACATTTTCGCCTACACGTCCAAGGAGATGCCTAAGTTCAACAGCATCTCGATTTCCGGCTATCACATGCAGGAAGCCGGAGCGACTGCTGATCTGGAACTGGGCTATACGCTGGCCGACGGTCTGGAATATGTCCGCACCGGCGTCAAAGCCGGGATGGATATTGACACCTTCGCCCCGCGCCTGTCGTTCTTCTGGGCGATTGGCATGAACTACTTTATGGAAGTGGCCAAGATGCGCGCCGGGCGGCTACTGTGGGCCAAGATCATCAAGCAGTTCAACCCGAAAAACGACAAGTCGATGGCTCTGCGCACCCACAGCCAGACCTCTGGCTGGAGCCTGACCGAACAGGACCCGTTCAACAACGTCGCCCGCACCTGTGTGGAAGCGCTGGCGGCGGCGCTGGGCCACACCCAGTCGCTACACACCAACGCCCTGGACGAAGCCATCGCCCTACCGACCGACTTCTCGGCGCGCATTGCCCGCAACACCCAGTTGTATCTGCAAGATGAAACGGCGATTTGCAAGGTGCTCGACCCGTGGGGCGGCTCGTACTATGTCGAAGCCCTGACGAACGAACTGGTCAAGCGCGCCTGGGGCCACATTCAGGAAGTGGAAAGCCTGGGCGGCATGACCAAGGCCATTGAAACCGGCCTGCCCAAGATGCGCATTGAAGAAGCGGCGGCGCGGAAACAGGCGCATATCGACTCCGGCAAGGAGACCATCGTCGGCGTCAACAAGTATCGGTTGCCCAAGGAAGACCCGCTGGAAATCCTCAGCATCGACAATACCGCGGTGCGTGAATCGCAGGTGCAGCGGTTACAGAAGCTGCGCGCCCAGCGTGATGAAGCCAAAGTCAAAGCCTGCCTGAACGCGATTACCGACGCAGCCAGTGCCGGTTCCGGCAATTTGTTGGAGAAGGCGGTGGAAGCCGCCCGCGCCCGTGCGTCACTGGGCGAAATTTCCGACGCGATGGAGAAAGTGTTTGGCCGGCACAAAGCCATCATCCGCGCGATTTCCGGGGTGTACAGCAGCGAGTTCGGCGACGCCGAGGAAATCGCCACGGTGCGCAAGATGGCCGACGACTTCGAGCAACGCGAAGGCCGCCGGCCCCGGATTCTGGTCGCCAAGCTCGGTCAGGACGGCCACGACCGGGGCGCGAAGGTGATTGCCACCGCGTTTGCCGATCTCGGTTTCGACGTGGACATCGGCGCGCTGTTCCAGACCCCGGAAGAAGTCGCCCGGCAGGCGGTGGAGAACGACGTGCATGTCATCGGTATGAGTTCGCTGGCCGCCGGTCATAAGACCCTGTTGCCGCAACTGATTGCGGAACTTAAGAAACTGGGCCGCGAGGACATCATGGTCGTCGCCGGTGGCGTGATTCCCGCCCAGGACTATGAGTACCTCAAGGCTAATGGCGCGGCGGCGATCTTTGGCCCCGGCACGGTGGTGCCGGTCGCTGCCCAGAAAGTGCTGGTGGAACTCAACGAGCGCCTGGCGGCGTGATCGGATGAGGAAAGAGCAGGGTGGGTGGTGCCTGCCCTGCTTGACTATTTGGAGGAAAATCTATGACATGTTATATATGCGGTAAATTGGGACACAGATCAACAATATGTCCACAGAATGGACCGCGTAGAGGCTGGAACTTTAGACAGAGTCCGAAATGATTACAAAATTCAACGACACTATACAAGAAATCGAAGTGATCTTTCCAACTATTTGGACTTGTGTTTCGACTGTCATTTAACATGTGGTCATAACGGCAACTTTCAAAATCTTCCAATTAAACCTCAAGTATGCTGCATTATGAATAAACGCCAGAGTTATTATCATATCACATATGATACATATAGAAATCTGGAACAAGACACCAAGATTAACGCACGCAAAGCTTACCGGCTGTGGTCAAAAAATCCCTTTCATCCTTCCTTACACTTCAAGTGTATTAATCGACAAGAAAACATCTGGTCGATAAGAATTACATCAGCTTATCATGCTCTCGGCATATTCGACAGCGATGTAGTTACATGGTTTTGGATTGGTGGACGTGTTTTCAATATCTTATCCCATTAAGTCGGCGCGTATGGGACTGAACGGCTACCTCGAATTCCTTAACAGAAGTGAAATTGTACTATCATAAAAAACAGCATTGAATTTCTATCCCACCGCTTCGATATAAACGGCCTTTATCCGCTTCCCTAAAGGAGAACCTTTGCATGAAAACCCGCCTGGTTGCGCTTGCCGTACTGGTGATGTTCGGCCTGAACCTGTCGCCCGCCTGGGCTGGCAAGTTGGAACAAATTAAAAAAGACGGCCTGCGAGTCTGCCTGGAACCAGCTTACATGCCGTTCGAGATAACCAATAAACGGGGAAAAATCATCGGCTTCGATCCTGACCTAGCCGAATTGATGGCCAAGGAACTGGGCGCCGCCAAGCTGGAGCTGGTGAGCACCGCCTGGGATGGCATCATTCCGGCGCTGATCACCAATAAATGCGACATCATCATGAGCGGCATGACCATTACCGAGGAACGCGCCAAGACGGTGGACTTTTCTGAACCGTATATGCTGATCGGTCAGACGGTGTTGCTGCACAAGGAGTTGGCTGACAAGGTTAAATCCTATAAGGATTTGAATAACAAGAAATACAAGATCGCCTCCAAGCTGGGTACGACCGGTGAGATCGCCGCTAAAAAATATATTCCCAACGCTCAATACTTCTCCTATGAAACCGAGGCGGAAGGCGTGATGGAAACCGTTAACGGCAAAGTCGACGCTTTTATCTATGACTCTCCCTACAATCTGGTCGCCAACGTGCAACGCGGCGAGGGCCGACTGGTCTTCCTCGATGAGCCGTTTACCAAGGAACCGATTGGCTGGGCTATTGCTCAGGGCGATCCGGAATTTCTCAAGGCGATTAATGGCTTCCTGGCTAAAATCAAAAAGGATGGCGCCTATGCCAAACTGCATAAAAAGTGGTTTAAGAGCACCGACTGGTTAAAAGAAGTGCAGTAAGCCGTGCCGCTTAAACGACGTTCCGCCCAGTGGCCCTGGCATGGGCTGCTGGCGCTTATTCTGGCGGGATTCGCTTTTGGCCTGTGGTTCGCCACCAAGCAGGTGAACTACGAATGGCGCTGGGAGCGGGTTCCGCAATATTTCGCCTACTACGATGAAGCGCCGGAAACCGCGCCGTTTTCCGGAAAAGTAGCCAAAATTAGTCCCGATGACACGAACAGTCGCGTGGAAATTGTCCCGGATGGCGATGGTTCGCCCGCAATCCTTACGGTAGAAACCGACACCCTGCAAGTGGCAGTGGGCGATCAGGTCGAGAAAAACGATGACATCGGAGCAACCCGGCACTGGCAGGTCGGACCGTTGACCAAGGGCTTATGGGTCACGATCTGGATTTCCTTCGTTTCCGGTTTCATCGGCCTGATCATCGGCCTGATCACTGGACTGTGCCGCATCTCGAAAAACCCGGCGGTGAATGGGTTAGCCGTACTTTATATCGAGTTGATTCGCGGCACACCCTTGCTAGTGCAAATCTTTATTTTCTACTTTTTCATCGGCACGGTGCTTGATCTCGACCGGACTGTCGCCGGCATTGGCGCGTTAGCTCTCTTTGTGGGCGCATATACCGCTGAAATCATTCGCGCCGGGATTCAATCCATTCCCAAGGGACAAACCGAGGCGGCTCGTTCGCTGGGCATGAGCGCCGCTGATAACATGATCCATATTGTGCTGCCGCAAGCCTTTAAACGAGTGCTGCCGCCGCTGGCTGGACAGTTCATCAGTCTGATCAAGGATTCTTCGCTGGTGTCGGTCATTGCTATTACCGATCTGACCAAGAGCGGACGGGAGATTATTACCTCCAGCTTTGCCACGTTTGAAATCTGGTTCACGGTCGCCCTGCTCTATCTGCTGGTGACCTCGGTTTTATCGCAACTGCTCTTCTGGCTGGAGCGGAGGTTTGCCCGCAGTGATTGAAGTTAGAAACCTCATCAAGGTCTTCGAGGGTCGCGGCCAGGTGGTGCGCGCGGTGGATAACGTAACGACTCAGGTCGCCAGGGGCGAAGTCGTGGTGGTCATTGGCCCGTCCGGTTCGGGCAAATCGACGTTTCTACGCTGTCTGAACGGTCTGGAGGAATTTGACGACGGTCAGGTGATCATCGACGGCATTGACATTGCCAGCAGCGCCACCAACCTGAACGCAGTGCGCCGCGAGGTCGGAATGGTGTTCCAACACTTCAATCTGTTTCCGCATAAGACGGTGCTGGAAAATGTGACCCTGGCGCAGCGGGTGGTGCGCAAACGCAAGGCGGCGGAGGCCCAGGATAAGGCGATGGCCTTGCTGACCAAAGTCGGTATCGCCGAGAAAGCCAGTGAATACCCGTCCCGCCTGTCCGGGGGCCAGCAACAACGGGTGGCCATTGCCCGCGCCCTAGCCATGGACCCCAAGGTCATGCTGTTTGACGAGCCGACCAGCGCCCTGGACCCGGAAATGGTGGGCGAAGTGCTGGATGTGATGAAGCAACTGGCCAGCGAAGGCATGACCATGGCGGTGGTGACCCACGAAATGGGCTTTGCCCGCGAGGTGGCGCAACGGGTGTTGTTCATGGATGCCGGCAAGGTGCTGGAAGACGCTCCGCCGGCGGAATTTTTCACTGCTCCCCGGGAACCACGGGCGCAGACGTTTTTGAAGCAGGTTCTATAGCATCGTTGCCCGTTCAGCCAAACTCCAGCCGAAACCCGGCCTTTTTCAAATAGTGCGCCTCGCTGCTCAGATCGGCTCGGGTCAGGGGATTGGCATCGAGCCATTTCTCGGGAAAATGCAGCTCCAGCCGTTGCCGATCGACCTGCAGGTTCAACAGGGGCAACGCATGGCGGCTGCGGCCCCGGTGCAATACCACAGCCAGGCGCAGCAACACACATAACCGTTGAGCCAGCGGAGCGAACTCTCTAGGCAAGTGTTCAAACGCTTTTGCGGGAAATCCCCGCCGGTGGCGACGCACCAGTGTAGCCAGCACCACTTGATCACTGCGGGAAAAGCCGGGCAGATCCGCATGCTCCAGAATATAAGCGCCATGCTTATGATATTGGTCATGCGTCAACAGCAAGCCAGTCTCGTGCAAACGGGCGGCCCATTCCAGATTATGCGCCAACTCTTCCCCGGTCAGGCGCCAGGCGTCTCGCACTTGATTTAGCAATATCCACGCTGTTGCGCTCACCCGTTCAGACTGCGCCTTGTCGAGACCGTAGCGGTCGATCACCGTGGCGATGGTGCGATCCCGCACGTCCTCATGGCGAATACGACCCAACAGATCGTAAATCACTCCTTCCCGCAACGCCCCTTCGGACACTTCCAGGCGTTCTACACCCAGCGCTTCGCATAATCCATGCAACACCACGAACCCGCCGGCGAAGACTTGGGCGCGAGCTGGCTCTAGTTGCCAGCGGGCAGACAGGGTCTCAACTCGACCGGTTTCCAGCAAGGCGGCGCGCAAACGCCGTAATGATTCCAGGGTGATGCCTTCATGGCTCCAGCTTTCTTTTTTCACAACCTCCTGGATCGCCTTGATCGTCCCTGATGCACCGGTTGCGACTTGCCAGCCCTGATCGCGGAATTCTTCGCACACCGGCTCCAACTTCAATTGCACCAGCAACTCCGCCTCGCGCATTCGCGACTCGGTGACTCGTCCTTTATCGAAGCAGGCGCGACTCAGACTGACGCAACCCATTTTCAAACTGGTCAGGTGATGGGAATCAAATTTCCTGCCAAGAATCAATTCGGTGCTGCCACCGCCAATATCCACCACCAGGCGCTGGCCTGGAACGTCAGCAACGTTGTGCACAACGCCCAGATAGATCAGACGCGCTTCTTCCTGACCGCTGATGGTTTCAATGCTGTGTCCGAGGACTGCCTCAGCCCGAGTCAGAAACACGACGCTGTTGCGCGCTTGACGCAAGGTATTGGTGCCAACGACGCGCAATTGCTCGGGCGGAATCTGCCGCAAGCGCTGCCCAAAACGCGCGAGACAATCCAGGGCGCGTAATTGCGATTCTTCGGACAACCGGTTACGGCTGTCCAGTCCTGCCGCCAACTGCACCATTTCTCGTAACCGATCCAGGATTTGCACCTGACCATTGTTGATCCGGGCGACGATCATGTGAAAGCTGTTGGAACCAAGGTCAATCGCAGCGACAATATCGGAAGACACAGGTTCATCCTTTCTTGAGTTTTAAGTTTTAAGTCTGCTTCAAGAATATCACCAGAATAGTCCAATCAGGTATACGGACGACAGGCCATAAAACCGTAGCGCGGGCGCTGGAACGGCGATAGCGGACTCTCAATGCGTCCGAGGGCGCGGGCAACGATCCCAGCCTGTTCAAACAGTTCAGCCTGCCGTTCAACTTCGCTCTCGCCTTGATTGATGACCAATAGGCGTCCTCCCGGCGCCAATAAAGTCCAAGCGTGATCCAGCAGGCGGCGCGGCATCAGGAATCGGTCAGGTAGGCCCCAGATCCGCAATGGCGCGGCATGGAGAAAGGGCAGGAACCAGGTGATAAAGCTATAGCCGCCATGCAGATCAAGTAAATTACCCGCCAGATACCGGCATTCGGGCAGGGCGTGGGCGACCCATTCGCCGTGGGCGCGGCGCGTGGTCAGCGTCCAGTAGCGGCGATGGGCGTCCAGTTCCACGCCATCCCAGGGACCGCCCGACCAAGCCTGCAAACCCGGTAGATAACAACCGTTTTTGCAGCCGATGTCCAGTCCGGGCCGCATCGCATTCGGCGAACCGGCATAGCGATCCAGCACATCCAGCACATACAGACTCTCCCGAAACCCCTGCGCATCACAGGCCCGTTCCCAACCTTTCAGGTCATAGCGGGCCGCCAGCGCATCGGCGACCAGGCGTACCGTAGACGGTAGGGTGTTCAACAGCGACGCTAGCGCGCGTGGCCGGCGCCAAACGGGCAGCGACCAGCATAAGGTATTCCGTAACCGCCAGGCCAGCCAGCGCGCTTGTTCACGGGGCTTGAAGGAAACTTCGCTCTTCCACATGGAAATTTATTCTTGCGGTTGAATACCCACTTGCGGCAAATTTCGTCCATTATTATAAATTCGCAACCCACTTTCACGAGGAGAAAACTCTTATGAACAGCTTCAATCGTCATGTCCTGAGCGCTGCGATCAGTGCAATCCTCTTGGGTCTGGGCGGCATGGCCCAGGCCAAAGATGCCATCAAGATCGCCGTGGCCGGTCCGATCACTGGTCCCGTCGCCCAGTACGGCGACATGCAAATGATGGGCGCCCAGATGGCGGTCGAACAGCTCAACGCCAAGGGCGGCGTCAACGGCAAGCAACTGAAGGCTGTACTCATCGACGATGTCTGCGAACCCAAGCAAGCGGTTGCCGTTGCTAACCAGATCGTCAATGACAAGATCAAGTACGTGGTTGGCCATTTATGTTCCGGCTCCACCCAGCCAGCTTCCAAGATCTATGAAGACGAAGGCATTTTGATGATCACCCCCGCGGCCACTAACCCGGCCATTACCCAACAGGGCTACAAGATGGTGTTCCGCACGATCGGCACCGATGACCAGCAGGGTCCAACCGCGGGCAACTACATTGCTGATCAGATCAAGCCCAAACAGATGGCGGTGATCCATGACAAACAACAGTACGGCCAGGGGATTGCCGAGGAAGTCAAGAAAACAGTTGAAGCCAAGGGCGTCAAGGTGGCGATGTTCGAGGGTGTGAACAAGGGGCAAACCGACTTCTCCGCGCTCTGCACCAAGATGAAGAGCGAAAACATCGATTTCGTCTATTACGGCGGCTATCACCCGGAGCTGGGCCTGATTCTCCGTCAATGCCGGGAACAAGGGTTTGACGCCGGTTTCATGGGGCCGGAAGGCGTGGGCAACAAGGACATTAGCGCTATTGCCGGCCCGGCCTCGGAGGGACTGCTGGTCACGCTGCCCGCCGATTTTAGCGCTGACCCGGCTAACGCGGATCTGGTCAAAGCGTTCAAGGAAAAAAACCAGGACCCCAGCGGCCCATTTGTCATGCCCGCCTATTCAGCGGTGCAAATTATTGCGGACGCTATCAAAGGCGCGAAGACCGAAGATCCGGTCAAACTGGCGGACTATATCCATAAGCACAGCTTTAATACGCCGATCGGCAAGGTCGCTTTTAAGGAAAACGGCGACCTGAAAGAATTCCAGTTCGTAGTCTTCGAATGGCATGCCGACGCGACCAAGACGCCGGTGAAGTAAGGCATCAATCTCCAGGTAAAGAGATTCCAGGCTCCAGGGATCAGGTTCCAGGTAAGAAGACTACCCCCTGATCTCTGCCTCCCTGATCCCTGTCCCTCTGATCCCTGATTCCTCTGTCCCATGCTCGAATTCTCTCAGCAGATCATCAACGGCCTGACCTTGGGCAGCATCTATGCGCTGATCGCCATCGGCTACACCATGGTGTACGGTATCATTGGCATGATCAATTTCGCCCACGGCGAAATTTATATGATCAGCGCTTACATCGGGTTGATTACCATTACCGCGCTCACGGTACAATTCGGCGTGGAAAACGTCCCTTTGATTCTGCTGTTCACGCTGGCGGTTAGCATCCTGATCACCAGCGCGTATGGTTGGACCATCGAACGGGTCGCTTACCGTCCACTGCGCGGCAGCCCCCGCCTGATACCACTAATCTCGGCCATCGGCATGTCGATCTTTTTGCAGAACTATGTGCAAATCGGCCAGGGTGCGCGGGATTTGTCCATGCAACCGCTGATCAGCGGCGGTTGGCGGTTCGGTCCCGAAGATGGATTTCAGGTCTATCTGTCCTACATGCAGGTGCTGATCGCAGTGGTGACGGTGATCTTCATGACCGCGCTAACGCTGTTCATCGCCCGTTCGCGCCTGGGCCGCGCCTGCCGCGCCTGCTCCCAAGACCTGACAATGACGAATCTACTGGGGATCGATACCAACCGCGTTATTTCCCTGACTTTCGTACTGGGCGCTGCTCTGGCGGCGGTGGCTGGCGTGCTGATCAGCCTGTACATCGGCAAAATCAATCCCTTCATTGGTTTTGAGGCCGGCATCAAGGCGTTTACCGCCGCCGTACTGGGCGGCATTGGCAGCATTCCCGGCGCAATGTTGGGAGGAGTGATCCTGGGGTTAGCAGAAAGCTTCGCGTCCGCCTATCTGCTCACGGAATATAAAGATGTAGTCGCTTTCAGTCTGCTGGTGCTGGTGCTGCTGTTTCGTCCCACCGGCCTGTTGGGCAAACCCGAAATCGAGAAGGTATGAAACCGATGCCCCGACATTTATCCGAGGCGGCGCTGGTCGCCCTGCTGGCCGGTCTGCTGACGGTGCCGATTCTGGGCATTCAAATTCAGGTCGAGGGCATCAACGTCTCCCTGGAGGGCGAACCCTGGCCGGTCGTGCTGGCCATGGTTGCAGTATTCGTAGCGCGGTTGTTGCAGATTCCCCTAAAAGCAATCTCCAGTCTGGTTCACATAACTCACCGCCTGTCCCTACCCACACATTTGCCAAAGGCATATTTTCTCGGGTTACTGGCCCTGGCGATCATTGCCGCCGCCATCTGGCCCTTCACGGCTTCCCGGGGTTCGGTGGACATCGCCACGCTGGCGCTGATCTATGTCATGCTGGGCCTGGGCTTGAACGTAGTCGTAGGTTTTGCCGGGCTGCTGGATTTAGGCTACGTCGCTTTCTACGCCGTTGGCGCTTACGGCTATGCGTTGCTGTCGATGCATTTCGGCCTGTCCTTCTGGGAATGTCTACCGTTGTGCGTGATCATGGCGGCGATGACCGGTTGCTTGCTGGGCTTCCCGGTCTTGCGCCTGCGCGGTGATTACCTGGCCATCGTCACCCTGGGGTTTGGCGAGATCATTCGCCTGCTGCTGAACAATCTGGATGAACTGACCGGTGGCCCCGACGGGATCGGCAATATCCCCAAGCCGACGCTGTTCGGACTGGAATTCGCCCGCCGCCCGAGCATTGAGGGTGGAACCACTTTCCATCAGTTCTTCGGCCTCGACTACAGCGGCGCCGACACCGTGATTTTTCTTTATCTAGTGGCGCTGGTCATGACCCTGTTCATTCTGTACGTGATCAACCGGTTAATTCGGATGCCGGTGGGGCGAGCCTGGGAAGCCTTGCGAGAGGATGAGATCGCCTGCCGCTCGCTGGGCCTGAATCCGACTACTATCAAGCTGTCCGCCTTCGGTTTCGGCGCATCGACAGCGGGTTTCGCCGGGGCATTCTTCGCCGCCCGGCAGGGGTTCATCAACCCGGAATCCTTCACCTTCATTGAATCGGCCATCGTCCTGGCCATCGTGGTGCTAGGCGGCATGGGTTCCCAGATTGGTGTGATTTTGGCCGCTATCGCCTTGACGGCGTTGCCGGAAATGGCCCGGCAATTCGCCGAATACCGTATGTTGATTTTCGGTCTGGTGCTGGTGCTGATGATGATTTGGCGACCTCAGGGCTTACTGCCCGCGACCCGGCCTCGGTTGGAATTGCCGGTGCGTAAGGAGGGGCCATCATGAGCAAACGTGCCTTTCGCACTATTTCCACCCCGGCGGTGGTGAATCGTCCTCTGCTGCAAGTCTGGGAGTTGAGTATGCGCTTCGGCGGATTGCTGGCCGTGGACAAGGTCACTTTCGAAGTGCGTCCCCGCCAGATTTTTGCAGTCCTTGGTCCCAATGGCGCGGGTAAGACGACCGTCTTCAACTGCATCGGCGGCTTTTACCGCCCCACTTCAGGAAGCGTGCTGCTCGACGGTCATTCCATTCAGAGCCTGCCCAGTCATCGCATTGCCCGGCTGGGATTGGTGCGCACTTTTCAAAACGTGCGCTTATTTAAGAATATGACCGTGGTAGAGAACCTGCTGATTTCTCAGCATACGCAACTGGAAACCGGTTTTTTGCAGGGCTTGTTTAAAACCCCCAAGTATCGTCGCGCCGAAACCAAGGCGCTAGAGCGAGCGGCGTTCTGGTTAGAGAAAGTGAACCTGTTGTCAGTCGCCAACCGGGAAGCGGGCAATCTGGCCTATGGGCAACAGCGGCGTCTGGAAATCGCCCGCTGCATGATCACTCAACCCAAGCTGTTGATGCTGGACGAGCCAGCGGCGGGCCTGAATCCGCAGGAAACCCGTGATCTGGATCGGCTAATCAATGAGTTGCGCGCTGAACATGATGTGGCGGTGCTGCTGATCGAGCATGACATGAGCCTGGTTATGGGCATTTCCGACCAGATTCTGGTCATGGAGTACGGTCGTCCTATTGCTACCGGCGTTCCCGAGCAAATCCGCACTGATCCCCGAGTGATCAAGGCATATCTGGGGGAAGAGTGAACACGCCGTGCCGTACCGGGAGCGCACATTGCGGAATGATCGATCACTCGTGTCAACCAGCGTTAAGAACTCCAGTTGACTACTGTCTTGCAGTATAAGTCCCCGAGTAGGATGATACACGGAACTGTAGAATTATTTGTTGTCGCGGATGCTTCGCGCCCGCGACAACGGGGCGGCAAGAGGCCGTATGAACCAGGACCAGATCAAGCATGCCGAGCTACTTCGCGAGGCGTTTAATCAATATCTCGTGCATGTTCACGAACTGCCACTGAATCCGGGTGGCAAACTGCTTGGTTACGACTTTGACTTTATAAACGGGCGTAAGTGGCGCGCACTTGCGAACGCAATGGTCCAATGCGACCTTCGAGAGCCGACCAATCTCATCAATGGATGGAATAACTCGCTTTGCCGTTGGCACGCTTGGAGCAAGGTTCTTGATGGTCGCGAAGAGCAGGAAGCCTGGGAGTTGCGAAGCGAATTTCTAGATTCATTAGCGCACGAATGCCTGCTCATGCCGGCCTCAATTCGAGATACCATAACTTCCGTTGCAACGGCGGCATTTCACCAGATACGTCTTAGCATTGACCAATCATATCCTGATTACCTTGAAGGAGAACCTAAAACTCCCGAGGAAAAACCAAAGCCGCTTAATCAGAAGCAGAAGGAAAGGCGCCTCTCCCGACTCGTGCGAGTCTGGCCGGATTCCACTCGGTTTCTGGAAGCGTTGCGTGAAATAAATACACAAGTTTACATTGTGGCAACCTGCAACTACCGAAACCTGACGGCTCATTCCATTGGTCCGCGTCTTGGTATCGGCTATACGCGCACCGTCACGCGTTGCGTTAAACAAGCCCAAGCCCTCGAGCGAGCCGATGGTAGCTATGTTCTTAAAGATATACCAGGCAAATTGGCCGTAAGCTACGGCTATGGAGGTACGCCGCCATTGGACCTCGAGACAGTTCGGGCTGCCAATCTTGGCCAGTATGAGAAGGCACGGTCATGTTACGTCGAGTATCGAGCACTTCTCGAGGCAGCAGTAGAAAAAATTGAGCCTGTTGAAAGCGCCGCCTAACATTCAAATCCAGCCGACTCTAAAAAGCGCTGCTTCGCTCCACTTTTTGCCGCCGCTGATTTGAGCGTAGGGGCGTAAAAGAAAATAGGGTGATCGGTGCCGCAGAAAATTCGTGATTTGCTAAAAGCTCTGAAAAGCGCTGGCTTCAAAGAAATCTCTGGGGCCGGTAAGGGATCTCACCGCAAGCTGGTTCACCCGAAATACTCTGGTGCGGTTACGGTGAGTGGAAATCCCAGTGATGACGCGAAACGCTACCAAGAAAAGCAAGTCGCGCAAGCAATCGAACAGGTGCGCAAATGAAAGACTTCGATAAATATCACAAATGGATAGAATGGAGTGAAAAAGATCAAGTATACATCGGAAAATGCCCCGATCTTATTACCGGCATACACGGAGATGATCCTCTTGTGCTGTACGCTGAGCTCTGTGAGGTAGTTGAGGACGTTATTCGCCACTTCAATGCAGAGGGTCGCGCGCTACCGCAACCAAAAGTCCGTCCTATGAGCGAGGTGGCATGAATCGCCCAACAAAGCCATAAATCTCGGACCTCAAGAAGCGCCGCTCCTTCGTCGCTCTGTTTTTTGCGTTCGGTTATGGCTGCCATTAGAGAGCATTATGAAGTATGCAAATGACTATTCCGGATGCGGTAATACAGTTCTATACAATATGTGTGCAGATGAGCCAGCGCATAAAGATATAGATACGGCAGCAATTCCCGGTCTCTTTCCTAATCTTTGATTAATAAGAGTTTTTCTAATAAATTTATCAGTGTTTAATAAAAAATATAGGCTCAATATGGATTCCAGTCAGTTGGCGTTGTTAGGCGACCAGCAGTTCCAAGAGAGGTCTGAGCAAGCCTTTGCCCCGAATGCGGACGTTATGCACGAACTGAAAGAAGCCCAGGTAGAGCGGCAGCTTTTCTTGCGAAATTCCTCGATGGGGTCGCAACCAGGAACGCAACAGGGACCAGAAACCCTCAGCGGTATTAACATGAATCTCATGGAAGCCATCGCCATCGTCGTCGCGGGCGTATTCACCCCGGCTGTGACACACCGTATGATGATCAAAGCCCCAATCCTTCAATGGGTTATAGATTGCATATTCATCGGTATACACCCGGGTTCCCGGGGCGATGAAAGTCTGAAGGAGCGGTTGGATGGTCGCTTGCTGGACATTATCCAGCATCCGGACGACCACCGCGCCGCCGCGCTCAATCATGCCGAGAATCGGCGGCTTTTCCTGCTCCAGGGTGCCTCGACCCCGTGCCCCCTTCAGCCGGCGACGCCGCCCGCGGCGGCCTTTTTTTTCACCGCGTCCGGATGCCCTTTATGCCCGGCCACCATATAGACCTCGTCGCATTCCACTTCCCCCGCCAAGGTGGGTTCGGGTTGGCGGGCGACGATACCTTGGCGCAGTTGCTCGGTCATCCGCTGCACGTCGTCCGGATTCAACGCCAACTCTTGGGCAATCTGGGCATTAGACAAGTTCAAACCCATAAAATATAAACATAATATCCAAATTCGTAACGGCGGGTGGTGGCCGGCCAACACCGTCCCGGTTAGATCGTCAAAAGAGCGATGGCACCCGGCACACCGATATTTCTGTCGCGCCGGTTGGGTCGTGTCGTGACCCTGCTTCGTCACGTTCGCCGCCCCACAATGGGGGCAGTGAACCCCATCGGGCCAGCGCAGTTGGCGGACCGTTTCGTAACACCGGACATCGTCCAGTAGATTCTGAAGGTTGATCATCGACGGGAAACCTGGAGCGCGGCGGTTCAAAACCTCTTCAGTGTAGATCCTGTCCCTTGGCAGGGCGAGCCATCTTCAACAGCCTGGAATCCATATTGAGCAAAAATATATTGATAAATCATTTAGATAAGAAAAAGAGAGCGGGAATTGCTGAATCGTTCCAGCCGACCCGCAACACTCCACGTCGTAGGCGGCGGATAAGTATCCACTGCCTGCGTGGCGCGAAGCGCCGCACAACCAGCGGATCAACCAGACATCGCCTGTCTAAAACTGCGTTTTGTCCGGACTCGCCGGTTACCCGCCGCCCCGTTGGACTCAATCATGGATGATGTAGAATGGTCACTAAAAGTTCCATAAATCTTCGGAGAAGTGTGATTGAACAAACAGTGGAAGGCAGAAGAAGAACTGAACGAGGCGATTAGAATGCTGATGTACAGAATTGATTCGCTGCAAGCTAAAAGTGTCACGAAAGACATTGAATCTGATTCTGTGAACATTGAAGTGCAGGAAATGGCTTTTCGCAATACGATTCGGGAGGTTTTTGGTGCTGATTCGCAGGAGTTCGCAGAGTTCGGAAACACACAAATGCTGCGTAGCCCTTTGCGCGTCGGCATTTCAAATTCTGAAATAGTTCAGGCACGACTCCGTGGCCGAGAATACATGGTGCAAATCTGCGCCGAACTAATTACCAGACTCCAACAGAAGATATTGGAGGTTCGGCGAAAAATTGAATCTGGTACTTTTCATCTTTCGCCGCCGAAGGTTCTACATCCAATCATTGATCAGGCCACTCGAGATCTGATAATTAACGGCCATCATTGGGAAGCAGTGTTTGCCGCAAGCAAGGCACTTGTACTTTACATAAAGGAAAGATCTGGCCGTCGTGATCTTGATGGCGTACCTCTCATGCGAACGGTCTTTTCCAAGAACAACCCAATTCTGAAGTTCAACTCACTCACAACGCAAATAGATTTGGATGAGCAAGAAGGTATGATGCACCTATATGAAGGCGCAGTTATGGCGCTGAGAAACCCTGGTAGTCACGGTTTCCCTACCGGTTCTGATCTACGGGCCAGCCAGTACATCTATCTTCTAAGCCTTCTAATGTTCAGAGCAGATGAGGCTATAACGTAATGCGGTTGCATGGCCCAACAAGCTGCTGCAGCGGCGACAAGGGCGCGGCTGAGTGTTGTCGTTGTCGTTGTCGTTGTCATGGACGCGAGAATAGGGTTTGTCATTCACGCTATGGAACATCCGATCTTTACATCATTTCCGGTCATCGAGTGAAAGAATTTTCCCCGCCTGTTCCTCTGAACGGTCTCAGTTGGTTTCCCATATTTTTGAAATCTCAAAGCAATTTCAGTCTTGGTTTCAATCGTCTCAGTGACGAAGTTGTTGTCCAGGCCCGTAATGCTCTTATTTAGATGGGGCATGCAGTGTTTTCAAGTCTTGTTGAGATTCGATAGGGTGTTGAAGTTACAGATTTGGCGATTAATGAGTAGCTACTTAAAAATCTCCTCCACAGGTATTTCCATATTCAATATCCAATCAGTCAGAATTCCGGAAGAATAGGAAACTGGTTTGTTAATATCATGAAAAATGACAATGGTTTTTGCAGGAGGAATGACCATCCAGCAGGACTTAATACCAGCCCTTAAATAAACCTCGATTTTTTCCGTAACTTCATTAACTCCTTGCTTTGGTGATAATATTTCTACCACCATTAATGGCCTTTCATCTGCTTTCACCTTATCATGTAAAAAATCAATTTCCTTTTTTTCATAGACGGCAATATCAGGGATATAATCATTGCCGTCGATGTCCAGAGTAATTCCAATATGGAAATTGAATTTTTCCTCATGATCAAGAAGCCTGGCAATACGATAGGCGAGATAGGAGTGGTTGTAAGATGGCGACATTTATCAAACCACTCCTGTTGTCTTGCTAATAGTTATCCCCACAAAAATCATGCTGGAGCTTTTTCAGGATTAGCGTATTGAGTATCAGGGAGCCTAAAAAATGATTTGACCCTTTCCTGAAATTCTTTTAGCTTTTCCAAAGCAGAATAAACGCGCGCTCTGAAATCAGCCCGGTTTTTAATTGGCTCCTTTTCCAGATGATCATTTTTGATCTCATTCCAAACCTGTTCATCCGGATTTAACTCTGGCGAGTGGGGGGGAAGAAAGAACAAGCGGATTTGTTTTCGATGCGTCTCAAGAAAGGCTTTGACTTCTTTCGAGGTATGATAAGACGCATTGTCCGTGATGACAATTAATGGGCGCTCTCGACCCTCTAATGCCTTCTCTAAAAAGGCAATGAAAACCCCACTCACTCATTTTTGAGTGGTCACTTCAAATATTAACTCGCCCGTCGCCGTAACCATCGATAAAATGTGAAACCCACCCCGGTCATCACTCACTTTAATTTCAGGCGGATGACCGACTAAGCCCCACGTCCGTCCAGAACGCGTATGGCCTTGAACCCATGACTCATCCTGAAACGCAATATCCGCTCCAAGTTCTTGAGCCCGCTTCTGAATCTCTTTAAATTCTTCATTAATAAACTTTTTAACTTCCTCCTGATCCTGGTTTAAGGCATGATAACAAGGTTTTTGACAACTCAGTCCTAATTGATGTAAATGCAGACGAACCGTGGCATCCGATACCCATAAACCAAAGTACTCTTTCAATAAATTAACCATGATCTCTAAAGTCCATAAAACCGTATCATAGCCATGATCCGCCGGCGTCGTATTGAGTATCGTTTCTTTTAACCATCGATCAATATCCGGAGTCATCACACACGTGGCGCCGAGCGCTTTCCGGGTATCCAGGGCTTCTTCTCCTTCATAACGATAGTTGCGAAGCCAATCATAAATACTCGTTCGGTCGATACCCAAAAAATCAGCAACAAGCTCCGGACCATAATGCTTCTCTTCGACCGCGCGAACCGCAATACGCCGGATGTAATTCATCACTTCATCCGGTATTTTACGTGCATCAAACATCCATTCCGCGTTCATTGCCGCACCTCCTCTATAAATTTAGAGTCTCTAAAGAGGTCTTCTATAGTTATTAGACAATTTGATTAACGCTCAGTTCGTTGATAATGTAGGGATAATCGTTGGCAAGCCTATGCTAACGCCTCGGCATATCGCTGTAAATCCGCTTCAGTCCGGGTCTCAGTTGCGCAAACCAGCAACGCATGGCCCAATTCAGGATATTCATTACTCAGATCGAACCCACCGAGAATGCCGCGCGCCAGCAATCCATCCAGCACTTCGTCAGCGGGACGCGGCAACTTCAATACCGCTTCGTGGAAGACCGGACGGTTAAACGCTTGACTAACGCCTGGAATCACCGTCAATTGTTCCATCAGCTTGCGGGTATTCGCATGACAGGCCGCAGCGACCTGCTCCAATCCATGCGGACCGAGCAGCGACAGATATAATGTGGCGGCGGTAACCATCAGACCCTGATTCGTGCAAATATTGGAAGTCGCCTTGGAACGACGAATATGCTGCTCGCGGGCCTGCAAGGTCAGGGTAAAACCGGTTTTCCCATCCAGATCCACGGTGCGTCCAACCAGACGGCCCGGCATCTGCCGCACCAGTTCTTTCCGGCAACACAGGAAGCCGAAGTAGGGGCCGCCTGAATTCAGTGGCGCGCCGAATGGCTGACCGTCGCCGCAAGCGATGTCGGCGCCGGTATGACCCCATTCGCTCGGCGGCTTGAGCACCGCCAACGCCGTAGGATTGACGACCGCCACCGCCAGCGCATCATGTCGATGCGCCCAATCGGTCAATGCGTCAACGTCTTCCAGCACCCCAAAAAAATTGGGTTGCGGGATCACCAGCGCTGCAAAATCCTGGCCGGCATACGGCGCCAGCGCCTCCTCCGGGGTATGGCCGCCTACTGGATCATAGGGCAGTTCCATCAACTCGATGTCTTGATTATGGACAATCGCGTGGGCTACCCGATGGTAGAAGGGGTGCAGCGTTCGGGGAACCAGGATCCGTTTCGATTTGGATTTCCGGTTGGCGCGCACCGCCATCAACAAGGCTTCGGCCAGCGCCGACGCCCCGTCATACAACGACGCGTTGGACACGGCCAGGCCGGTCAGGCCCACCATCATGCTCTGGTACTCGTAGAGCACTTGCAGAGTGCCCTGGCTGGCTTCCGGCTGATAGGGCGTGTAGGCGCTATAGAATTCCCCACGTCCGGCGATTTCCCAGACTGCCGCAGGAATATGATGTTCATAAGCGCCGGCGCCCAGGAAACAGAGCGGTTGCGGAAGCGCCGCCGCTCGTTCGGTCATCAGCCGGCTCACCCGCCACTCGTCCAAGGCATCCGGCAGGGCCGGCAATTCGCCGATCTGTAGGGAGGGCGGAATTTCGTCGAACAGAGCTTCAAGGGTTGGAACGTCAATCGCGTCCAGCATCGCCCGGACATCGTCCGGGGTATGGGGGATAAACGGCATGGATGGAGCGCCTCCTTAACCGGCTAACTTGGCGTTAGTCAAGGAGCCTTCCTCGTCTTCGTCCTCGTCAATGGCAATCAACTCGTAAGCAGCGGCGTCCAGCAAGCCTTCCAAGTCAGCGCTAGTCTTGATGCGCAGAATCCACCCTTCCTCGTAAGGATCTTCATTGATCAATTCCGGATTGTCCGCCAGCAATTCATTTACTTCGACGATCACACCATCCACCGGGCTGTACACATCGGAGGCCGCCTTGACCGATTCAACCACGGCACAGCCTTCGGCGGCGGTGACTACACGGCCCGCTTCCGGCAATTCCACAAACACCAGATCGCCCAACAGGTGCTGAGCATGATCGGTGATGCCGACAGTAACGATGCCGTCTTCCTGGGAGCGCACCCATTCATGGGTCTCGGTATAGCGCAGTTCAGAGGGGATAGTGCTGCTCATCATCGACTCCTCAACAGGTTGGATCGGAATAGAAACGGTTAAGTTGGAAAGGTTAGATTAGGCAGGACGCGAGACAAAGGGCGGCTTGATCACTTGCGCCGACAGACGCTTGCTGCGCACCTCAATCTGGCAACGGTCGCCAACGCCAGTCATCACTCGCGCCAGGGCGATGCCCCGGTTCAAGGTCGGTGAGAATGCGCCGCTGGTCGTGACGCCAATTTTTCGGTCGCCATCACAAACGGTCTGATGACTGCGCAATACGCCACGCTCTTCCAGCACGAGACCTACAAAGGTTTGCGGCGCACCGGCGGCGCGTTGCTGTTCCAGGGCGGCGCGACCGATAAAATCGCGTTCCAGCGGCTGCCAAGCCACAGTCCAACCCAGCCCGGAGACCAGGGGAGTGGTGGTTTCGTCCATGTCGCTGCCATAAAGACTCATGCCGGCTTCAAGACGCAGCGTGTCGCGAGCGCCCAGTCCACAAGGCGCAACGCCAACGTCTAATAACCGATCCCAAAGCGCTGACGCATCCTGGACAGACGGCATGATCTCCACCCCGTCTTCACCGGTGTAACCGGTGCGGGCGATGAACGCGCCGCCACTCTCCACGGCGTGAAAGCGGCCACTGGCGCGCACCGCTTGCAGGGTCGGGGCATCCAAAACAGCTTCCAGCTTCGCCAGGGCTTCCGGCCCCTGCACCGCCAACATGGCCAGGTCGTCGCGTTCACGCCAGGCGGCGTTAAAGCGCTCCGCCCGCGGCGCGATCCAGGCCAGGTCTTTATCACGGGTAGCGGCGTTCAGCACCAACCGGTAGCCGCCTTCGCCCCGGTCGTAAACAATCAGATCGTCGATGACGCCGCCGGAGTCGTTCAACATGCAGGTATAAAGCGCTTTGCCAGGATAAAGACGGGCAACATCGTTGGCTAGAAGATAACGCAGCAGGACGCGGGTCGGATCGGGAGCGGGGAAATCAACAATGGTCATGTGCGAGACGTCGAACATTCCGGCGGCCTTGCGGACTTGATGATGTTCCTTAAGCTGGGAGCCGTAGTGCAGCGGCATGTCCCAGCCGCCGAAATCCACCAGCTTCGCCCCCAAGGCGAGATGACAGCCGTACAGAGGAGTGCGTTCAGCCATGCGAAAAAATCCTCAAGCAATGGATGGTGCATGTTAGCCTGAAATAGGCTGCTGGAGATACTGCAATAATACGCTCAAAACTCATCATCCTTTCCCTCAACCCTTCTCCTGTCGTTATGAAGCATAGGTTAGCGCAGACGCTCCCCCTTTGCTAAAGGTAGGACTGTTAAGTTCTACGAAAATAGGGCAGCTCGCCGATACTTGACAGCCTCGCCCTTAGCAAAGGGGGAGCAGGGGGATTCGGTTACGTCACCGCTTCCAGAATCTTGGCAAAATGAACGCTGGCTGCTGGCCAATCCGGCAAGGTTTCGCGCGCGGCGCGAGCGCCAGCCGCCAAGCATTCCCGCAACCCCGGCTCGTCCAGGAAACGCGCCAGGGCCTCAGCCAGCGCTGTTTCGTCGCCAGGCGGAACCAACAATCCAGCATCCGCCGGCACCGTGTCGGGAATCGCCCCGGCAGTGGTGCTAATAATTGGTAAACCCCGCGCCAGCGCTTCGGCCAGCACCATGCCATAACCCTCATAAAAAGAAGGCAGCACGAATCCATCCGCCTGTTGATACGCAGCCTCCAGGGCTACGGTCTCCAATTCTCCTAACCATTCCACGCGATCAGACAAACCGAGCTCATCAACCAGCATTCGCAAGCGCGCAGCAGTCGCTGGATCATGGATATCGCCACCGGCGCAACGCAAGCGCCAAGAACGATCTTTCAACCGGGCCAGCGCTCGGAACAGGACAGCATGGCCTTTGCGTGGGGTCAGGCTGGCCGCGCACAACCAGGCAAGTTCACGGCCACCTGAACCGGTCGCCAGTGGCGCGGGGTCAACGCCAGGCGACACCACGGCGCAGCGTTCCGGCGGAACGCCATAATCAGTCAGCACTCGCGCCGTGCTGGGGCTGGTCACAATGACCTGACGCACCTGGCGCAACGCCTCGCGTTCACTGACATACAGTCGTTCGCGTTGCACCTCGTCCAGGCCGGTTTCCAGCGCCAGCGGGTGATGCACCAGTCCGATTAATCGCAACCGGTCACAGTGTGCGGCGGCGGCTTCCGGCATAGCGCCCAGCGCCAGACCGTCGATTACCGCCAGCGACTGATCCGGAAGGGCGACCAGCGCTTCATGGGCTTCGGTGAGTGCCGCCGATGTGGGCGCAGGGAACGAAGCGTCAAGACGCTGGAGTGCAACCGGCCAGCCCAGCGCCGCTAGCCCGGCCATAATGCGCCGGTCGTAAATCGTGCCGCCAGTGCGCCGGTCTGGATCGCCGGGAATCAGGAAATAAGCCTCGTGCGCGGGTGATGGAGAGGACGGGGCAACGCCTTGATTCAAGGCAATACCCCTTCGTAGGAGGCCCAGGCGGTGTGTGATTCATGCAAGGTCACGCGCATGGAACTCAGGCCCGCTGTGTTTGGCCCCAGTTGTCCTTCTTCGATGCGCACCGCCATCCGGTCAAAAATCTCCCGAGCCAGAAATTCCGTGGTGGTGTTGCGGCCTGAAAACTCGGGTAATTCGTCGAGATTGCGGTAGTTCAATTCCTCCAGCACCGCCTGGAGATTGCCGCTGAGCTGGCTAATATCCACGACGATCCCATCTGCATCGAGGTCGGGACGGCGCAGTTCCAGATCGACGACGTAAGTGGCCCCATGCATTCTCTGGGCAGTACCAAAAGCCTCACCGCGAAAACTATGGGCAATCATAAAATGGTCACGAACGCAAACGGTGTACATGGCAAGGTCTCGGGTTGGGATCCTGGATGATCCGGTTGAAATCATCGCACAAGTTCGACCGGACGGTAATCAATACGGTGGCAGAGTACGCCCAATGGATTTCGGCTCAATTCACTCATCACCTTGGGCAGATCGGTAAAGGGACTTTCCCCGCTAATCAGACTATCCAACACTGGATCGTTTAGCAGTTCCATGACCGTGGTCATCCGCCGCCGATAATGCCAGCGGCTGCGCTGGACCGTAGCGATGTTGCCGACCTGGGAACTGCGAATATTAAGCCGTTTAGCATGAAAATCCTCGCCGAGCGGCAAACTGACCGGTTTATTGCCGAACCAGCTTGCTTCCACCACGGTCGCCTCGAAGCCGGCTAGATCCAGGGCTGTAACCAGACCCGCTGGCGCACCGCTGGCGTGAATGATCACATCCTGCTGGCCTTCCGCTCCGGTCGGTAAGGCGAACCGAACGCCCAACTGCTCCGCGATGATCGCTTTATCGGGATCGATATCCACCAATTGCACCGCACAGCTAGGTAGTTGTCCGGCTAGTCGGGCAATAAGGCACCCTACAACCCCGGCGCCAATCACTGTGATCCGATCTCCTAACCGGGGACTGGCGTCCCAGAGCACATTCAGCGCGGTTTCCAGATTGGCCGCCAGTACGGCCCGCCCCGCGGGAACCAGGTCGGGTACTGGCGTAACCGCCGCCGCGGGAACGATGTAGTAGTCCTGATGGGGATAAAGGCAGAAGACAATTTGTCCGCGCCAGGCCGAGGAACCCGCTTCAATGATGCCGACGTTGCAGTAACCGTATTTCACCGGCGCCGGGAATTCGCCCTGCTGAAAAGGGGCGCGCATCACCGGGTATTGGCTGGGCGGCACCTCGCCACGAAACACCAAACTCTCGGTGCCGCGACTGATAGCCGTGTACAACGTCCGCACCCGCACCTCATCCAGGCCAGGCTGTGGCAGGCGTTCGGTGCGAATTTCGCCGCGACCAGGGGCAATGAGCCAGAATGCCCGAGCTGGCATACCTTCGGTTTTCATAGTGAATAACGTCTCCCCAAGGCTTTTTGAACAGCATTTGTCTTAAAATGCCTTAAAATGGGTCAGTAGCGCAAACGCAACCATAGAGAACCCGTATGGCGAATCTTCCAGCGACGGTCCATGCCCTGCTCCATGCTCTAGCGACGCCCCTCACGGTGCTGATGAGCGCCAGCGATATTCTGCATAATCGCACGCCTGATTCCATCAAGCAGCCGGTCTGCCGGGTGTATGACCTGAGTCATCAATTTGGACGGGAAGTAGTCGAATTGCGCGCCTGTCTTGATGAGCGTATTGATCTGCAATCTCCGGTCAATACATCAGCGCAAATTCGGCAATTGGCTGCGAAGTGGCAACGTTATGAGGCGCAGATCTCCGGCCTGGTTGATGAAATCGAGCATGCCAACATCCAGATGTCGGAACCCCTATTGGACAAAATTCTCCATCAGAATCTGCCAAACGGATTAAGCGAACTGCGTCAGGCGCTTTCACAACTGGCCGTCATTCAACCCGAAGACCTGACTCTCTCCTGAATCAGCGATTGCTTTTATTCCCGTGACTCACACCGCCAGGACATCGCTTCAATCATTACAGATCAACACCCTGCTGAACAGCATGGCCGTACTCGCGCTGCTGACCGGCATTGCGCTGATGATCACCAGGATTTTTGCCGCGCCTATCGGATACCTGGCCCAGTCGCTAGCGGTCTTTGTCGGATGCTTGTTGATTCTGGCGCGGTTTCTCTCCCAACATCAACCCTTAACCCGCTTTGGCGCGGCCAATACGGTGACTCTGTTGCGCGCGGGCATTGCCGCTTTGTTCGCAGGCCTGATAGGCCGTCCGGCGCCTGCGCCTGCGTGGGCATGGACCATGGCGGCGCTGGCCATCATTGCCCTGCTTCTCGATGGACTGGATGGCTGGCTGGCGCGACGGAGTAGTATGCAAAGTCCGTTTGGCGCGCGCTTCGATATGGAGGTCGATGCCTTTTTCATTTTGATCCTGGCGGTGCTGGTCTGGCAATTTGGCAAAGCCGGAGTTTGGATCCTTCTCTCCGGCATGATGCGCTATGGATTCGTCCTGCTCAGTTACGCGCTGCCCTGGTTGAATCAGCCCCTGCCGCCGCGCCGTCGTCGACAAACCGTGTGCGTAATCCAGACCGTGGCGTTAGCAGGATGTCTGACGACGCCGCTGATCCCACCGATTTCAACCATACTGGCCGGGTTTGCATTAGGGCTACTGGCGCTGTCCTTCGCCGTGGACGTGGCTTGGCTGTGGCGGCGCGATGAACGCTGAGCTATGGCCGCAATGCGCCAGATGACAGAATTCATGCACAATGACGTAATAATGGTAAATGGTATGAGTGGATAATCATCGACCTCCCCCGAGTGAGGGAGGCTTGGAGAGTCGAGAACGCTTACTTCGTGACCCAGCCCTGGTACTGATCGACATTATCGCGGGTGATCAACTCGACCGGGATGAGGATCGTGGACTCCGCCGGTGGTTGACCCTGCTTGATCTGATAACCGATCTCGATGCCTTCCTTGGCCATACGCAGCGGGTTTTGTGCCGCCGTTGCCAGGAACAGACTGTCCTTATCCTTCAATGCTTCCACGGCTACCGGCGCGCCATCGACACCGGTGATGAAAAACTCGGTGCGCTGTGCCTGCCGCGCCGCCAGATCGGCGCCAGTCGCGGTTGGATCGTTGATCGCGAACACGGCGTCGATCTTGGGGAAAGCGGTCAGCAGGTTGGTCATCGCATCCAGACCCCCCTCGCGGCTGCCCTGGCCATTCTGATTGTCGGACAGAATCTTAATATCGGGATGTTTCGCCAGCACCGACTTGCAACCCTGAACCCGGTCAGTGACCGCTGTCACCGGCGGGCCATTGATGATGACCACATCGCCTTTGCCCTTCAGGCGGTCGACGATGAACTGACAGGCTTTCTCGCCCGCCTGGACATTGTTGCTGGTAATCATCGCATCCGCGCCTTCGGCGCCAGTATCCACGGCAATCACCGGAATGCCCGCTTCTTTAGCGCGCATGACTGCCGGAAAGATCCCTTCGGCATGAACGGCATTGATGAGAATCAGATCGACGCCTGCCGAGATGAAGTTGTCGATCTGGTTGGTTTGTTTGCCGAGATCGTAATCGGCGGAATCAACGGTCACCTTGACCGAGTCGCCGCCGATTTCCCGGGCTTTTTCCTCAGCCCCCTTGGCCAATGTAACGAAAAAGGGGTTGCCCAAGCTGCCCAGGGTTACGCCGACGGCTTTCAAGGGTGGATCAGCGGCCAAGGCTGCGCCGGAGCTGATGAGCGCTAATACAGTCGCGGAAATGAGAGTCTTCTTCATGGTATTGCCTCCTACGGGTTTAATAGATTGGGATGGGGGAGGAGAGTGAAAGGGGTCAAGTGCGCGCGCCGGGCCCCTTGCGCCGGTACTTGTCGAGCGCCACGGCGATAATGATGACCAGACCCTTGACGACCAATTGCCAGAAGAACGACACGTTCATCAGGGTTAAGCCGTTGTTGAGGGTAGCGATGATCAGTGCGCCAAACAGCGTGCCGACGACCGTGCCAATGCCGCCGACGAAGCTGGTGCCGCCCAGAATCACGGCGGCGATGGCGTCCAATTCATAACCGGTGCCGAGCACCCCGTTAGCGCTGTACAGCCGGCTGGTGGTCATCACGCCGCCCAGACCGGCCAGCAGGCCGCTGTAGGCATAGACGAACAGCATCACCAATCCGACCTTGATGCCGGTGAGCCGCGCGGCTTGGGGATTGCCGCCGACGCCGTAGATATGCACGCCCAGCACGGTGTGACGGAGAATAAACCAGGTCAACAGGATGACCAGGAAGGCGATAATCACGATCCAGGGCAGTGGCCCCAAATAGGCGTTGCCGATCCAGGCAAAGCCGATCTTGCTGTTGATCACCGTGGTGCCGCCGGCCAGCAAATAAGCCAGTCCGCGCAGGGCGGTCATCGAACCCAGGGTGACGATGAACGGCGGCAGACCGGCATAGGCCACCAGTAAGCCGTTGATGGCGCCCAGCCCCAGGCCGACCAGTAGCGCCACCGGGACCGCTGCCCAGCCCAGTTCGGGCATGAGCGATATAACCATCGCCGTGACGGCCGATACCGCCAGCACCGACCCCACCGACAAGTCAATACCGCCGGTCAGGATGACCACGGTCATACCAGTCGCTAGGACAATATTGATCGACGCCTGGCGGACAATATTCAGCAGGTTATTTTCGGTGAGAAAGTTGGGGGCGATGATCGCAAAGATGATGGCGATCACGATCAGCACCGGCAAGATGCCCGCCGTCTGCATCAGATTCGCCCAGAAAGTCTTATCGAAGGTTTTCGCTGCAAGGGTCGGGGTTGAGTTCATAATTGCACCATCTCGGTTGTGCCTGTCGCCAGGGCCATGATGTTTTCCTGAGTGGGTTCCGCGCCGCCGAGGCCACCGAGCTCGCCGACAATTTCGCCTTCGCGCATCACCAGGATACGGTCGCTGATGCCGATCACTTCCGGCAATTCGCTGGAAATCACTAGAATCGCCACACCCTTGGCGGCCAGTTCGCTGATGATTCGATAGATCTCGGCCTTGGCGCCGATGTCGACGCCTTTAGTGGGTTCATCGAGAATCAGGACTTTTGGGTGAATGGCGATCCAGCGGGCAATCAACAGCTTTTGCTGATTGCCGCCCGACAGCGCACCCGCAGTGACGAAAGGCCCGGCGACCCGGACCCGCAAATCTGCAATGGAACCCGCGGTCAGTCGCGCCATAGCCGCCCGATTCAGCAACCCGCCGACCAAGGCATCCCGGCCCAGAACACTGATGGTGATGTTCTCGCGCACACTCATGTCGAGAAACAGACCTTGCGCCTTGCGGTCTTCGGTCAGGTAGGCAATGCCGTTATTGATGGCGTCCAGCGGCTTACGAAGGGTCTGGCGTTGCCCTTCCAGCCAGACCCCGCCGCCCGTAGCGCGATCGGCGCCGAAAATCAGCCGCGCCAATTCACTGCGACCGGCGCCGACCAAGCCGGCCAGGCCCAGCACCTCGCCAGCGTGGAGCGTGAAGCTGCACGGTTTCACCCGCCAACCACCGTCAGTCAGCGCCTTGACTTCCAGCACCACTCGGTTCGTGGCGTGGCTATGCTTGTCAAACAGATTGGAGAGCGGGCGTCCCACCATCATCTGCACCAGGCGATCGGCGGAAATCTCGGCGCGCTCCAGGGTGCCGACATAGCCGCCGTCGCGCAGTACGCTGACCCGATCCGACAACTCGTAGATTTCCGCCATGCGGTGACTGATGTAAATAATGGCGATGCCTTCATCCCGCAGCCGCTTAATCAGATCGAACAGGCGGTCGGTTTCGCGGGTGGACAGGGCGGTGGTTGGTTCGTCCATGATCAGGATATGGCTTTTCTGATGCAGGGCGCGGGCGATTTCCACCTGTTGCTGTTCGGCGATGGACAGCGTATTCACCAGGGTCTCGGGGCCGAACTCTGCGCCGAGCCGCTCCAGCACTTTGGCGGTCTCCCGGCGCATGGTCCCCCGGTCGGCCAGAAAGCCGGCGCGCGTCGGCTCATTACCGAGATAGATGTTCTCGGCTACCGTCAGATTAGGGGCCAGGCTCAGTTCCTGGTAGATGATGGCGATGCCCGCCGCACGGGCCGCTTTCGGGCCGGTGATAGCGACCGGCTGGCCGTCGATGCGAATCTCGCCACCGGGATCGGCGGTGTACGCGCCCGACAGAATTTTCATCAAAGTGCTTTTGCCGGCGCCGTTTTCGCCCATCAAGGAATGAATCTCGCCGGTCCAGGCTTGCAATTGCACGTTGTCAAGCGCCTTGACGCCAGGAAAGGTCTTACTGATGCCGCGCATGTCCAGGGCGGGTGTTCGAGTTGGGGCCGCGGTGGTGGAAGGGGAAATAGGTGTCGTGGCCATGTCAGTTCACCTCGCGGTCCAGACCCATGGAGGCCCGATAGGCGGCGCGCTGCGCGTCGCGTCCGAAGCGGTCAGTCAACGCATTCCAGGCTTTGGCCACGTTGTTCAGGGCATCCTGGGGCGAGATTTCAAAGTTCAGCGCCCGCGTCAGTTGCACTTCCAGGGCCTGGGTGTAGGCAAAGTGGCCGGGGATGCGCAGATCCAGCGCAACATTGGGCGACTTCAGGCTTTCCAGTTGTGCATCCAGATACAATCGGGCTTCTTCGGGCGTGAACAACTGGAGCCACCGCTCCCGGTTGTCGAAATGGCTCTGACGGTAGGGGTTGATGCCGGCTTGCGGAGTGACCACCGCCTCGCCGCTGACTTCCGGGCTGGACAGCCAGGCGATAAAGTTCCAGGCGGCTTCAATCTGGTTACTGTTGGCGGGTACGGCAGCCTGCCAGCCGCCAAAAGCCAGGAATGGCGCACGGCTGATGTTCGGAAAGGAATCCCATTGTCGAGTCTGGTCGTTCCAGACCTGCTTGGAGCCGGGCAACAGCGCGGTGCCGACCTTGCCGGGAATCAGGCTGGTCTTGGGATCGGCGGCGTTGACGCCGGTATCGCCCCAGTCGAAGTTCATCGCCACCGAACCGCCGGCGAAGATGTTGTGAATATCCTCTGACGTGAAGCCCAGCGCACCCGGCGGCGCGACATTGAGACCGTTGATGTAATCTTCCAGCGCCTTCACCCAACCTGGGTTGTTGATCTGAGCATCCATGGTGTCGGGATCGAAGAACATAGCGCCCGGATGATCGGGATGGTGGGTGTAGGCAGCGGCGTGGGTAAAGAAATACCAGAACTGCTCGCCGCCGCGTCGATACGCCTCGGCGGTTCCCCATAAGCTGGTGGAGGGTCGGTTGAAAAACTCGGCGATTTGGTAGTACTGCGCCCAGGTTGCCGGTGGTGCTAACTCATAACCGTATTGCTCCTTGAAACGCTGTTGTTCTTTCGGGTTGTTAAACAGGTCCAGCCGGTAATATAAAACGTGTTGGTCGCCATCGATGGTTTGCGATACATAGCGACCCTTCCACATCATCAGCCGCTCGCGGTAGACCGGCAGGATGTCCTGCCAGGACGGGGTTTCACGCATGGCCGCCGGCATATCGGCAAGATAAGGGGCAAAATCCGGCGTCCAGAACGGGCCGAAGGTGATGACATCAAACTTGCCTTCGCCGGTCACCAGGGCGTTGAAATAAGTGGGGTAGAGTTGATCGACCGGAAATTCCCGGAGATTGATTTTGCCGCAGGTCTGTTTCTCCCAGCCTTGGGCAGCCATCGCAATGGCATTGGCGATGAACGGACGGGAACGAGTGCCCACATCCAAAGTGATGCCGCGATAGTCCGGATTACATTCGGCTGACGCGGTGGTTACAGCCAGGGTCAGGCTGAGCAGCCCAACCCGCGTGATCATTGAGGACGCTGTTTTCATCAGCTTTTGCTCCTCGACGGGGGTGGATGCCAAAGAACCAATTTTTCGGGATTAGGGATGCTGCAGGACGTTTCAGGCGCAGCATCCGCTAAGAGAGGTCAGAACAAGACCTTAGTGCCGATGGACACCACGTTCTGATCGCCGTAGAGCAGCGTGTCGGCATCGCGCCCGATGTACTCGGCCCAGAGCAGAGTCCGCTTGCTGAAGTTGTACTGGTAGCCGAGCCGGTAATTATCGATCTTGTCTTCGCCATCGATGCCGGTATCGGTCTGGCCATAGGCCGCCCGGACCGTGCTGTTGCCGAAGGTATACTGGCCGGTGAGAAACCAGCTTTTGGCGTCCGATCCAGTGGAGAGTGGGATGCCGTCTTCATAGTATTGACGCTGCGCATTGACGTCGGTGAAGTCACCCTGCTCGTAAATCGCGCCCACCAACCACACAGCGGTCTTGTAGCCGAGACCCAAGCCCCAGTTGCTCACATCGAGATCAACCGTCTGGTTGTTGCCAATGTCCACGTGGCTATCACCGTTGAGCTTGATGTAGGTCAGGCCGGCGAAGTAGGGACCCTGGCTGTACTTAAGATTGAGATTCCAGATATCGACGCCATCCGAGAAGCCCTGCGGCGTGTTGATGCGGCCATCCAGCACCAATAAGGCTTCGGCGCTGAAGCCATTGAAGATCGGCGTCTGGTAATCGATGCTATTCGCCAGGGTGCTCAAGGCGCCATTGTCGGACGTTCTGCGGTCGATCCCGGAACCCAGATAGACGGTGCCATCGAACATCTTGGAACTATTCCAGATATCAACCACGTTAAGCACTTTCCAGTACGGAGTGTCCTGGGTGCCCAGGGTCACCGCTCCGAAGTTGCCTTTAAGGCCGACGAACTTCTGATTGAGGCCAGCGAAATTGCCGCCTTCGGTCATATCCACGCTGAAGTCGTACTGATAGAAGGCGCTCAAGCCGCCTCCCAAGTCCTCGTTACCCCGGATGCCCAGTTTGGAACCGTTGTTGACGACATCCCAATAGGAATCGGGATCACGATTGTTATCGACATAGTCGACGGAAACCTTGGCTTCGCCGTAAAGAACGGTGTCGGCGTGGGCAAGCAACGGGGTGGTCAAGGCGACGGCAACGGCCAGGGAGATTGCAGTTGTTTTCATGATTGAATCCTCGCGGTGGGTGGTAAGTAATGAAATCGTTTTCATATATTTGTTGAGAGTTGTAATCTCTTCATGGGTATTATTTGTAAACGATTACATTTTCATTGTCAATCTTTTTTTAAAAAATTAATTAACGGCTACTCAAAAAAACCAGGTTACCGTGAAGCAATAGTTGTAATCGTTTACTTTACCCATTCAAGAGGAGGCTCAAATCTCGGTCGCCCCGATGTCGCGAGTGCTGGCAGGATATAGCGGGGTCACTGACGCGACCCGTCAACAGGTGCGCGACCGAACTAATCGTCGGCAAAGTCTATGCCCCAATGGCGGCGGCGCTGATGATCGGTTCGTAACGGGTAAGCAGTAGGGACCGCCTTACCAATAATGTCCAAAATCCGCTCCCCGTTCGGGGAGCTTCCGAGGGACGCCGTGGTCATCGACCGCGACATAAACGATCACAGCCTCGGTCACCGGGGTCGATTGCAAGATGCCGTGATGCGCCCGCTGGGCAAACACTTGCACCTTGACAGTCACCGAGGACGAACCAACGTTTTGAATACGGGCAAAGCAGCTCACCAGATCGCCCACCTGCACGGGCTTATGAAATTCCATCGATGTCACCGCTACGGTCACGACCGGGCCTCCCGCATACTCCAACGCCACGACCCCGCCCGCAATATCCATCTGCGCCATGATCCAACCACCAAAAATATTGCCGCTGGGATTGGTGTGCGCGGGCATTGCCAACAGGCGAACCGTAGGTTGTCGATCGCGAGGAAAATTTCCTGATTTTTCAGTAGATATCGGCGATCCTGATATAACGGTCGTCTGTGACATCGCCGGGTCTCGGCTCTCTTCAACCACCACCCGCTGGGGAAACGAGACCTCCAAAACCACACAGCCCACGTCGGTCTTGAACGGGCCGTGTCGTTCGCCAGGCGGGCGACTGGCGTAGTGGCCCGCCTCCAGCCAAAGATCAAACGCCTGGTCATACAGGCGTCCGCTGACGATGAACACCTCCTCGGGGTAGGCATGGACTTTTCCACCGAAAGCGGTGGTATCCACACCGGGAAGAAAGCGGGTCAACCGCGTGTATTCACCGGTCGCCGGGTCGCTGCTTAAAGTCAGTTCTTCTACCTGGCCTTCCAGGCCCGGGAGTGGGGTCCATCGATCTTGATGCTCCGGATAGAGCGAATTCCAGTAGGTGACAGGTGTTTTCACACAGCTTTCTCCAAGGTGAAGGATTGACCAGTCATAGCCTTGCTCTTTGATAGCCCCACATTCCAGAATTCCCCTCCTTTTTTAACTTTGAAACTCCGGACGCAGTTCGCTACGCAAGAACACTACGCCGCCAGCGTGGGTGGAAAGAGGAGGGTGCCGCGAACCTGGCAAGGCCGCGTGATAGTCGCCAACGGCGTAATGGCGATCACCAATGATCATGTCTCCTTCCAGCAGCAGGCATTCTTCCAGGGAACGGTGATCGTGAGCGGGAATCTGGCAACCCGGAGCCAATCTCAGCAGAAAGGATTGAAAACCTGCTGCCTGGTCTATGAGCAACAACTTGATCTCCACACCTGGCGCCAGGATGCGCCACTCACCTTCCTGAGCTCGCACGGTGATCGTATTGGGGGGGCTGTGCGCGTCCAGCGCGGCTTCGATAGCTTCCCAAACTGAAGCACGCGGCGTTGCTTCTGGCAAAGCGCCCGCCAGTGAGGTTAGCCGCCGTTCCCACATAGCGACTTGCTGACGCGCGACTGGATCTTCAGACAGAATAGCTTCAAACTGGGCCAGCTCCGGATCGGCGAGCGTCCCCAACACATAATCGCCGGCCATTTGTTCTACTTCATGAGTGTTCATGTTTCCAGGCACTCCTTGAGTTGCAACAAACCTCGTCGCACCCAACTCTTGATTGTGCCGAGCGGCATTTGTCGTTGCGCCGCCAGTTCCTCGTGGCTGAATCCGTAAAAGAACGCGAGGCCAATCAGCCGGGCCTGTTTCGGCGGCAGCCGCTGTAGGCACTCGTGAATAGCATGGGCGATCGGATCTGTCGGTTGGAGCGCCTGGGGATCAGCCATCTGTAGCGCATCCTCGGTCAGCGGCTCAGCCCAGGTTTCCAATAACCGCCGGCGGCGTTGACGCAGAAACTCGATAGCTCGATGACGGACAATCGCCATTAGCCAGACCAGCGCTGGCGCGCGTCTGGCCTGATACTGGCCCGCCGTGCGCCAAATGGCCAGATAGGTCTCCTGCAAAATATCCTCTGCCGCTTCCGGCTGGCGAGTGAGCGCCAGAGCAATAGCGTACAGTCGGCGATGGGTAAGCCGGTACAGTTCGGCAAACGCCGCCCGATCGCCGGCGGCGGTTGTCGCCAGCAAGCTTTCGAGGGATGGGGTGGTCAAGGGTTTGGAGGAAAGAGACGGTTGGATGTCCAAATTCACAGCGCTGTCTGTTACCCGTGAGAATGAACCATTCTAGCGGTCGCCGTCGCTGGCGACAATGACTGTCGTCAGCGATCGCCGTCAATGAGAACCCGCCAAGCGTGATGGCGGTTCTAACTTCTCACGCCGAGAATCCATAAATTGAGGTTCAAACCCCGCTCCAAACACCAAATCAGGGCCACCGAAGCGACGATGGCCGAACCCAACGGCAACACCAAACGCCGGTATAGCCAGGTGCGCCGAACCAGGAAGGCAAATGGTAACACGATCGCAACGATCGTCAGTTGTCCCGTTTCCACACCCAGATTAAAGCCCGCCAACGCTAGCGCCAATATATCGCTGGGTAGACCCAAATCCTGCAATACGCTGGCAAAACCAAAGCCGTGAATCAGCCCCAGCGTGAACGCCAGCGCCCAACGCTGGGTCTTAACCAGCGGAAATAGATTGTTGAGCGCTGCTAACACTACAGTAAAGGCAATGGTCGATTCCACCAGCCGGCTAGGCAGATTCACTATCTCCAACACCGCCAGACTGAGGGTCAGCGAGTGGGCGAGGGTGAAAGCCGTCACGATGCCGGCGGTTTCCAGCACGACCGGGCGCAGGGCTACAGCCGGTCGCCAGTGGCCATTTTCCCACCACAGCACTGTGGGCAGCAGCAGCGCCAGTAGGAATAGAAGATGGTCGAAACCGATCCAGATATGCCAGACCCCTTCCTCCCAGTAGCTGATGAATGACCGCCAACCGCTGATGGGCGCCGCATTCAGGACATACTGAGACTGCCCTGGCGACAGCACGACAGTCGTCACGCCGGTAGGCTGATTGACCTGTAACAACCCCCGGTGCGAGGGATCAAGGGCGAAGAACAGCCGGTAATCCAGAGTCACGACCTTTGCCGCCGGACAGTCCAGGGCCACATCGAGCACGGCATAAGCGCCGTCACTGTGCTGGACGACCTGCATGGCTCCAGGCCGGGGAGCGCAAGCGTCATCACCGGCGCGCAAGCTCAGATGTTCCAGGGCATAATTCACCACAGCGCCTTCCTGCGCTTGCAATTCGCCCCAGGTAATAGCGCCGTCACCATCACGGTCCAACCCCAGCGCATATTCCAGATCACGCAACGCAATATCCCAGCGTGCCCACCAGCCACCTTGATGCGGTGTCAGATGTAAATAACTGTCGCTAGGCTTATGGGCGAATGCCGGAAAAGCGCCTAGCAGCAACAAGGCCAGAGTGACCAGTAACGTCGAGAGGACCCACCACCGATTTGATTTTTCGATCATGATTTGAACTCCCGCAAGCGCCGGCTTAACTCGGTCAGCCGTTCACCTTCCAAACGAACCCGATCCAGCCAGTCCAGAACCTCGCGTGCTGCTTCCGGCTGGCCGGCTGCCAGGGCCGCTTCCAACAACAGCCGGGCATCCTGGGGTTCACGCTGGCCCTGTGTCCAGTTCTGCTGGGCCAGTTCCAAAGCTTCCCGAGGTTGCTGGCGCAGATCCAACCGCAACCGGGCTTCAGTGGCGAGATGGATCCCATCGCCGCGCTGACGGGCAGCGGCGAAGCGCGCTTCCAGCATTTCGGCATGGCGTCGCCAGGCGTCGTCACTCAACTGTCGCTCCGCCAAGGTCAGTCGTAGCAACAGATTGTCAGCGCGCTGTTCATCCTGGAGCAAGGTGCGCACCTCGTCGGGACGATGGTGATCGAGTAGAAAATCTGCATAAGCGCCAAACAGGTAGACACTGCGCTGTCCCACGTCCAAAGCGGCGCGGAAGTGCGTCTCGGCCGCCGAAGCGTCACCGCGCTGTTCGGCGATTTCCGCTAGCACCGTCAGCGCCCATTGCCGTTCTTCAGCACCGGCATTAGGACTGTGGGCTAACGCTTGACTCAATCCGCGATAGGCGGCCTCGGCCTGCCCACCCCGACTCGCCGCGCCGCTCCAGCAGGTGATAAACAGTAGCGGAGCTACTCGGCGCTGCAGCGCCAGGCAACTGCGCATGGCCGCAATGGGTTCGCCCTGCACCTGCTGGATGACCGCCTGGGTCAGCCAGGCTTGTGGGTGGCGAGGTTGAATCGCCAGAACTTGGCGCAAATCAGCCAGCGCCCCGTCGAAGTCATGGCGGTTCTGACGCAGCACCGCTCGCAGCAGCAAGACCTCGGACGGCGGTGGGTCTTGATTCCACCACGGCGCCAGCGCGGCTTGAGCGTAACCGGCGTAACGAGGATCGCCTTCAGCGCGGCCGATCGCCAGATTGCGGCGAGCGACCTGGAGCGCCAGTTCCAGATCATTAGGTCGGTCCGCCAGTTCACGACGCAATGCCTGCAACTCTCGCCTCTGTGAGTCGGTCGCGATGTGTGGCAACGTCTCCAGAACCTGATGAGGATCAGTAGGAACGAAGGGCGCCGCTAGCACCGGGCCGACGACGCTCAGCCCCACACCGAGCAGCAGCCGCCAACGCCGCCACCCGGTGGGACTGCTTCTCTCACACAAGACTTGAAAAGCGGAGAGTAGATTCATGGTGAGTCTCGCGAGAGTTCGCCGGTGGTCAGTCCAAAGGACAGACGCTCTCGCAGCCCAACTCGCCTGGATCGACATGGCGACTGTCGCGGCCAGAGTGTGCTAGTCCGAGATAGGGAAAACTCTCGCGGTAAGGTACATCGTTGACGTTGACCCCATCGCCAATCCGGTTATGTGGGAAACCGGTGAATCTCGAATCACCGGTCAATACACCGACCACGGCCCGCGCCGCGATATCGGTCACGTCATCCGACAGTCGGCGACCATTGGGAAAACCAGCAGGATCGCCGGCCAATAGACCCAGGCGTTTGCGCTGCACAGCCGGTGTCGGCGGCACTCCCGTATTCAAGCGCAATAAATCAGCGACCGGGCCGGTTGGGGTTCCTGAAGCAGCGATGGGCGGCGCATAGGTCACCAGCGGCAACAGATCGGTGCGCGGCGGGTCTGGAATCGGCAGGGCTTCAGCATAGATCGCATTCAACACCCGCGCCAGTAGAGGGTCCAGAGCATAATCGGCGAACTGGGCGTCATCTTTGGGCTGGCTCATACTAAACTTGTCCTTGTCGCCGGTGCCAATGAGCAATTCATTGAACAGTGGGTTGCCCATGCGCTGAATCTGGGTTAGGCGCGGCGATAGCTTGGGCGATTCGCCGGGACGGCGGTACGCTTTGCTTCGCGGCCGTAAGGTCGCACCCCAGGCACCGATAGTAGCCAGCGGTTCGCCAGCAGTGTGAAAATGGCCGTCAGCAGTCAACAGCGTGATCGGCGCCTCGATGGCGATAGCGTTGACGTTGAAACCGGCGACATCATCAGACGCGAAATTGGTGGTGTCGCTTCTATTGCCTTCATCCTGATCATCCCCGAGAACGCCTGGGATGCCCGTGTTGAAGGCTCCAGGACGGAAATTCAGCGAATCGAAGGCCGCCCCTAGATCGATCCAGAAGGGGTCGTCCACCGTACCCGCAAACACACGAACGCCATTATCCAAATGGTAAACGCCCTGCTCCGTCAAACCCGCGTAGTCGGGCATGGTGCGCGGCCCTACATTCGTGGGTACGGCGATCAATCCCTCGGCCAGCGTGGTTTGTTGCCGGCCTTGTACCAGGGTGACCGTGTAGCGCTGACGTAGGCTCAGCCCTTCGGAGCCAGTACCGTCCAGCGCAGTGATGGCTGGAGGAATCAAAGGAGTGCCCGGCGCTACTGGCGCCGGGGAATTGGAAGGCGCGGTAATTCCGCTGCCAGCGCCCACGAAGCCGGTAAACACGCTGGGCGCGCGAATTTCGGTGGTGAAGCGAAACTCGAAACTCAGGTCAGCCACCGCATCATGGTTGTTGTCGATACGGATGGCATAGACGATTTCCGGATCGAAGGGGAAATAGTTGGGACCGTTGCTGGGTTCCAGCAGCGGATCAACATCCAGGATGAAGGTAACCTTGCCGGAATCGTCATAGCTGACAAAGGCGTAAAAATCGGTGATATCTGCCTTGGGGTCGAGCGCCGTGAGCGGCGCTTCACGGTGATTGGCAGTATGACCGGCGGTGGCAACCGCCAGGGTCAGGGCTAGGCTCAAGCCGGTGCGAGTTAAGGTGCAAAGCATGACAATCCTCCTTTAAACATCATGATATGTAAGGCGATATGGGGTATCGCCGACATGAAGCAGCAATGACTTCCTAAGCAGTTGCGCCAGCGCTCGTCGTTTGGATGCAAACGGAAAAAATAAAGACTCAATATGGATATCCAGACTGTTGAACACTTATCCACAAAGAGAAAACGACTGCGCGTCGGGTGGCTCGCGCCCATGTCTTGCTGCAAGCAAACGCGGGAGGATTGGAGAGAAAAACCGCCAGACTTTGTTAATCTCTGAGAAGATTCATTGAAAATCAGTCATTTATCTTGATGATAACATCGAACGCCGCCGGCCCAGCCGCCGCCCAACCGATTGAGCGCCGAACTGGCAGTGCATTCAAATTGCCGCAGCACACAGAGTACGGCGTCCTGTTCATCAACGATCCAGGCTTCGCCTCGGGTCACGGGGTCATCCCGTTCTGAATGAACGCGAATCCGCGCCTTGACCAAGTCAATTGACGCTGAGGAGCTGAAACACTGAATAAGGCCCACCCGGTTGGGCAGCGTGGCGCTGCCGCGCAAGGTACACGACCAGATCAGTACGGCCTGAAAGATCGCGTCAACCCATCCCGGATCAAACCGCCATGCGCCATTCTCGGTGAATGGGCAAAATTGCTCAGTCCGGCTGGGCGTTAATCGCAAGTCAATGCCCTGATGATTGATTGCTTCGATGGCTGCAATCGTTTGCAATAGGGGGCCATGGAACAACCAGCGACGATAAGCCTCTTCTACAGTGATTGTTGCTGGCGAAGCCTGCAAAGGGTTCGGAGGCAATTCTTGTGGCCTGGACAGCGCCGGCTGAGTTTTCCTGATGACCACCGTAGCGCGGTAAGCAGGACGTTCACTCTGATCACCCGCGCCAAGCGTGACTGCGCACCGTTGCGGTTCTGGAACAGAAGCGGCTTGTTCATGGACTTGAATCTTTATCGCCAAATCATCCTGCGTGAGTCGCAATCCCTGTAGCAACCGCACATCTTCCAGTTCAAGAATCGGTAATTCCGGTCGATGGACAGCCACCGCTTCAGCCATATATTCCATCGCCACCGCGAACGGCAGCACCGGGACGCCATCCAACCGGTGATGATCCAGATAGGGATCAGTGATTAAATCCACGGTTTTTTCGAACTGCCAGGATGTTGGGTTCAGCTCGGTCAAACGCCCGCCTTGGAGCAACGCATAGGGAGTTTCAATAATAAGAGACGGATCAACTTGGCCAGGCAAGGCGCTGAACCGCATTTCCGCATATTCCCAGGGATAATCACCGGCGACCAGTTCCACCTCATCCGTTGGCCCATACAGCAATTCGTTGAGCAAAAAACACCGACCCGCCGCTGCATTCACTAGATGGACGCCGCGCGCCTCGAACTGCTGCCGCACTTCGGGCGTGACCATACCGGCTCCATGCGTTGTCTGATCCCAGGGACTCCAGTGAATCGCCGCGACCTTCACTGCATCACCCCAACGGGTGCGCAGACGCCACGCCAGCCGGGCCACGATTTCATTCGCGGTTGCATAATCCGCTTGCCCGCGATTGCCGAAACGCCCAGCAACCGAGGTAAAAAAAGCAATGAATTTCAGCGTCTCCGGGCGCAGATATTTCGCCAACAGGAAAGCGCTGTCTACTTTGGCGTCAATGACCCGGTCCATGCTCTCGCCAGATTTGCCCAAGAACCAGCCATCTTCGATGACCCCGGCGCCGTGAATCACCGCATCGATTCGGCCATGCGTCTGGTACAACGTATTCAGCAATGCGGCCATTTCTGTTTCATTCCGAACATCCACGACCCGGTAATCCACCCGCGCGCCCATCGCGATGAAGTCCGCCAGATTGGCGCGGATTTCCCGGTCGCGCAGTAGAGACTGAACGTTTCGTTCGACTTCGGCGGGTTTCACCGTGCGCCCCTCGGCGCTGGCTTGCGCCAACAGATGACGGCGTAACGCGGCGGCATCGGGCAGATGGCGAATCACGGCGTCTTCCGGGTCTGGCAGCGGCGTTCGTCCAAGCAAGATCAAGGTTGGGCGAAATAGCGCTAGTTCACGCAATGTTTCCGCTGTGATGCCACGCGCCCCACCGGTCGCTAGCACGATCCAATCCTCGTCTGGTTGACGCCGGGGAGTGGGCAACGGCGATAGCGAAGCCGGTACAGTTCGGAAAATGGTGCGCACCCCGCCGAGATAGCCGACTTCCCGACGACCGCCGGGCAACGCCAGTTCCTGAAACGCCAGCGCCGCCAATCGTTCAGGATCATCGTCTGGATCGATGTCCAGCGCCTTGCCAATGAATCCGGGTTCAGCCGCATCAGGATTCCATTCCAGATTCAGCGTTTTTACCAATCCGGTCAGTCCTGCGCCACCAGGGAAAATGCTCTGTGCGGCCTCGGGTAAACCATTGCGTCCAAATTCACCACCCAGGCCGCTGACCGTCAGCAACCGTCCTCCATTACGCAACTCGGTCCCGACCTGTTGCAACAAGGCGAATAGACTTTTAACTTCCCGATTCATGCATTCACGCCACTTGGTCAGCGGCGCATCGACCGCCAGCGGCGGCTGACCCAGGGGTAGCAGGTGAATAACGGCCCGGATCGTCAAACTGCGCGATTGCGTCTGAAGCCAATGACTCAGCCGCTCAGTGTCCTCCAGCAGCTCCTCGGGAATCAACAAGGGCTGTACGCCGGCCTGACGCAATTTCCCGCTCAAGGCATCGGCCACGCCCAATTTGTCAGAGGTAATCAGGTATACACCTGGTTCCAGCGCCGACGGCGGAACGGTCAACGATTGTGGATGCGCCTTAACAATAAACCGGGACAGCGGGGCGCACGGAAGACTGTCTGTCCCGGTTAATTCAAAAGGGCGCGCATTCTCCTCCAGCGTCTTTATGGATGTCTCAGTCGCCAATCGGGCGGTCACTGCGTCCAGAATCTGCTGGAACGTTGGCAGCGTGGCGATCGCTTCCATATGTGGCTGAAGTTTTTGTGAAACAGCCTCCGGCAGCGACCGGCGGAACAGGCCGAGAATTTCCACCCGTTTGATCGAATCAATGCCCAAGTCCGCTTCGATGTCCTGATCCAGGCCCAACATCTCCGGCGGGTAACCGGTGCGCTCGCTGGCAATGGTCAGCAAGCGGTTTTTGAGGTCAGGAAGTTTCTCTTCTGATTGGGCCGAGGCAGGCGGCGTAATTCCTTCTTCCCCTCCCTTTGACAAAGGGGGGACGGGGGGGATTTCGTGCGCCGGCATCACAGGAGGAGAGAGATGGATTTCTCCCCCTTTTGACAAAGGGGTGGAGAGAATTTCGCGCGCTGGCATTAGCGGTTGAAGCGCTGCGGATTCAGCGCCGCTTTCCTCCCGGCTTGCGGCGAAATAGGCCAGCATTACTTGTTCCTGCAAGCGCAAAAACTGGCGCATGGTTTCCTGATAACCGGCTAGCGCCTGATCGACCGCCCACCCTGGGGCGGAACCGGTCGCCAGCGGCGGGCCGGATGATGGATCGTTCATGACATGATTCTCCGTCGATGAGATAACTTCCCCCCCACTCCAACCCTCCCCCACGAGAGGGGAAGGCGCTTGTTCCGTTCCCCCCTTTGAAAAAGGGGGGTTAGGGGAGATTTTGGACAAGGCGCCAACCGATGCAGTGAGTGGCGGCTTGACGCCCAGCGCATAAGATTCTCCCTGCCGCCGGACGCCGGTTCCGCTCAGCCACCAGACATGGGACGACAATGGCGCGGGTTTGGCGCGTTCCAATAACTGATCCAATGGCGATGGCGACTGATCGGCAATCCGACCCGCAAACAGCGCGGCCACATCGAGTTGAACGCCATGAGCGAGTAACGCCGCCAACGCCTGCAACAATCCGTTCAGGCCGCCGCCGTGATCATCGACCGCCACCGCTAGATGCAGTTGTCCGTGCAGAATTTGCTGGGTCAGACGGGTTAGCACATTACGCGGGCCGACTTCCAGGAACACGCGCGCACCGGCGGCGTACATGGCCTCGATCTCGCCGGTGAAATTGACTGGTTCCGCCAGATGCGCCGCCAGCCGGTCACGAATCGCCGCTGGTTCCTGCGGATAAGGGTCGGCGGTGAAATTACCATAGACCGTGAACGTCGGCGACCGTAACGGCAAACCGGCTATAAACTCCGCTAGTTGCGCCCGGGCTGGTTCGACGATGGGAGAATGAAACGCGGCGGCGACCGGCAAGGGCGCGGCGGAGATACCGTGCGTTGATAAAGCCTGACGGGCCTGTTCAATCGCCGCAGTAGAGCCGGATAGCACCAGTTGTTGGGGTGCGTTGTAGTTAGCCAGGGTGATGCCTTCGACGCCGCGCAACGCCGCTTTTACGGATTCCGCATCGGCGCGCGCCGCCAGCATCGTTCCCAGTTCACCTCCGGTAGCCGCCTCAACGATGAATCGTCCACGCGCCTCGGACACGCGCATCAGGGTCTCCAGGTCGAGAACGTCCGCCGCATGCAACGCCACATATTCGCCGTAGCTATGGCCTGCCGCGAATTCTGGCTGTAAATTCAAGGTTTGCAACCAGGCCCATAGCCCGGCTTCAACTGCGCCCAGCGCTGGCTGGGCAATGTTGGTACAGGTCAACTGACGACGCGCTTCCTGATCGGTTTCCGGCGTAAAGCGGCGAGGCGGGTAAATGCAAGCGCTTAGTTCCTGGCCAAGCACGTCCGCCAGAACCGTATTCGCCTGTTCCAAAATCGCCGCCAGTTGTGGCAACGCGACCGCCAACTCGCGCAACATGTCGGGGTACTGGCTGCCCTGCCCCGGAAACAGCACCGCTAACCGGGGAAAATCTCCGTCAGCCGGCCAGGGATGCGGCAAATAAATGCCTTCAGCTTGATGCTGCTCACCGCGTAACCATTCAGTCCCCCCCTTTGGCAAAGGGGGGTTAGGGGGGATTTTGGCCCCGTCGTCCGTGCGCAATCCCCCCCGGCCCCCCTTTTTCAAAGGAGGGAGGTGGACGCTTACCTCGCTGCCGGTCAGCGAGAGCGGCAACCCGCGCAACTGCCTCAATGCGCTTGCCGTCTGTTGCGCCAATTCTGCCAACGATCCTGCAACAATCGCCAGCGTCAATCCCTGATCTGGTAATGCCTGCGCCAGCGCCGCCGCTAGTTCCGCCAGACGTGGTTGCGCGCTCGCTTGCAAGGCGACCTGCAACCGTTCCAGTTCAGCGATTAATCCAGCGTGGTCTGACGCTCGCCAGACAAACAACTCAACCGGCCAGTCAAGCGCAGAGGATTCAGGCGCTCGCTTCTCGTCATATTCTTCTAGCGTCGCGTGGAAATTAGCCCCGCCAAACCCAAACGCGCTAACGCTCGCTCTACGCGGATAATCCCGTTCACGCAACCAGGGTCGCGCTTCGGGATTGATAAACAAGGGACTGGCCGGATCGCGCAATGGGGGGAGCGGTCGATCTACCCCGCGATGCGGCGGCAGCACCCGATAATGCAACGCCAGCGCCGCTTTGATCAGCCCGGCTGCGCCTGCCGCCGCCTTGGTATGGCCGATCAATGTCTTAGCGGAACCGATCGCGCCGCTGGCTGGTGATGCGCTGCTCTCGTCCAGCAGCGTCGTCACCGTCTCCAGTTCCGCCCGATCGCCGGCCACGGTGCCGGTGCCATGCGCTTCCCACAATCCAACGGTCACCGGCGAGTAACCGGCTTCCTGATAAGCGCGGCGCAAAGCTCGCAACTGCCCGGCGGGGCGAGGAGCAGTCAACCCCTTGGCGCGACCGTCGCTGGAACCGGCGACGCCTTTAATCACTGCGTAAATCCGGTCGCCATCCCGCTCAGCGTCCGCCAACCGTTTCAATACGACTGCCGCAACCCCCTCCGCAATAGCGATGCCATCCGCTTGTTCGTCGAAGGTGCGGGGTCGGCCTTTCGGTGACAACGCCTGGGTCTTGGAGAAACAGAGATACATGAACGGCGATTGCATGGTATCCGCGCCGCCAGCAATCGCTAGATCGCTGTGACCCAATCGCAACTCGTTGACGGCTTGGTAAATCGCGGCCAGCGATGACGCACAGGCGGCGTCTACTGCGCAGTTGACGCCGCCAAAGTCAAAACGATTGCTGACCCGGCCCGCCGCTACGTTCGGCAATAATCCGGCAAAAGAATCTTCGGTCCATTCCGGCAGCCTGGCCAGCGTGTCCTCGTCCGCGCGTCCGGTCATGCGCAGCAAATCAGCGCGCGTCGCGTAGGCTAACCCCAATTCGCCCATGCCGCCGCTGGTTCCCAGCACCACCGCGATTCGCTCGCGGTCGGTCTGCGCCAGATCGATACCGGCATCCTCCAGCGCTTGCCGCACCGTTTCCAGCGTCAACAATTGCAAGGCATCGACCGACTTCAGAGCGACCGGCGGCAGTCCGTAACGGGTGGGATCAAACGGCTGCTCAGTAATGAAGCCGCCCCATTTCGAGTAAATCCGGTCGCGGGTTGCTGGGTCAGGATCGTAGTACAACCGCCAGTCCCAGCGTTCCGAGGGAACTTCGGTAAGACAATTCGCGCCCTGAACCAGGTTTCGCCAGTACTCCTGCGCATCGGTCGCACCGGGCAACCAGACGCCAACGCCGATAATGGCGACATCCGCCGGATGGGCATTGAATTCAGATTGTTTATGGACTTGCGGTTGATGGCGCGCCAACCAGTCCAGCGCATCCGCTGTGACGTTGCGGTGCAATTCGTCCAGCGTCAATGGCCGGTCATGCAAGGCCGCCACCTGGCCAATCATATACATGCCCTGCGTTCGCTGTTCATCAGGATCAATCCGTCGCAATTCCCCGGTTGGCTCCGAACGCAGCAGGCCCTTGGTGGCGACGCGCAGTCGGCCCAGAGTGAGATCATCTAACCGATCGCGCACCGTCCGCGCCGGTTCGCCTTGGGCTTGTAGCTGCCGACGGGTTTGGTGAAATGTGGCGACGAAAGGCGTGATTGCGCAGCGACTGGCGTGGCCGGGACCGGTGGTTAAGGTGGCGGTTGTTGCACAGTCCAGCGCGACTTGCTGAAAGTCAGGCTGGATCGCCCCGCAGCGCACCGCTTCCTCGGTCAAAATGTAGGCCGTGCCCATCAGTATGCCGATGCACGCGCCCCGCTGGGTCAACGGCGCGGCCAATGTCGCGGCCATCGCCGCTGAGCGGGCGTCATGAATGCCGCCAGCGAACAACACCGCTACTCCGGTCAAACCATCAACATGTTCATCTCCCCAAGCCAGCAGCGCCTCGATCATCGACTCCCACAACACGAAGCTGCTCAGTGGCCCGATATGGCCGCCGCATTCCCGGCCCTCGAAGATGAAGCGGCGCGCGCCCTGCTCCAGAAAGAGTCGCAACAAGGTCGGCGTAGGCACATGCAGATAGGTTGGAATGCCGTCGGCTTCCAGTTGCCGCGCCTGTTCCGGGCGACCGCCGGCGATGTAGGCGAAAGGCGGCCGGACGGCCCGAATCGCCGCCAATTGCTCCTCGCGCAAGGCCGCCGGGACAAAACCGAGAATCCCTACGCCCCAGGATTGCCCGTTCAGACAGCGTGCGGTTTCCGCTAGCAGCTCGCGGGAACGGTCGCCTTTTAGCATCGCCAGGGCGATCATCGGTAATGCGCCGGCTGCTGCAACGGCCTTAGCAAATTCAGCGCAGTCGCTGACCCGGGTCATGGCCCCCTGCACGATGGGAAAACGGGTCGCATGAACACGCGCCAATAGGGAATTTTCCGCCAACGCGGCATCTTTTTGCGCTTGATGCGACTGTTTGGCCAGCGCTCGCCGAATCGCACGAATGACGCTGGCGACCGTTCCATAACGCTCGGCCCAAGACGCGGCGAACGCGATCTCCTGACCGAGAGGTAAAATGTCGTGCGCCCGTGGATCGCGCCAACCGGTCAATCCATCCAGGATCGTTGCAGGAGAATTCTCTCGATCATCCTGCAACCGCTGGCGTAGCGTGGTCACCGGCGCAAACCCTGGCCGTTCCAGCACCCGGACATAACGCCCGGTTTCCTCGTGACCCAACAATACGGTTTCCGTGCCGTCCAGTCCCCGCAACCAGGGACGCAAGGCGTCAGCGACCGGCGATTCCCGCAACAACAGCAAGGCGTGCTCCAACACTACCCCGGCAGCGCCGCCAATCTGACAGGCAGCGGCGGTATGCAGACCGATGCCACCCCGGACGTAAACGGGCGATAGGGTTCGCTCCAGCAACCGTTGCAGGAGCACAAAGCTGCTTTCCTCACCGACTGCGCCACCGGCTTCGTGACCCTTCACCCACCAGCCGTCAATCTGCGATTCTAGATCAGTGAATGCATCGCGCCAGAAGGAGAGTTCCAACAACACTCGTCCACCGCTGGCGCGGAAAGCCTGAACGGTAGGCAGTAAATGAATATTGCGCTCAGCATCCAGAATCAGCCAAGCCGGTCTGACCAAACGGTCAGCATCCAACGCCGTTGGCGTTTCGCTGCCGCCCCATTTCAGGCCAAAAGGGGTGTGCAGGGTCGCCAACCGTTTCAGCGCCGTCGCCAGTTCGGACGGATTCACGCCGACTTCGGCATTGAATACCCCAACCGCGCCTGTGCGACAACCAGCGATCGCCAGGGCAGGATCGTTCAAACCGGCAGGATTTAAAACGAAGAGCGTGAAAGGGTCGTTCGCCGCCATCACACGGTTCATATCGCCGGGTCAACCGGCGGCGTCAGTGGTTCTGGCGATTCACCGGTTTCACTGGCCGCCAGCTTGAACCGGCTGACCCGTTCCATTTCCAGCAGGGTCTCCTCCAGCGCCGCTTCCAACCAGTCCACCCGATTTTCCAGTTGCTGGTAATAGCGGCTGATTTCCTCCAGGGTGCTGGAGGTTGTCAGTTCCTCGGCGCGCGGCATGGCTTCGACGCCAAATTCCAGTCCCCAGGCGTTTTCGCCGCCGGACGGTCGCCCCGCGCCACTTTCCTGGTTCTGCAACCATTGCAGCAGAGCATGACGAATATCCGGATTTTTCAGCAAGGAGGCTAAAGCGGCTAGTCCACCCGGTACACGCCCGCCTTTGGCTTGGGCTGCAACCGCTAATGCGGGCGCGCTACTGGCCGCCATCATCAAGGCGCGTAAACCGGGGCGACCGCGCTGTGCGGTCGGTTCCGGATTCTCCCCTTTGGCAAAGGGGTGTGCGGGGAGATTTTGCCCAGCGCGCGCTTGGCGCTGTTGCCGCAACCGGCCAAGACGCTGTTTGACTTCATCCTCATCGCTCATAGCATGAGTTACTCCAGAAATTCCAGAAACCAATCATCGCCGCCGGTTCGTGGTAAGGCATTGGATTCTGGCAGGCGATCCACCGGCGACTCGACATTCGGCGCGGGTTTAACCTCGGAGGGCGTTTTGACCTGTTGCCGGGCTTGGTCCAAACGCGCTTGCAAATCCTGGGCGACAGCCTGTAATCGCAGGAGATCCGCCTCAAGCGCGGCGACTTCCCCAGCGCCCTCGGTATCTCTATGATGCACCGCTTCACGAGGAGGCAGGGTTGCTTCCCTGTTTGCTTCAATGACTCGATCCCTGTGCGCTCTGGCGGAGGGGGAAGCGGGCAATACGGCAGAAGACGCCCCGGTCTCAGGCAAGCGACTCACCCGCTCCAGTATTTGTTGCAAACGCCAAAGGTTGACCCCGCTCGCCATCGGTTCGCCGGGAATATCCTGCTTCAAAAACTTGAGCAGACGCTGAATGCGCTCATTGGCGCTGCCCTGAGCATTCCGGCTGCGCTGTTCTAGTAACCGCATCGCCTGCTGGAGTCGTTGCTCCCCAATGGAAGTTCCAGGAATGAGCACATCCCCTGGCGGCGTTTCCGCCAAAAATTGCGTGAATCGCTGCAACAAACCACCACCCTGTCGTTCGCCGCGCGGTCCCGGCCCCGCTGGTCCCTGGCGACCGCCCCGCCCACCTCGACCACGGCGTCCACCCTGAGCCGGCGTCACTGGATCGGGCATTGTCGGCGTCACCGGCGTCGCAGGCGTCGCGCCATGCGACGGAGATGGGTGTTCATATCGCCCCCGCAGCGCTTGCAGACGAGCGCGCCGCTTGGCTATACCGTCATCGTTATTCATATAAATTTCTCTCGGGAAGGGTTCTTAAAATTACGAGTAACCGAATTCTCGCGCTAACTCGACGACTGCTGGGTGCAATGCCTCGCCATTCGGTCGCCATGGCAGCGGCTCGGCAAGATCATAACTGTCAAGTTGCGCCGGGCGCAGGCGCGGCTCCAGGAGAAAATTGATGTCATTACCCAAGCGGGCATTGATCGGACCGACATGGGCATAGGGCGACTGTTCCGGCGCCTTCATCGCCGCCAGTTCACGTGGGCCACAAGGCAACCCCAACCATTGACAGATTCGGGCCAGTTCCGTATCTGGATCGGCCAAAACCCGCTCGCCCTGCACTTGCAGCCACTGCTCCCGAGGCAGATCATTCAGGAATTCCATGATCAACGTGTTAGCGTCATGCCATAAAATTTGTGGCTCAATCACCGCCATATCACCCGACTGATCAATCGCATTGAGCATCATCAGCATCAACTTACCGCCCCGCGCCTTGAGCACTGATTCGCATTGCCCACGCGGATGACGCAGCAGATGGATGAACCGCGCCTGGGGCACCGCCTCCAGCAATCGATCCAGATAAAGCCGCCGACGGAGATAGCCCGGACTCTTCTCGACCGCAATCAGCGGATCAATTTTTGCCAGCAATTCCTGAAAGACTTCGCCGGTGCTGCGCCGGGCGCGCACACGAATCCAGCGGTAGGCCAATGCAACCCCGTCGATGGTCTGTTCACCCGCGTAAAGCTGCGCCACCGTTCGCAACAAGCCATGGCGCATCACCGGCCAAAAGGTCGATTTGCGCCCGCCATCGTTATCGGCACCACGCCAGAACTCATCCAGTGTTTCCGCCATGAACAGGTTCAGTTCGGGGAATCCATACATCCGGGAATGCTGGCCGAGCATCGTGCTAACCAGCGAAGTAAAAGACCGGGGCGGCGCCAGAATAAACACGGGTTCGCCACGCACTGGATTCGCCGCCGTCACGGGCGCAATCCTTCAACAAAGGGCACTTCAAAGCATTTTTCGTGCATGATTGGCCCGTGGCCAAAGTAACCCGCTTCGCCAAATAGTTCGCCATGATCGGCGGTGACGATGAACCAGGTATTCGCCGGGCATTTGGCGTACAGCTCGCCGAGCAATCCGTCGATATACTCGACGCACTTGACCTGCTGGCCGTGCAAGCGCTGCATCTCCTCGGCGGGAAAGAAGTCTTGAACGGAGGATGCGCGGGGCGCATCGCTGGCCAAATCCTTGAGTACTCCATGCACCCCGGAGACGTGCGGCAGATCGTCTCCGGTCAGCATGTAAGGATAATGCGTCTCGCCCAGATTGAGAAAATAACAATGCGGTTGATCGTTCGGAAAAACGATTTCCCGCACCATGCCAGCGAAATCATTATGGTGGTCCATCAACCGATAATCATCGAAATCGCGGCTAAGCAGGGTATAGGGATTCAAGACCGGCAGGGACATCCTGGCTATTGTCCGGTAGCCGTGGTTTTTCAGCACCTTGGGCAAAGACAGCTCTGGAACGAAGGTCTTGAATGACAAACCGGGAATCGCCAACCGATCCACCCAGCGCTTGAATTCGCCTTTGTAAACTTCCGAGGCGAAAACCCCTTGCGGACTGGTGTGTGGAACCATGCCCATCAACATTGCGTAGTGCGAAGGCGAGGTCCAGGATGCATAACTATAACGCTGCTCAATCGGACCGAGCCGGTCAATGTTTGGCGTATTCGCTGCTTGGCAGCTGTCATAACGACAGCTATCCATGACGATATAAATCAGATGATTCATGCGCGGCGATTGCGGTTACGGCGGTTTTGGCGCAGACGGCGGGTTTCATCGGCAACCCGGTTCGTCACCGAAGGTTGCAGTTCCCCGGCCAGATCTTCCCAATCGCCCTCACTGGCCGCCAGCTCACGTTCCAGATCACCCAACAATTGCTCATGGTCAGGCAAATGCAAAACGGTGGCGCGGTATTCCTCGACCGCCAACTGAAATTGTTGACGCCGATAATGGATGTCGCCTAGTAGCTTATGCACCAATGGCGCGATCTGGCTCTTCTGCGGCAATTCGCGGGCCTGCTGCTCGGCCTCCTCCAGCTTTCCGCCTGCCAACAAGGCTTCCACCAGTCGCAAGCGGAGCGAGGTCCGTCCAGGATCGAGACGCAACGCCTCACGCAGCGCCTCCTCGGCAACGGGATAAAGCTTCAGCTCCAACGCGGCCCGTCCGAGTTGCGCCAACGCTGAACCGTTATCCGGCAAGCGCTCAAACACTTCCAGCAAAACCTGTTCAGCCGGATCGCGTTCATTCCGGGCGATCAGCAGACGCGCCAATAAAATGGCGGCGCGAATATGATCCGGCTCGATGCCCAGCGCCAACCGCAATTCGGCAATGGCGGCTTCCGGCTGACCTTGCTGGCGATGGATTTCCGCAATCAACAAGCGCGGCTGCACCTTGCGCGGATCGTAGCGCAGCGCTTCCCGTAACTGAGTCATGGCTTCGTCATAACGCTGCTGACGCAGCAGCGCCTGGCCCAGTCCGGTCATGGCTTTCACCAATTTCGGATCGAGATTCAGCGCGTTCTGAAAGGCCAGGATGGCCGGTTCAAATTGATCCAGTTCAACCAACGCTTGTCCTTCCAGCACATAAGCTTTCGCGAGCAAGGGGTCCAAAGTCCGGGCCTGGGTGAAGCGGGCCAGCGCCTCTTCGGTGCGATCCTGACGCCGCAGCACCATGCCGAGAGCAAGACATGCATTAGCCGATTTGGGATTACTGGCTAACAGCGCCTCGAATTCCATGCGGGCTTCATCCCGACGTCCCTCGCGAAACAGCACACGGCCTTTGCGCAAACGCTCGCGCTCGTCCTGAACAGGCGCTGGGTCAGGCTCCAGTTTTTTGACCGTGGGTTGCCACTGTGTCATATCTCATACCTCATGAAAGCCGGCGCTGTCGACAGCACGGGCATCGTCGTGAATTTCAGGGGATAATTGCAAAATCAGTGCCGGGTGACCGAATCCTGAAACGATCAGCCGCCATTTCGAAACCAGGGACATCGTATGAGAGTCAATAATCGGAATGAAAGTTGCTGATGCTTGGATAAAGTAAAAAGCGAATCCATCATAGCAATTTGTGGCTTATCGGCACAAATCAGCCATAACGGCTCTTTGGAGAGGCAACAACTCATGGCAAAATCCGTTGCTATCCATCCACATCCAACCTCGGCTTAACAAAGACTATGACCATCATCAACGCCATCACTGCAAAAAATATCCAGGAACAGCTCACTTTGCTGCTAAACAACATGATTCAAGGGTGGGATATGGATATTCTGGAACCGATTGGCGCGGAAACCCGGCTCATCGAAGACCTGAATTTCGAGTCGGTAGACTTGATGCAGCTGATTGTGTCTATCGAGCAGACGTTTGGAGTGCGAGGATTGCCCTATGAACAGGTGCTAATGCAGGATGGCGGCTATGTCACCGAGATCACGGTTCAACAACTAACGACGTTCCTTCATCGTTTCATCCCGCTTCACAGGACTGGCCAATTTCAGTCGTTACCCTCCCCGGCAGGCTGAATTTGGACTCGGACATCGCGCTTCACACACCTTCACTCTCAGCTTTCAAACAGACCGCTTAATGCCTCAACTAGCCTTTTGCGGTCGATCTTGCCATTCGGATTGCGCGGCAGGTCGCTGGAATAGGCAATAACTTGCAACGGTACCATAAAGTTAGGCAGATGCTGCTTGCAATGGGCGATTAATTCGCTCGCGTTGAAATCTTCGCGCAGCGGCTTGATCACCGCCACCACCGCCTGGCCCAGCGCCGGATGCGGAATGCCCAGCGCCGCCGCCTCGGCAGCCTGGCCACTGCCATAAATGACTTCCTCGACTTCGGTGGGACTGACCCGGTAACCGGAAGTTTTGATCATGTCATCCTTACGACCGATAAAGTACAGGAAACCCTCCTTGTCCATTCGCACCGTGTCACCCGACCAAACAGCAAGTTCGGGGATCGGTAACCCCGGATTCTGCCCCGGCGCTGGACGATAGCGCTCCGCGGTTTTAGCTGGATCATTCCAATACCCCAGTCCGACCAGCGCTCCGCGATGCACCAGTTCCCCCGGTTCCCCCGGCGCGCAGGGCGTTCCATCTTCGCGCACCACCAGAATTTCCGCGTTGGGAATGGCCTTGCCCATCGAATCGGGCCGGCGGTCAATTTCAGCCGGCGGCAGGTAAGTCGAACGAAACGCCTCGGTTAATCCGTACATCAGGAACGGCGCGGTTTTCGGCAGGGAACGGCGCAAGGCGTCCAGCGTGGCGCGCGGCATGGCGCCGCCGGAATTGGTGATATAGCGCAGGTTGTCCACAGTTGCTTGCGGCCATTCCAGTTGAGCAAGTTGCACCCACATCGGCGGCACTGCCGCCAGGCCAGTAATTCCCTCGCGGGCGACCGTACTCACCACGTCGCGGGGCAACAGATAATCCATTAACACCGCCCGCGCCCCGGCTACGAAAGCGGTGGTTAACTGACTCAGGCCATAATCGAAACTAAAGGGCAGCACCGCCAGCAACCGGTCATCGGCATGGTTGCCCAGGTATTCCGCCACGCTGTAAGCGCCGGCCAACATATTGCGATGAGATAGCACGACGCCTTTGGGTTTGCCGGTGCTCCCGGAGGTGTAGAGAATCGCCGCCATGTCGATATCAATGGCCGGAGCGGGCGAACGGCCATCGTCCGCTGCGAGCAGCGCCGGCCAGCCCAGAACCTGTAAATGATGCGCATGCGGCGTCGACAGAGAAGCTTCATCGACCAGCACCAGGCTGTGCAGGTCCGGACAATCAACCAGTAACGGGGCTAGTGATTCGGCCCGGTCGCGGGCGGTGACCAGGATGTGGACGTTGCAATCGCGCAGAATGTAGGCCACTTGTTCGGGCTTCAGCAACGGATTGACCGGTACAAATACCCCACCCGCCAGCGTCGCGCCAAACAGGGCGGCCACCGCTTCCAGGCGCTTGGGCAAATAAACGGCGACCCGTTCCGCCCGGTTCAGCCCCAGCGCCAACAAGCCACGACCGGTTGTCCGGATCAAATCAGCTAAACTTGCATAATCCAAAGCTGTTTGCCGGTGAATGATGGCCGTGGCGTCAGTGCGGCGCTCCGCCTGTTCGAGAATAAGTTCGTGCAGCAATCTGGCCATAAAAATTCCAAAGGGGTGGGATATAGAGGTTCCAGGCATCAGGTTTCAGGTTTCAGGTTTCAGGTTTCAGGAGCGGAAACAAGGAATTGCTCCTGAATTTGTCCGGTTTCCATGCGCAAGGACAATACGATGTCTGTTAATGCAAATAATAGTCGGTTCGGCGCTGATCGGCGCAGAATGAACTGGAGAATCCATTCGTGAACCGCTTTTTTGTCTTGTACGTAACCAGTGGCTGCCATCTATGCGAACAGGCAGAAAGTTTAATCCAGGGACAAAAAAGTATTGCCGTCAGCGCAGTAGAAATTGCCGACGACGCTGAACTCTTGGAACAGTATGGCGCGCGCATTCCGGTCTTGCAGCGACAGGAAACCGGCGAAGAACTGGACTGGCCTTTTGACGTGGAAGCCCTTCAACGCTTTTTGACCGGGTAACCGCCCATTTTCCCCTTTAAAAAAGGGAAATTAGGGGGATTTTTGGAAATTATTCGCTATCTTCAATAGGGATAAATAACCACCATGGGTAAAATAACGATGAGTCAATACCAACGTTACTTACTGTCCTTCCTCGGTTTCGCTGGAGTCCTTGCGACGATCAGCCCGGTCCATGCCTCCGGTCTGCAAATCACCGAGCAGAGCGTGACCGGTCTGGGCCGGGCCTTTGCCGGAGGCAGCTTACCGAATGACGATGCTTCCGCCGCCTACTTCAATCCCGCTGACATGATGCTGAGCAAAGGTGCTCAGGCGCAAGCCGGGATGACCTTTATCGGCATCATCATCGATGTGAGTAATGCAGGTTCCACCCTTCGCTTGCCGGCCAATCTGGGGGAGCTGTTAACCCGGCCACCCGGCACGGTCATACCGGTGTTCGTGACCTTGCCGACCTCGGGACTCGCCTACGATGACGGCGGTACCGATAATGTGGCGCCCAACGGTTACTACATCATGGACATCAACGACCGGATGCGCTTTGGATTAAGCATGACTACGCCGTTTGCTGTGAGCACCAGCTATAGCCGGAACTGGGTGGGCCGTTATCACGCGGTGGATTCGGAATTGCTGACCATGGATATCAATCCTTCCATCGCCTACCGCATCAACGACCAGTTATCGATTGGCGGCGGGATCAGCGCACAGTACGCCGATGCTACGCTGAGTCAGGCGTTGTTCAATCCATTAGCGCCGAACAGCGATGGCTACGCCAAGGTCGAAGCCGATGGCTGGGGCTTTGGCTACAACCTCGGCGCGACTTATGAACTTGACTCCAATACCCGATTCGGCATTAGTTACCGTTCACGGATCAAGCATTCGGTGGAGGGCGACCGTACAATCACCAACTTTATCTCTGACCGGAATGGCGAAGTTGGCGCCAAGGCTAAGGTGACCCTGCCGGACTGGGTGGGGTTGAACGCCTACCGACGGATTAATGATCAATGGGCGGTGATGGGCGGCGTGCGCTGGACCAACTGGAGTCTGTTCAAGGAATTGAAAATTGACTTCGTGGACGGTGCGCAGAGTTTGACCGAGGAGCACTGGGAAGACAGCTGGGCCTTCAACGTTGGCGTCAGCTATGACTACAATCCGGAGTGGACCTTCCGCGCTGGTTACCAATATGACCAGACCCCGGTGCCATCAGCAGAATTTCGCACTCCGCGCATTCCCGATTCTGATCGCAATGCCTTCGCGTTCGGTTTGAGTTATCATCCGAACTCACAACTGTCCGTGGATTTTAGCTATATGTATCTGGTATTTAAAGATTCCAGCACGGACAACACCATTGATTTACTGTCGACCGCGCCGGGACTGGCCACGGATACGTTGCGCGTTGACTACGAAAGTTCGGGGCATCTGCTTGGATTGCAAGCGAGTTATCGATTTTAAGTAGAGCTTACGCATTGACAGGCGGTTGGAATTGTCGATTGAGATGTCCCAAGTTGGGGGTGAAGGCTTGGATAAATCTGATAATCGCCTCACTGGATAGCTCGCGTTGTAACCGGTAACAATTAAGAATCACATCCGTGATTTGTAGTCTCTGCAATTGCACACCGCCACAGATCGCGGCGAAGAGGTGATTGCGAATAGCTGTTGGCTGACGCACTTGAAGCGGTTTGGCCGGTATCCTGATCGGGCGTCGCCCCACCCTGTACCGGTGGGTATGGCAAAATTCGATCAGTGATCAAGGAATACTCTCATGATGTTGAAACTGGAGCAGGTCCACACCTTCTACGGCCAGATCGAGGCGCTCAAGGGTGTGTCGCTGGAAGTCCATCCCGGCGAAATTGTCACCCTGATCGGCGCCAACGGCGCAGGCAAGAGTACTCTGTTGATGACCATCTGCGGTTCGCCGCAAGCCACTAAAGGCAGCATCCTCTTTGAAGGACAGGACATCACGCATGAACCGACGCATGTCATCATGCAGTGTGGACTGGCGATTGTGCCAGAGGGTCGGCGCATCTTCCCCGGTCTGACCGTGCAGGAAAATCTGCAAATGGGTGGTTTCTTCGCCGATCAATCCCGATTGGACATCGATCTGGAGCGGGTCTTTACTTTGTTCCCCCGCCTCAAGGAACGGCGTCATCAGCGCGGCGGCACCCTGTCGGGCGGCGAACAGCAAATGCTAGCCATCAGCCGGGGTCTGATGGGCCGCCCCAGTCTGCTGCTGCTTGACGAACCTTCGCTGGGACTGGCGCCGATCATCATTGCCCAGATTTTCCAGATTCTTCAGGAAATCCGCGAAGAAGGCGTCACCATCTTCCTGGTCGAGCAGAACGCCCATCGCGCCTTGCAACTGGCCGATCGCGGCTATGTGCTGGAAAACGGACGGATCGTGCTGGCCGATACCGGGGCCAACCTGCTGACGAATGACGAGGTACGCAAGGCATATCTGGGGGGCTGAAGTCGTGGTAATATCAGCACCCTCTTATTAACCATAGCATACAAGGACAAAATCATGATTCTGGACAGAGTGGACGCCGGTCATCGAGTTCCTGATGAATTCAATGTCATCGTCGAAATCCCGGCGCATTCCGACCCGGTCAAATATGAGGTGGACAAGGAGACCGGCGCGCTGTTTGTGGATCGCTTCATGAATACCGCCATGCATTACCCCTGCAATTACGGCTACATTCCTCATACCCTTGGCGAAGATGGCGATCCCCTGGACGTGATGGTCGTTGCACCGCTGCCGGTCGTTAGCGGTTGCGTGGTGCGTTGCCGCCCACTGGGGGTATTAAAAATGACCGATGAAGGCGGTGGCGACGCCAAACTGCTGGCGGTGCCGGTCAAGCAAGAATGCGCCCTCTATGACCATATCGAGTCTTTTGAACAGATGTCGAAAGCTCAACTCAATCAAATTGCTCATTTTTTCCAGCATTATAAAGATCTCGATACCGGCAAGTGGGTGCGGCTGGACGGTTGGGCCGATGCGGAAGAAGCCAAGGCCGAGATTAGGCGCGGCGTGGAACGCTACAACGACAGCAAATAAACGCTGCCCTGCAAGATGAACCAGGCATAGCCGGCGGCCAGCACATCGTCAAACATGATGCCAAAACCGCCGCCTACCTCACGATCAACCCGCCGAATCGGCCAGGGTTTGACAATATCGAACAGCCGGAACAGTACAAATCCGGCGACAACCCACAGCCAGCCTGGCGGCGCGGCAATCATAGTAATCCAGTAGCCGATCACCTCATCCCAGACAATGGCGGGATGGTCATGGACGCCCAGATCGTGCGCCGTCCGGTCACAAATCCACACGCCAAGCATAAAACCCGCCAGGATGATGAGCAGATAGGCCCACAGCGGCAGCGGCTGCATCAGCAGATAGAGCGGAATCGCCGCCAGCGTGCCAAAGGTGCCAGGCGCTTTTGGCGCGCAACCAGAACCAAAACCGAGCGCCAGAAAATGCACCGGGTCGCGGAAGAGCCGCGCACAAGGGTGATTACCGTTCACTTAATCCCCAACTCGTCGAAAATCAATCAATTTATGATCATCGCCAAAGCGCATTTCAAACAGCCCATGTACGCCCTCCAGAGTTACGAAGCGCCGTAACCATTGCGCGGGGAATTGCACCCGTCGCCCGTCGCTGGCCCGCACGACAACCTGGCGCGCAACGCCTTCATAATAACTGCGTATCTGCTCAGCGGTCAGACTAAGGTGAAAGTACACGGTTTGCATAAAACGCCATCCAGCGCACTGATCAGATTACTGCCCCTGAGCGGGCGATGCCGAGGCTTGGGCTTCGCGGCGGCGGCGCAACAGCAGGCGGGAGATGAAGATGCCAATTTCAAACAGCATCCACATCGGCACGGCCAGCAGGGTCTGCGAGATGACATCCGGCGGAGTCAGCAACATGCCGATAACAAAAGCGCCGACGATCACGTAAGGACGTTTGGCGGCCATCGCCTCAGGCGACAGGATGCCCACTAGCGACAGGATGACGGTAGCGACCGGCACCTCGAACGCTACGCCAAAGGCAAAGAAGATCGTCATGACGAAATCGAGATAGCGGTTAATGTCCGTCATGACCGCTACACCCTCTGGAGCGGTTGTAGTAATGAAACCAAAGAAGATCGGCATGATGATGAAATAGGCGAAGGCCATGCCGCAATAAAACAGGATGGTGCTGGACAGCAGGACGGGTATCGCCATGCGTTTCTCACGCTGATATAGGCCCGGCGCGACAAAGGCCCAGACCTGATAGAGAATCCACGGCATAGTGACGAACACCGCTAGGATCAAGGTGAACTTGAGCGGCGTCAGAAACGGCGACAGTACGTCAATGGCAATCATGCTGCTTTGGGCCGGCATGTGTCGGGTTAAAGGACTGGCGAGCGCGCTGTAGATCGGATTGGAGAAGGGCGACATCACCACGAACACCAGCAAGACGCCGCCCACCATGCGCAGCAGACGGCTGCGTAACTCGATCAAGTGACTGATAAAAGGTTGTTCGCGGTCGGTGTCGGACACGGTTTCAGTTTGCAGCAGGCGGCGTGGAAGATTCGGATGACGCTGATTTTTCCAGGATCAATCCCCCCTGCTTCCCTTTTTCAAAGGGAGGTGGCGAAGAGAGAATTTCGTCAGATGGCGGCGGCCCTTTGAAAGAAGGGGAACTCAAAGCAGGCGGTTGCCAATCCGGCGGTGGCGGCGCCGAAACCGCGCCGGGTCGCCAACCTGGCGGGGGGCCAGGGTCATCAAATTCGGCCTGCAGATCCTCTTGAATCTCTTTGACCCGGTTTGTTAGATCTTTCTTAATATCATTGACTTCGGTCAGGTGGCCCTGCTCGCGCAACGACTGCTTGATTTCTTCCAGGTGCAGTTCCCGGTCCACTTCCGCTTTGATATCGGCCACCATGCGCCGGACTTTGCCTAACCACAGGCCAGCAGTGCGCGCCAGCCCAGGGAGGCGCTCCGGACCCACTACAATCATCGCTACAATGCCGATCAGCGCCAGCTCCCAAAAGCCGATTTCGAACATACCGTTGAGTAGCCTGGGAATTAAACCTTGTCGCGTTCCTTGGCCAACGGATCGTGTAAACCCGCCGTAGCGTCACCGCCCATTGAATTTTGGGCGGTGGATTGTTCAAGTTTCCTGGGGTCTTCTTGCTCCGGGGTTTCCGGTTTGCCGCCTTCCTTCATGGCGTCGCGAAAGCCGCGAATCGCGGAGCCGAGGTCGGAACCGAGGTTGCGCAGCCGACTGCCGCCAAAGAGCACCAGAACGATGACCAGGATGAGCAGGAGTTCCCAGATACTGAAATGCATAAGGATTGGCCTCTGAATAACGGGGAAAAAGGCGAAATTTTAATGGGTGGCGCGGGCGGCTTTTTCAGCGAGACCGGACACGCCAAAGCGACGTTGTAATTCATTCAACACAGCATCCGGACCAAGACCTTGATATGCTAGCATGACCAGAGTGTGAAACCATAAATCGGCGGTTTCGCGCACGAGGGGTTCGGGATCGCCGTTCTTGGCGGCGAGCAAGGTTTCAGCGGCTTCTTCACCGACTTTTTTGAGAATGGCGTCCAGGCCCTTGGCATACAGCTTAGCCACATAGGAACTCTCGGGATCGGCTTGTTTGCGCGCTTCCAGAGTCGCCGCCAACTCGCGCAAGATGTCGTCGCTCATGAACCGTACACCTCGCGCGGATCTTTAAGCACCGGATCGACCGTGATCCATTGCCCATCGCGCAACTCCTGGAAAAAACAACTCTGCCGTCCAGTATGACAGGCGACCCCACCGATTTGTTCGATATCCAGCAACAACACGTCTGCGTCGCAGTCCAACCGGATGCGTTTGATTTTTTGGGTATGACCAGAGGTTTCCCCCTTGTGCCAGAGTTGCTGGCGCGAACGGGACCAGTACACGGCCTCGCCACATTCTGCCGTACTTTGCAACGCTTCCCGGTTCATCCAGGCCATCATTAACACCCGCCCCGTAGCGGCGTCCTGGGCGATGGCGGGAACCAGTCCGTCTGTTGTCCATTTAATGTGATTTAACCAGTTGTTGGTCACAAATCCCTCTCCCTTACCCCCTCTCCCCGAGCGGAGAGGGGAGATTTATAGTCTCACTTCAATCCCACGCGCCTGCATGTGGCGCTTGGCTTGTTCAATCGTGTACTCAGCAAAATGGAAGATGCTGGCGGCTAGCACCGCATCGGCCTTGCCGAACAGGACGCCATCGGCCAGATGATCCAATGTGCCGACGCCACCGGAAGCGATCACCGGGATACTCACCGCTTCGCTGATGGCGCGGGTCAATTCCAGGTCAAAACCGCTCTTGGTACCGTCGCGATCCATGCTGGTCAACAAAATTTCGCCTGCCCCATATTCGGCCATGCGCTGCGCCCATGCGATGGCGTTGATGCCGGTAGGCCGACGGCCACCGTGGGTGAAAATTTCCCAACGCGGCGGATCACCGGTTTGTTGGACTGATTTAGCATCGATGGCGACGACAATGCACTGATTGCCGAAACGCTCAGCGGCTTCGCGGACGAATTCAGGACGATGAATGGCGGCGGTGTTGATAGACACCTTGTCAGCGCCGGCGTTCAACATGCGCCGCACATCGTCCAGGGTGCGGATGCCGCCGCCGACCGTCAACGGAATAAAGACCTCGCTGGCCACCTGTTCGACGACATGCACCATAGTTTCGCGGTCATCGGAACTGGCGGTGATGTCCAGGAAGGTGATTTCGTCAGCACCCTCCTGATCATAACGACGCGCGATTTCCACGGGATCGCCGGCGTCGCGAATCTCGACGAATCTGACGCCCTTAACCACGCGGCCCTGATCTACATCCAGACAGGGAATGATGCGTTTCGCCAGTCCCATTTAATCGCTCTCCTCCGCGTCGGCCATGCGCTGAGCTTCGGCCAGATCGATGGCGCCATCGTACAGCGCCCGACCAATGATCGCTCCTATAACCCCCTCATTCTCTACAGCGCACAGCGCGCGCACATCATCCAGGGTACTGACGCCGCCAGAAGCAATGACTGGGATGGCGATCGATTGGGCCAGACGAACTGTGGCTTCGACATTAACGCCCTGCATCATGCCATCGCGGCCAATATCAGTGTAAATAATGGCTTCTACGCCATCGCGTTCAAAAATTTGTGCCAGATCGATGACATTATGCTTGGACAGCTTCGACCAGCCATTGATGGCGGCTCGTCCATCCTTGGCGTCGAGTCCCACAATGATGTGGCCGGGGTACTCCAGGCACAAATCACTGATGAAATGCGGTTCCTGAACCGCTTTGGTGCCGATAATGACGAATTGGACACCTGCGTCAAGATAGGTTTCCACTGTTTCTTCATCGCGGATTCCGCCACCTACCTGAATCGGCAGATCAGGAAAAGCCTTAGCGATTTGGCCGATCACCTGGGCATTGACCGGTTGGCCGGCGAATGCGCCATTCAGATCAACCAGATGTAAGCGTCGCGCGCCGGCGTTGACCCAGCGCTCGGCCATAGCAACCGGGTCATCCGAAAAGATTGTGGAGTCCTCCATACGGCCTTGGCGCAGCCGCACACATTTACCATCTTTCAAGTCAATCGCGGGTATGAGCAACATAACGGCTTCTTCCAGCAGCACATCTTGATTTCAAGGGTCAGGGATTCCAGTTAATGAAATTGGCAAGCAAACGCAATCCTGCCTGGGCGCTCTTTTCCGGATGAAATTGCACCGCGAACAGATTGTCTCGCGCAATCGCCACCGTGAAATTAAAACCATATTGACTCTGACCCACCGTCAACACCTCGTCAGTGGGTTGCAAGTAGTAACTATGGACGAAATAAAAGCGGCTGCCCTGAGGAATACCTTCCCACAACAGATGATCACGCACTTGATGCACCTGGTTCCAGCCCATGTGGGGGACTTTCAGCCGTTCACCGCTGGCGGAATCAAACAACTCGCCAAACCAGACCACCCGGCCCGGCAAAACCTTCAGGCATTCAACCCCACCGTTTTCCTCACTAAAGTCCAACAGCGCCTGTGGTCCCAGGCACAATCCCAGAAACGGTTTGCTGCGCGCGGCATCCCGAACCACATCGATCAGTTCCCAGTGCGCCAACTCGCGCATACAATCGCGGATTGAACCCTGACCGGGAAACACGACCCGGTCGGCGGTTAAAATGTCATGGCGATTCTGGGTCACCCGCACCCGCGCCTGGGGTGCGACATGCTCAAGCGCTTTAGCGACGGAGCGAAGGTTACCCATGCCGTAATCGATGATCGCGATGCTAGTCATGCGGAGGACTCGTAGGAGTGCTGAATGCAGGGGTTAACAGTGATCTATCGACCGAGACTTAGAGGCTGCCCTTGGTGGAGGGAATACCCACCATGCGCGGATCAAATTCAACCGCCATGCGCAGAGCGCGGCCAAAAGCTTTGAATATGGTCTCGACGATATGATGAGCGTTGCGGCCACGCAGATTGTCGATGTGCAGGGTGATCAGGGCGTGGTTGACGAAACCCTGGAAGAATTCGCGGAACAGATCGACATCGAAATCGCCGATTCGGGCGCGAGGGAATTCGATCGCGTATTCCAGACCTGGTCGACCAGAGCAGTCCAGTACAACTCTGGAAAGCGCCTCATCCAGGGGAACATAGGCGTGGCCATAGCGGCGGACGCCATGCTTGTCGCCCAGCGCCTGCCTAACCGCCTGACCCAGGGTGATGCCGATATCCTCGACCGTGTGATGCGCGTCGATGTGCAGATCGCCCTGAGCTGCAATGTCCAGATCAATCAGGCCATGACGGGCGATTTGATCGAGCATGTGATCGAGAAAAGGTAGACCGGTGGCGAGTTGAGCATGGCCCGCGCCATCCAGATTCACCCGAACCTGAATTCGGGTTTCCAGGGTGTCACGTTTGACCGTGGCGATGCGCGCCGACATGTTGGCTGGTTTCTATCCGCGACTGCTATTGTAACCATCTCCACTCAATCCTGCAGTGAAGATGAGGATTATTTAGAGGGAATTATAGATGATTGGGTCCAATAAGCGAATTCCATTTATGCATTGGACGCAAAATTATGGGTTCTTCGAGGATTCTTGTGGAACCCACACCGTAGATACCGTCTTGGCGGTCAAGGGGCGAGGGTCCAATTTGCTTGATAGGGTTGCTGATGTTTAAGGACACCGAACGCCAATTGCACCAATTTGCGCATGGCTGCGCCCAAGGCGGCGATTTTGGCTTTGCCCCGGGCCAGCAGGCGCTGGTATAAGGCCTGGATGTGCGGGTTATGGCGGGTCGCCACGACGGCGGCCATGTACAGCGCTGCCCGAATCCGGGGTGCTCCGGCTTTGGACAGGCGGGGGCGGCGATGCAGGCTGCTGCCCGATTGACCTTCGATGGGGACCAAGCCGAGGAAGGCGGTCACTTGATCGGCGGAGGTAAAGTCGTGGCCGTGCAGCACCGCCAGCAACCGCTGGGCGGTTTTCTCGCCCACGGCAGGAATCGAGCCCAGCAAGTCGTGGTCCTGTTTCAGGCGGGGATGGCGTTCGATGTGATCGTGAATCGCCGTCTGTACGCGGGTTTGCTCCTGCCTCAAAAAGGCGATGTGTTGTTGGAGCGAGTCCAGGACGGTGGCGGGTGCGGGAACCGCCGCGGTTTTCTCCAGACGGTTCTGTTCCCGGCGCAGGTCCGCTTCGACCGCATCCAGGCGGGCGATCAGGGCATTCAATTCCCGAATCTCCGAGGCCGGGGGTTGCCAACGGGGCGGGTTGACCAAGGCCCCGTACCGGGCCAGCACCGGGCTGTCGCAGGCGTCGGTTTTTGTGCGCACCGCCACACCCTGACCAAAGGCTTTGACTTGGGCAGGATTGACGACGGACACCCCGGCGCCGGCCTCAATAAACCAAAGGGTGGCCGCTTCATGATAGACCCCAGTCGCTTCCAGAATCAGATGAAATGCGAATTAAGAACTAACTAATATCCTTAAATATAAATATGTTACGTTACTCATCGAATTGCTGACGAAAATCCAGAAATCGGGTTTTCAACGAGTTGAGGATGAAGCTCTTAATTCGCATTGAACCTGACTCAGGTCCGGGACTTTTTGCCGGATCCGCCAATCGCGCAATTCCGTAAAACCCGCTGGGGTGTTGGGCACGGTCTTGGCGCGGCGTTGATCGTTCTCCGGATTGAGCAGACAGCCATCCAGCTTGTTTTTAGCAACATCAATACCGAGGTGATACATCAGGGTTCTCCGAAAGTGTTAACGCTCTGCGCTACACCGGCCTTGTGCATTCAGGATCACCGCACCGGGCGGGTCCTCGGTTACCGTTCAGTGTTTCAGCAGGCAGAACCACAGCGGTCGAGGGCTTCATCTACGCATCAGGGTCGCGCCCTTAGGTCGGGCTCAAGCTCACTCAACCTCTGGGGGGCCGTTCATCACCACCCCCGCCAAGATACAAGGTCGGGCATAAGCGCAGCGTTGCCCGACAGGAGCGCGCATGTCGGGTACGTCCGGAGCCAGACCTACCGATTGCAACATCAATTCCACAAGAATCCTCGAAGAACCCATTTATGTTGCCATTACTGATCAGCGATTAGGCAGCTCAGTAACAGTTCCTTGCCATGCATTGTCTATCGTCATGGCCGATCCGGGGGGGATGGTCTGCTAAACTGTGAGTCGATCGCTGGCCGTAGAGTGTTCGACGATGGATCTGAAATCCCTTGTGCAAAATACCCGCACCTTGTTTTCCCTGCCAGATGTGTTGATTTGCATTAATCAGTTAATCGATGATCCCAACTCTCAGGTCAATGACCTGGCGGAAACTATTCTTTGCGATGCAGGGTTGGCTGCTCGTTTGCTGCGCTTGGCCAATAGCGCTTACTACAAGCCCCAGCGCCGGGTGGAGACGGTTTCGCACGCTATTATTTTGTTAGGGCATCGACAAGTCCGCGATCTGGTGATGACCACAGTGGCAGTGAGTATCTTCAAGGGACTGCCTCCGGAATTGGTGAACATGGACCGGTTCTGGCTGCACAGCATTCGTTGTGGCAGCGCCGCGCGCCGCCTGGCTCAGCATCGTCAGCTTCACGAGACGGAACACTTCTTCATTGCCGGTTTGTTGCATGGCATCGGTAAGCTGGTTCTTTACAGCCAATATCCAGAGCATTATCGCGAAGTCCTTGAATTGGCAGGCGAAGACGAATTGGCCCGGATTGCCGCTGAACGCCGGATTTTCAAATTCACTTATGCCGATGTAGGCGCTGAATTACTGAAGAGTTGGCGGCTCTATGATCATCTCCACATGGCGGTTGCTTACCATTTGGACCCCTCCTGGGCGCTAGCGACCTATCGTTTGGATAACCACGATTCTCCATGTCGCGGTCCAAATCGCCAACAGTATGCCAGCAGAGGCCGATGTTCTTTCCAATCCGTCAATGGACGATACCGCGATGCATTTCGCGCCACTCGCCAAATTGCTTAATTTGCAACCTGAATTACTGGCTGCGCTCCCCACGGAGATTGATTTGCAAGCCAGGGAAATCTTCGAAATTGTCCGACCGGTTCCTATGGCAGCTTTCTCTCCATATAGCTCCTAACCATTTGATAATTTCGTACCAGTACGATAAGCCATATCGTCTGCTGTTTTGGTTGCATAGGATGTGAAAGGGAATGAACAAGATTTTTGTCAGCTATTGCCATCATCAGGGGGATCGGGTTTGGAAACGGCTTACGCCCTGTTTGAAAGCAGGCGGGGCTGAGGTATTGATCGACCGGGAGCGCTTCGAGGTGGGCAAGGCGCTGGTTGGGCAAATGGACGCTACTCAAGATCAGGCCGATAAGCATTTGCTAGCTTTATCGGACGATTATTTGAAGAGTTCTTCTTGCTGCCACGAAATGGATCGGGCTATTGCTCTGGACCCGGATTTCAAATTGGGCATCGTGATTCCTGTATTACGTGGCGCTTGTACGCTACCGCCTTCGATCACCGGGCCGAATCCGCTGTATGCAGATCTACGTGACGACCGCCAACCCGACCCATGGACTCAAGTGCTCCGGCAGTGCGGTGCAACCGGGTTGGGAACGACTGCCCCGGCGTGGTTGGCGGCGCGGGACGAAGTGGCGCGGTACCTGGAACGGAATCAATCAGTAAATCTGGTGGTGGATAACGGAGTAAATTGGCGAGCCTTGCTGGCGCATCTGGTCAACGACTATCCGCTGGGCTTGGCGCAAGTGGATTTGCAAGACCCTGATACTATAGGCTTGCCAACGATTATCCCTACATTATCAACGAACTGAGCGTTAATCAAATTGTCTAATAACTATAGAAGACCTCTTTAGAGACTCTAAATTTATAGAGGAGGTGCGGCAATGAACGCGGAATGGATGTTTGATGCACGTAAAATACCGGATGAAGTGATGAATTACATCCGGCGTATTGCGGTTCGCGCGGTCGAAGAGAAGCATTATGGTCCGGAGCTTGTTGCTGATTTTTTGGGTATCGACCGAACGAGTATTTATGATTGGCTTCGCAACTATCGTTATGAAGGAGAAGAAGCCCTGGATACCCGGAAAGCGCTCGGCGCCACGTGTGTGATGACTCCGGATATTGATCGATGGTTAAAAGAAACGATACTCAATACGACGCCGGCGGATCATGGCTATGATACGGTTTTATGGACTTTAGAGATCATGGTTAATTTATTGAAAGAGTACTTTGGTTTATGGGTATCGGATGCCACGGTTCGTCTGCATTTACATCAATTAGGACTGAGTTGTCAAAAACCTTGTTATCATGCCTTAAACCAGGATCAGGAGGAAGTTAAAAAGTTTATTAATGAAGAATTTAAAGAGATTCAGAAGCGGGCTCAAGAACTTGGAGCGGATATTGCGTTTCAGGATGAGTCATGGGTTCAAGGCCATACGCGTTCTGGACGGACGTGGGGCTTAGTCGGTCATCCGCCTGAAATTAAAGTGAGTGATGACCGGGGTGGGTTTCACATTTTATCGATGGTTACGGCGACGGGCGAGTTAATATTTGAAGTGACCACTCAAAAATGAGTGAGTGGGGTTTTCATTGCCTTTTTAGAGAAGGCATTAGAGGGTCGAGAGCGCCCATTAATTGTCATCACGGACAATGCGTCTTATCATACCTCGAAAGAAGTCAAAGCCTTTCTTGAGACGCATCGAAAACAAATCCGCTTGTTCTTTCTTCCCCCCCACTCGCCAGAGTTAAATCCGGATGAACAGGTTTGGAATGAGATCAAAAATGATCATCTGGAAAAGGAGCCAATTAAAAACCGGGCTGATTTCAGAGCGCGCGTTTATTCTGCTTTGGAAAAGCTAAAAGAATTTCAGGAAAGGGTCAAATCATTTTTTAGGCTCCCTGATACTCAATACGCTAATCCTGAAAAAGCTCCAGCATGATTTTTGTGGGGATAACTATTAGCAAGACAATACCTCCCGCCGGGGTTTACTGGCAGCAATAGCAAAGGCTTTGGGGGAACGGATTTCATTGCCGGATGAGCCGCGAGATTTACCCAAGTTTAAATGCGAATTAAGAGCTAACGGTATTGGATAAATTAGATTGCCAGTCCATTGTATAATAGGTGCTTCTCACCACACCTATTGGAGCGGCTACGATGGACTGGCAAATTCAGTTAATTACCCTTTATGATATGGTTTGCAAACACTATCAAGAAGAGCTTTGGGTTTATTGCCAAAGATTTAGTCCTTACTGCGATCTATCATTTACGGATGAAGAGGTGATTACTATTTTCTTATTTGGGATTATAAGTAAACACAGTCAAATTAAAACGATCTATGACGAAGCTCAACGTCATCTGGGTGATTGGTTTCCGAATTTGCCCTCGTATCCTGGATTTGTGCAACGGGTGAATAAAGTCTGTGATGTTTTCGCGCCGCTCGTCGAAATTCTGTCGGCCCGTGGCCCTATTTTGGGTGATTGGTTGCTGGATTCTCAACCGATTATTCTTGCTCAGCAAGGGCATAGCTTCAATGCACGCGTTGCTCCAGAGTATGCCAGTCGGGGCTACTGTGCATCGAAGAAGCTGTATTATTATGGCGTAAAATTGCATGTTTTAGGCCAGCAGCAGATCGGCAGCTTACCTTTTCCTGATTATATCGGCATCACTCCTGCTAATGAAGATGATGGGAAAGTTTTGGAGAGTCTATTACCTTACTTACCCGAAAATAGAGCGTATGGTGATAAATCATATGCGTATTTGAAACCGATCGCGGCCCTACAAGGAATCGAGTTGTTAACACCGATTAAGAGACAAAAAGGTCAGGAATATTTAGATGTTGCTAATCAATGGTTATCTCGTGCCATCAGTCAAGTCCGTCAGCCCATTGAATCATTTTTCAATTGGATTAATGAAAAAACCGGTATTCAAAAAGCGAGTAAAGTCCGCTCTTCATCCGGATGATTAGTCCATGTCTTTGGGCGACTGGCTGCTGCCATTTTTATGCTTGTTTTTCCTGAAATTTTTCGTAGCGCTTAATTCGCATTTAAAGAGTTGCTACAGACTCGTTCCAATACTCGGGTAGTTCTGACGCATTTCGATATGGCGCCTCATCGTTCCTATTACGATGTCGATCTGTTCGCCGCATTGCGTTTCCTGATGATGGACATGCGCAAGTTGACGTTGCTGGTGCAGTCACGCACGCCGTTTGCTGCGCTGTTGCCGAAAGATCACCCGCTTTCCGACCTCGACATCAAAACAGTTGAGCTGCGCGCGCGACCATGACGCCATTGCCGTTGGAACAACTTGGGCTGCGCGTGCAGGATCATCGCTCGGCGTTGTGGTGGCTGGGGATCTTGTACCGGCGTCCTCAACAATTCCGAAAACAACTGGAAATCCTGCCACGGCTTCAAGCGCTACGCGTTGGTGGCGTGCTGTATCTTTATGCCCTGCTCCATATGGTGGTCTTGATGATAGTCTTGGGCATCCTAGACCATTGGGTGTTGTTCGGTGTTTTAGGCTTGGAATTCGCCAACGTTGCCCTCGGGGTTGTCCTCGGGGTTGTCGGAGGGATTGCCGTAGGGATTGCCGTAGGGATTGTAGGAGGGATTACCTTCGGGATTACCGACGGGATTTTAGGAGGGATTGCCTTCGGGATTGCTACAGGGATTGCCCTCGGGATTGCCGTCCGGGTTACCGACGAGATTGCCTTCGGAATTGCCCTCGGGATTGCCCTCGGGATTGCCCTCGGGATTGCCGTCGGAATTACCCTCGGGATTGGCGCAGGTGTTGCATACGGGATTGGCGCAGGTGTTGCGTTCGGGATTACCGTCGGAATTGCCCTCGGGATTGCCTCGCTTCGCGCCTATTACCAGTTTTTTGGTTGGCTTTTTATCTGGCCAGCAGTGCACGGTCGCTGGTATCCCTGGCATCCGGTCGCGTGGGACGACCTGTGTTCATTGCCTTTTCCTGGCTTGGATCGTCTGTTAGCGGCGTATGCCGATCATGCGCCGACCGCCGCGCAGGCGGAAATCGAACGCCTCATCGATCATTATCCAAGTCAGCGTATGTCGGCCTTGCGCGCCAAAACCCGGTTGATCGCCCGCGCCTCTGCCCAAGAGACCCATCTGTCCCGGCTCGACGCTTACATGGCGCAACTTCCAGAAGGTGATCGCGATTTTCTTGCCCAGACATCGAAAGTACGCGCGATGGCTGGCGAAATTTGCCAAGTGCAAATATGCGAATTAAGAGCTAACTAATATCCTTAAATATAAATATGTTACGTTACTCATCGAATTGCTGACGAAAATCCAGAAATCGGGTTTTCAACGAGTTGAGGATGAAGCTCTTAATTCGCATAAATGCGCCTGGATACCCTGGATCGTCCGTTTCTACGCGAGCCAACGGCTGCGCTGCTGGTCGAGAAGATCAAGAATTTCCAGAGCCAAGTGGCCGGTTTTCGCGAGCCACTGAGCAGCGAATTCCGCCAAGCAGCCCGTCAATGGCTCGCTATCGCCGAACGTCAGCATCACCAAATTCAAATCGTATTGAGCAAGGAACCTGCTTTACCAGTATTTCGGGCAGGTGATCCGGTAGATCGAAACAAGGAAGCCTTTATCCCACGCGAAAACATCCTCGGCGACTTGGATCGTCAATTGACTTTGAGTACCGGTTGTCCTGGCTTGATCCTGTACGGTCGCCGCCGCATGGGTAAATCCACCTTGTTGCGCAATCTGGAGGGTTTTCTACCTACCCCGGTGCATATCGCTGTCGTCTCGATGCAGAACCCGGACGCCTTTACCTCGCAGGCCAATCTTCTGGATGCCATAGTACGACGAGCGTCAGAGGCCCTTCAACCGGAAAAAAAGCCTGCCGTGCAGACAGTTGGGAACTTGAAGGACTTTTTTCAACGGCTTACCGATTGCAACGCGCGTCTGGCGGAAATGGATCAACGGCTGATGCTGGCCATCGACGAGTATGAAAACCTGGACCGTAAATTAGGTGAAGGCGTATTCAATGAAGATCTGCTAGTGGGCTGACACAGAAGTTTTGACAGGTTCAGAGGTTTCTAGGTCCACCGGGGTTTCAGAAGATTTCAAGGGAGGATAGAGGCGCTTGAGTTTGACCCGGGCCAAGTCGGTGCCGAACTGCCAGTGGATTTTGGTCTGACGTAGGTTGCGTGGGCCTTGCCAAGCGGCGATTTCCTTCCGCAAAGTTTCGAGGTTCGCAATGCGGCGATTCAAACACTGGCCGGCGAGAACAGCGAACTCACATTCCGCCATATTGAGCCAACTGCCATGCTTGGGGGTGTAATGAAATTCGAGCTTGCGGGTGATCCGGCGGGCTTCCTCTGGAGAAAAGACACTATACAAGGCCGCAGGAGTGTGGGTATTGAGGTTATCCACGACCAACCGGATTCGCTCCGCCTTCGGAAAGTACACATCAACGAGTTGCTGCATTTGCTGGGCAAAATCGCGTTTGGTGCGCTGTTTCGTGACATTAACATGACGCCACCCGCGCAAGGGTTGTACGAATAGAAATAAATTGGCGGTGCCTTCGCGTTTGTATTCACAGTCATAGCGCGCCGGTTGACCCGGGCGGGCGGGTTGAGGACAGCGGGTTTCGCTGGTCAATTGCACCGGACTTTCATCGAAGCACACTTGGGGGTATTGAGGATCATCGGGTTCGGCGTACAGGTCCAACACATCCTCCATATGCCAAACATAATCGGGACTGACACTGGGAATACACCATTCTTGACGTTGCCAGGGTTTGAGGTCGTTTTTTTAAGGATGCGCCGCACACTCTCACGGGAAATGGCTTCGATGGGCCGGAGTTCCATGAAGCGGTCCGCTAACAATTGGAGAGTCCACTGACAACGGCCAGCGGGCGGGGTACTACAGGCCAAGGCGACCAGAAAGGCGGCCTGTTTGCCGGTCAAGGCCGGGGGCAAACCGACTCGTGGCCGCTCGCTTAACGCCGCCAGCAACCCTTCGTCGACAAACCGTTGACGGGTACGATGAACGGTCGAAATCCCCAAGTGAAGGCTTTGGGCAATGGCCTCATCCGTCGCCCCTTCCGCAGCCTGCAGCAACACATGGGCACGGGCAACCTTGCGCGCCGCTGCCTTGCCTTTATGAATGACCTTCAGCAGGTCTTCCCGCTCCTCTTCAGTTAGATCAACCAGATACTTGTGGGCCATGGTGATTCCTCCTGTTGATCTCAACCATAGGGCACCCACCGCTACCTGTCAAAACTTCTGTGTCAGCCCACTAGCTACGATGCGCGAATCGATCCAAACGCATCGGCAAATCACCTGGGTTCTCGCCGGGAGTCACGCTATCGCCGAACTGACCCATGCGCCTTGGTCCTCCTATCTGGTGAGCGCGCGGACCTTGGAGGTGCCGCCTTTTACCGCTGCTGAGACCCGTCTTTTGCTCACCGAACCCTTGCGCTATTCCTCCCTGTGGCCAAAAGATGATCCGATGCGCCCCCGGTTCAGTCCCGAATTCTGGGGCATGGATGGCATCGGGCGCATCCATACCGAAGCGGGTGGTTGGCCACACTTGGTGCAACTCTTGGCGGAAACGGTCGTCGATCTCTGCAACGATCACGAGCAGGATCAAGCGGACCCAACACTGCTGGAGCAGGCTATCGCCAAGGCCATCGTGGCGGGAGATACCGTACTCCGGCAATTGATGCAACCCGAGGACGCCGCACCGGGCGAGTGGGACTATCTACGCGGCTTCCGCACCCGTGATGCCCAGCTTCCACCGGACGACGATGTTGTTTATCAAGCCTTGCGCCGGCGCTTGCTAGTGGGCTGACACAGAAGTTTTGACAGGTAGCGGTGGGTGCCCTATGGTTGAGATCAACAGGAGGAATCACCATGGCCCACAAGTATCTGGTTGATCTAACTGAAGAGGAGCGGGAAGACCTGCTGAAGGTCATTCATAAAGGCAAGGCAGCGGCGCGCAAGGTTGCCCGTGCCCATGTGTTGCTGCAGGCTGCGGAAGGGGCGACGGATGAGGCCATTGCCCAAAGCCTTCACTTGGGGATTTCGACCGTTCATCGTACCCGTCAACGGTTTGTCGACGAAGGGTTGCTGGCGGCGTTAAGCGAGCGGCCACGAGTCGGTTTGCCCCCGGCCTTGACCGGCAAACAGGCCGCCTTTCTGGTCGCCTTGGCCTGTAGTACCCCGCCCGCTGGCCGTTGTCAGTGGACTCTCCAATTGTTAGCGGACCGCTTCATGGAACTCCGGCCCATCGAAGCCATTTCCCGTGAGAGTGTGCGGCGCATCCTTAAAAAAACGACCTCAAACCCTGGCAACGTCAAGAATGGTGTATTCCCAGTGTCAGTCCCGATTATGTTTGGCATATGGAGGATGTGTTGGACCTGTACGCCGAACCCGATGATCCTCAATACCCCCAAGTGTGCTTCGATGAAAGTCCGGTGCAATTGACCAGCGAAACCCGCTGTCCTCAACCCGCCCGCCCGGGTCAACCGGCGCGCTATGACTGTGAATACAAACGCGAAGGCACCGCCAATTTATTTCTATTCGTACAACCCTTGCGCGGGTGGCGTCATGTTAATGTCACGAAACAGCGCACCAAACGCGATTTTGCCCAGCAAATGCAGCAACTCGTTGATGTGTACTTTCCGAAGGCGGAGCGAATCCGGTTGGTCGTGGATAACCTCAATACCCACACTCCTGCGGCCTTGTATAGTGTCTTTTCTCCAGAGGAAGCCCGCCGGATCACCCGCAAGCTCGAATTTCATTACACCCCCAAGCATGGCAGTTGGCTCAATATGGCGGAATGTGAGTTCGCTGTTCTCGCCGGCCAGTGTTTGAATCGCCGCATTGCGAACCTCGAAACTTTGCGGAAGGAAATCGCCGCTTGGCAAGGCCCACGCAACCTACGTCAGACCAAAATCCACTGGCAGTTCGGCACCGACTTGGCCCGGGTCAAACTCAAGCGCCTCTATCCTCCCTTGAAATCTTCTGAAACCCCGGTGGACCTAGAAACCTCTGAACCTGTCAAAACTTCTGTGTCAGCCCACTAGTGACGGAGGAGCAGAATCAATGGCAGCTGCGCGTTCCGCTTATGCAACGCTGGCTGCGGGAACGTGGGTAGACAAAACCCACCCTGACAGGGAACAGGACGAGTCACGCATTGCTCTAACCGTCCACCCCCGTATAATTTCCGACTTCTTTCCCTGGTTATCGGCCCCGCGCCTTCTGAATGCTCATGCACACCGCTCCCCCGCTCTTCTCCTACCGTCCCTATTGGGCCACCCGTTTTGGCGTTGCGCCTTTTCTGCCGATGTCACGCGCTGAAATGGATCAACTCGGCTGGGATTCCTGCGACATTATCCTGGTCACCGGCGACGCTTACGTCGATCATCCCAGTTTTGGCATGGCGATTATCGGTCGACTGCTGGAGGCGCAAGGGTTCCGGGTGGGTATCATCGCTCAGCCGGATTGGACTTCGGCGGAATCGTTCCGGGCGCTGGGGCCGCCGAACCTGTTTTTCGGCGTGACTGCCGGCAATATGGACTCGATGGTCAACCGTTACACCGCTGACCGGCGCTTGCGCCACAACGACGCCTACACGCCCAACGACGAAGGCGGCAAACGCCCTGACCGGGCGGTGATCGTCTATAGCCAGCGTTGCCGTGAAGCCTACCCGAAAGCGCCGATCATCATTGGCGGCATCGAAGCCAGCTTGCGCCGCATCGCCCATTACGATTACTGGTCGGACAAAGTGCGCCGGTCGATCTTGCTGGACGCCAAGGCGGATTTGCTGTTGTACGGCAACGCTGAACGCGCCATCGTCGACATTGCCCACCGCGTCGCCGCCGGTGAACATCCATGTACTGTGCATGATATTCGCGGCACGGCCTTTATTCACAAAGGCGACTTGCCGGAAGGTTGGCTGGAAATTGATTCCACCGAAGTGGATCAGCCGGGACGGGTGGAACCGCATCCCGATCCATACTCAAACCACCCCGGCGCTACGCGCCACCCCTCCTCATCCAAGGAGGGGAATGTACAGATGAGTACGCTCACCTTCCGCCCCCGCGCCATCCGCCATGACCGCGCTAAAACGGTGATCCGTTTGCCCGCCTATGAGCAAGTGCGGGATGACCCGGTGCTGTACGCTCACGCTTCGCGGTTGCTGCATCTGGAAACCAATCCCGGCAACGCCCGCGCCCTGATCCAGCGCCACGGCGACCGCGATGTGTGGCTCAACCCGCCGCCGATCCCGTTGACGACCCCGGAAATGGACGCCGTATTTGACTTGCCCTACGCCCGCGTTCCCCACCCGGCCTACGGCAACGCCCGCATCCCGGCTTATGAGATGATCCGCTTCTCAGTCAACATCATGCGTGGTTGTTTTGGCGGCTGCACCTTTTGCTCGATTACCGAACATGAAGGCCGCATTATTCAATCCCGTTCGGAAGCATCCATTTTGCGCGAGATCGAGGACATCCGAGACCGGACGCCGGGCTTTACCGGCGTGATCTCCGACCTGGGCGGGCCGACCGCCAACATGTACCGGCTGGCCTGTAAATCCAGCGCGATTGAACAAAGTTGCCGCCGGCTCTCCTGCGTTTACCCGGAAATCTGCCCGAATCTGAATACTGATCATTCGGCGTTGACCGCGTTGTACCGTAAAGCCCGGGAATTGCCGGGCGTGAAGAAGGTGCTGATTGCTTCGGGATTGCGCTATGACCTGGCCGTGCGCGACCCGGCTTACGTGCGGGAACTGGTCACCCATCATGTGGGCGGTTATCTCAAGATCGCCCCGGAGCATACCGAAGCTGGCCCGTTGTCCAAAATGATGAAACCGGGCATGGGCGCTTATGATCAATTTAAGGCGTTGTTTGAGAAATTCTCGCGCGAGGCCGGTAAGGAGCAATACCTGATTCCCTACTTTATCGCTGCTCACCCTGGAACTACGGATGAAGATATGCTCAACCTGGCGCTGTGGCTGAAGCGTAATGGCTTTCGTGCTGATCAAGTCCAAGCGTTCCTGCCGAGTCCCATGGCGCTAGCTACCGCCATGTATCACACTGGACGGAACCCATTGAAAGGCATTCACCGCAACCGGGGTGAGCAGGTGGTTTCGGCGAGGGGATTGAAACAGCGCCGGTTGCACAAGGCGTTTCTACGCTACCATGACGCGGAAAACTGGCCGTTGCTGCGCGAGGCGCTCAAGCGCATGGGCCGCGCCGATTTGATCGGCAACGGTCAGCGGCATCTGATCCCCAGTTGGCAACCGGTGGGTACGGGTGCTGGCGGTGGGGAAGGCACGCGCACCGGTCGCAAACATCGACCGCAGCGTTTTTTGACACAGCACACAGGTTTACCTCCGCACAGCGAGGAGACAAAGCCCAGCCAGCCTGCGTCGAAACCGTCCAAGCCCACGATCACTGATCGACGACCAGCGCGGGCGTTTACTCAAGGCAGTCCCTGCGGCTCTGGTCGTCGGTCGCGCCGGCCTTAACGTTAGCCAATGCATTACGTCAAAATAGGGCTTTTCTGAGCGTTGCTCAGTCATCTGGAGAAGGCTGTCATGTCCGCACTCGCGCAATCCTCTTGTACGCCTGAGCAATACTTGATTCTGGAGCGTCAGGCCAACTACAAAAGCGAGTATGTGAGTGGCGGCATCTTTGCAATGGCTGGCGCAAGCAAGGAACATAATCAAATTGCGTTCAACCTCGCTGGAGAATTGCATAGTCAATTGAAGAATCGTCCGTGTCTAGCGTATCTCAACGATTTACGGGTTAAAGTCAGCGCTACCGGCTTGTATACCTATCCCGATGTGGCTGCGCTGTGTGATGAACCGGATTTCGAGGATGCGCACATGGACACCTTGCTAAATCCATCGGTCATTATCGAAATTTTGTCGCCAAGCACCGAAGCGTATGACCGGGGTGATAAATTCGCCCACTATCGCCGGTTACCATCGCTGATGGAGTATGTCTTAATCGCTCAGGACAAGGTGAGGATTGAACACTATATTCGGCAAGATAAACAGTGGGTGTTGACGGAGATGGATCATTTGGACGATATGCTTTGCCTAGTTTCGATTCAATGTGAAATTCCGTTGCGGGAGATTTACGCCAAGATTGAATACTGAACTTGACATTACTCCACTTCCAACTTGTAACCGACGCCGTAGATGGAATGGATGAGGGTTTGATCCGGTTTAATGGCCGCCAGTTTCTTGCGCAGGTTTTTGATGTGACTATCAATAGAGCGGTCGCTAACATCATGGTCGGTATCGTATAACTGATCCAGCAGGGCGTCGCGCGAATACACCCGGCCCGGTCGTTTCAGTAAAATAGCCAGCAACCGGTACTCGTTGGGAGTCAAATCCAGCGGTTGGCCAGCGCAGCGTATTTGCATTCGCTCTTCATCGACAGTAAAGCCGGTTTTCGGAGAGGCTTGATTGATGAGGCAATCAAGCCGCCGAAAAATGACCTTGACGCGCGCCACAACCTCGCGGGGACTGAAGGGTTTGCAGATGTAATCATCAGCGCCCAGCTCTAAACCCAGCAAACGGTCAATTTCTTCAACCCGAGCGGTAACCATAATCACGGGCAAGTCGCTGAACCTCCTTAATTCCTGGCAAATCGTCAGGCCGTCCTTGCCGGGCAGCATCAGATCCAGCAGCAACAAATCGGGCGTCGCGTGCTGGATCGAATCGATCACACGATCACCATGATCCAGCCAACGAGTTTGGAAGCTTGCCGCTTGCAGGTAGTCGCTTAGCAATTGCGCGATCTTGGGTTCGTCTTCGACGATCAAGATTTCTTTAGCGGGCATAAGGCATCAGTTCATAAAGTAGCGTGGCAGCGAGACGCTGATCCGCAATCCGCCCAAGGGCGACGGTTGCGCCGTAATAGCTCCTTCATGGGCAGTTACAATGCTCTGACAAATCGCCAGTCCGAGACCACTGCCGCCGCGCGTCCGACTCCGGGAGGCATCGACCCGGTATAAGCGTTCGAACAGACGAGGACATTCCTCCAGCGCCACACCGGGTGGAGAATCGTCGATGAAGACGCGGATAACCTGATCAGCGACGTGGACAGTCACTTCAATCCGCCCTCCTGCATCAGTATAGCGCACTGAATTTTCGAGCAGATTGGAAAAAAGTTGCAACAGACGTTGGCGATCGCCATGCACCGGCAACTCCGGCAAAGCTTGTTGCGCCAAGGCAAGCGTTAAGCCATGCCGTTGTGCGCGAATGACAAAAGTATCGGCTACCTGCGTCAGAATTTCCTGTAGATCCAGCAGACGCCACTGGTAACTTAGCGCGCCCAGATCAGCAAGGGATAGCTCGTGCAAATCCTCAATCAGCTTACTCAATCGGTCGATTTCATTCTGTAACGACTGCAACCCCGACCGGTCAAACGGACGAATGCCATCCTCCAGGGCTTCCAGTTCGCCACGCACCACAGTCAGTGGGGTGCGTAGTTCATGGGAAATATCTGCGATCCAGCGCTGTCGCGCTTGCTGATTGTCTGCCAAGGTGCGGGCTAGAGTGTTAATGTCCCGACCGAGTTCGGCAATTTCATCCTGACCATTGATGTAGACATGTGTCTGATAATCGCCTGAAGCCAGATTTTTGACCAAGCCAGTCAATTCACGCAGTGGTCGCGTTAATCGTTGCGCCAATAACAAAGCTAGCAATGCCGCGCCAGCGAGCAGAGCTACTGCAATTAATAGAAATGTGTGCGACTGCTGACGGATGAAACCCAACTCCCGTGTATTGGTGATTTGTCTCAGCGGCATCAATGTTAGCCAGCCAACGATCTGATTTTTTACAATCAGTGACTTACGAATCAATGAACGATCAGAGCTATCAATTTGACCAATCACCAGTTGCCCATCAGCGTTAAGTAGCGCTAAACGAGGCCCAAACGATAAGGGATCTGGGGGCAGTGGTGGTGGTGGCGGTGGCGGCGGCGGCGGTAGGAACGGTCGCGGCGGTAACGGCGGTCGCGGTGGCGGCGGTCGCGGCAGTGGCGATGGCTGGCCATAAACAGGCGCGTCCTGCTGCAACAACCACTGCCACATCCGAGGGTGATCCCGCAACCAGGCCCACTGCCTCCGATAAGCATATTCATTTTGCAAACGTATGGCCAGAGCATCCAGATGTTCACTTTCCATCTGATTAATATAGTTTAAAAAGCCATGGCCAATGCTCCACTGAGCGAGCAGAGCCATGACCGCCAATGCGCTTCCCGTACTGAGCAATAAGGTCAGAAAAAGTTGATGAGCAATTTTTAAACGCATCGGCACCCCATATCTTGAGAGGTTCTACGCCTTAATGTACAAATGTAGGTTTGTGCCGATCATTCGGACCCGCGGGATCCTGTGCGAAGCTGGCAAGCAGACTTTCCAGATCCTGCCGCCGTCGCTCCAGGTCGGCAAATTTCCGGGGTGTAACGCCATCTACCGGATCCAGCACTTCAGTACCGGTCAGAAAACCGGATAACGCCGCCGGTTCCCCAAGGGAGTTCGGCAAAGCGTGTTGCTCGGGGAACCCGACATGCAGGAAGCCCGTGCCGGTCTCGTCCCGATGGCAGCCGCTGCACGTGTTGAGAGCAAAGAGGTGACGGGCATCGTTATTGATGATGCCGGCGGCGCTCCAGGGAATATTGTTAAAGGGTCCAATCAAAGGAGTGACGGTGAAGCTGCGGTTATCCACATCGGGAAACTCCACCAACTGGAACGGGCCAGCGGCAGATACGCTACCGAACCATTGGGGGTCCAGTTCGAAGGTATCGTTCAGCAACCGGCGTTCATTGGCATTGATCAGCGCCGCCAAAGTTTCGGTACCGTTGAGCGCATAGGTATCGGGCGTCAGCGCTACCGGTTGGAGACGCAACCGACCGGTGGCAAAATCGATGACAAACTCTCTTAACTCCCAAGGCAAACCCAACGCCACTTCATTGGTGCGGATCTGGGCGAGGGCGGAACCATTAGGCTTGTCCGGAGCCATATTTTTGTCGGTAAATCGGCGAGTAAGGGCCTCCAGCGCCGCATTGTAACCCTGACTGCCAGGCGTGAACCGACTTAGATCCGACCAGTCTTCCGCCCAATATCGCAGTTCGTCCATGGTCTCGGCGGGCAGCTTGTACTCGAAGATGACCGTGAATCCCCCTGGTGCGGTGCCGGCTGCTGGCGGCAACGGTAAACCATTCTTATCCAATACGCCGAAGATAAAACGACCTTCACCGGCGTTCTTTGCCTGACGTTGGTCATGCTCGCGCAGATCAATGCGACTCACGATCGCCAGAAGCTTAAAGGGCGCCTTGCGTAAATCCAGCCGCTGGCCGCCGCTGGCCTGCAACCAGGGTTCAATAACCAGCGGGCAGATATTCGGGCGGGCCGGCACCCGACTTCCATTAATCACCTGTTTCTGCTCCCAGTTTTCGAGCCAGCGCAGCGCAAATTCGGCAGGATCCTGTTCACCGGCCATCTGCTCGATCAAATGACGGAAGGTCCAGACACCGGGAATGTCGGTGGTGGGATCCGTTCGCACCGGGTCTTCCACCACGCCAAGATCGGTGATCAGGAGACTACGATCAATCTCGATACCCTGATGTGGCGGCTCAGCGGCTGGGTTTGGAGGAGGTGCGGGCGCGCGTTGATCGCTGTAAGCGAGCGGCATAATGATGGCGCTGGCCAAAAGACCTGCAATCAGGAGTTGGACCGTCGATGCTTGTTTCATAGATTGTTCTCCCGTAAATCCGTGATTTGCGCTAAACGATGTAGGCCAGCCGCCGTACTCGGATAGTACGGTGAATGATCGATCACTGGATCGCTCGACCTCATGCGCCAACTTACTGGAGCAACATGGAAAAAATACGGATGAAATGAGGAGGAATTGTGGAGATGACAGAATTAAATAGTACGATCAGTGAGGTGCGCCAGTGGGATTTCCGTCGTTGGGCAGACGCATCTGAAAATGATGCAGGAACATCCCCGACGTCGACAACTCCAAACCTTACCGGCAAGGGTCAGCCAGCGTCTACTGCCAGCTACAAGAACTGAGTAATAACTTGGTAGTCGAGTATCACGTTTCCTTAATCCAGGATCGCTATGAAGTCAGAGCAACTGATCGAACATTTAGTCCCCGACCGTGAAATAGCTGAACCCAGCTACCTGCAGGTAGCGCAGAAGCTGACTCAACTGATCGAATCGGGAGAGGTTCCGGCAGGCCAGAGTCTGCCCTCTGAACGGGTGTTGGCCGGAAAACTGCAACTCAGTCGCACGACAGTGCGCCGGGCCTACGATGAGCTGCGGGCCAAAGATTACTTGTCAACGCATGGCCGCACAGGTGTGGCGGTCAAGGCGCCGCCGCGTTTGTCGCCGCGCCTGGGCCGTCTCAAGGGGTTCACCGAGGAAATGCGGGAATTAGGCATGAAGCCGTCGACCCGCCTGATGGAGCGGGGCATTGTGACGGATCGCACCCTGTCCTCGCTGTTTGAGCGCCCGACCACCGCGCAATTCCTGCGCCTGGTGCGGGTACGGCTGGGCGATGGCACGCCGCTATCGCGAGAAGTCGCCTGGTATGATCTGAGCGCCGCCCCAGCGTTGGCTGAGTGGAATGTCGTGGGTTCGATCTACCAGTATCTCTATGAACATTGTGGCATCGCCTTGACCTGTGGCGAACAAACGATTGAGGCCGTCATGAGTTCCCCCACGGAAATGGCGGTGTTCGATTTCGCCGAACCCGGCCCTTGCCTGCTTCTGAAGCGCAAAACGTATAGCGCTTCCCGGCAAATGATCGAATATGTCGAAGGCACTTTTCGTGGAGATGCCTATGCTTACCGCCTCACGCTCAATCTGGAACAGCCGCTGTCATGAAAGTCTTCACTGCGGTACGCCGGGGCAGGCCGTCCAGGATGCCCTCGCGGGCGGCGATAAGCGCGCCGCAAGCATTGCCGATGCGCAAGGCTTCGATCAGAGGTAAATCCCGCATCAGCGACCATACCAATCCAGCACCAAAAGCATCGCCAGCACCGGCGGCGTCGATCTGCTGGATGGGGTAAGCGGGTTGGCTTATGACCGTACCCGCCTCATCGAGAGCGACGCAACCCGCATCAGCCAAGGTAACGACCAGCAACCGACCCTGCCAGCTCATTTGTCGGGCCAGGGTGGACAGTCGCTCAGACCAGTCTTTCGGTGTCAGCTTCTCCAGATCCGTTTGATCGAACATCAGCGCCGCTTCGCTGGCGTTGACCACCAGCACATCAGTCAGCGCCAGTAACTCGTTGTCGATTTGACGCCATGGTGAGGGATTCAGGTAGGTGTGCTTGCCGAGCCGGCGGGCTTGACGAAAAGCGTGCAGGATGGCCGAATCGGGAATTTCAAACTGCGCCACGACCCAATCCGCATGAACGAAGACCTCGCGCGCCTGCTCGACATGCTCGGCGGTCAGCAAGGCGTTCGCGCCAAGATGAGCTGCCAGAAAGTTGCAACCGTCCGGGGCAATGAAACCGACGCCATAACCGGAATGCGATCTCAAAGTTAAAACCCACGTAGTATCCATCCCTTCCTCAGCGAGTCGGTGCTTGACCGCCGCGCCCGCTTCATCCTTTCCCACTGCCATCAGCAAGTCCACGGTAACGCCCAAACGGTGCAGTCCTACGGCCAGGTTCAACCCTTTGCCACCGTGTTCCTGGAAGATGCGTGTAGCCACCAGGGATTCGCCAGCTAGCGGCAGGCGATCCACGTATAAGAAGTTGGCGTTTATGTAGTTGCCAAGCACGAAGGCGCGCACGGGTCTATCTCTATACTCTTTACAGTCAGATTGACAAAATGGTTTTTTATGGTATTAATATGGTTTATCCAAACGACACGTGTAGGATGCTGTTCGTGTATCGCCTCATTTTGTTAATGCCGTATGTTATTGGTGGTCGATAATAGACACTCGGGCTTAGGAGAGAAATATGGAAACTTTCCATCGTCACCGCGAACCGCGCACGGTCGAGACGACCCACGCCAAGCGGGATGATTCGATCAGGCCAAAAAAACCTACGCTCGGCGGGCGCATCGTCCAAATCGCGCTTGGACTGGTTGGATGCCATTATATCAACGGTGCCTATGGCGCGACGCCGGGTCATAACGATGGCGCTTCCTGTCGACCTGGCGGTGTTCAATTGGTTGCTGACTCCAAACGCCTTGATCCCATCAAGCAGGCGGATAAAAAAAAGGATTTGGCGGTTTTAGCTGCCCACACTTTCATCAAAGATGAAAAACGACACATCGAAAGATACTGCATTTGCGGCGGCAACTATCAAGGTTTCAAGGGAAGTTTCAAGGGTAGACCCGCTTCACCCTCTGACTGGGATCTCAATAATTATCTGAACTTCCCTCAAAGGCAAGCATCCGGCGGCCTGGACCAATTACTACGGACACTTTACCCCTCGCCGTGTTTACGGGCCAGCACCCGGTGGCGATATCGGCGGCAAGCTGATATGGGCACAATCTTGCCAGGGCATTCGCCATTTCGACTGTATCGGGTTTATCAACTACTGTCTGTCACCAAGCGACGGGCAAGAAAGCTCTCCAACTTGAAATCGCCCAGTGGCGCACGCCCAACCAACCCATGACGGGCTCGAAGGTTTACGACCTAAGCGTGGGACGTAAGCCCGAGATATTAATGGATGGCGATATTCTGGTGAAAGCCGACCATCACATCGCCTGGGTTGCGGCCAATGGAACCATCATCGAAGCGGCGGACACCGATCTTGGCGTCGTGGCGAAGGGCCGGTTTGAACTCGGGAAACCGTCCGGCGCTTGGACCCATTTGGTGCGTTTGCCGCTTTAGAGGTCACGAGGATTGCAGCAGTGCTTGACCGTTCCAACGGGTGTTTCATTTCCGTTTTATCCTTCTAATTTCTAAAGCCGGTTGTTCAGTAGTGCTACTAGCTTTGAGGTAATACAATGGCTGAAAATTGGTTTCGTGGAGAAGGGCTTAGTATAAAGCCTGCGAAGGCAGGCGGTGTTGATAATGACATCGGCGATGGAATGTATCTGACCGACAAGCTCGATGTTGCAAAGCAATATGCTCAGGAGCGCGCCAGCAGTCCAGACGATCGTCGTGTATATATGGTGAAGGTAGACACAACCCAAATACGCGTTCTCGACTTAACAAAAGATATGCGGTGGAAAAAACATATTAGTTTTATGAAGCCGCCTACCGATAGCTCAGGTAAATGGTCATCCATTGAATCTGAACTACAAGCGGGGAACGCCAGTCAGTACAGTAAACATTTTAAAAATTTTTTGGACGCGAATAAAATTAATCTGAATGATTATGACGCTGTTATTGGATACGAATATCGAAGTGGCGGCAAGCAGATGTGTATTTTATATAATAAAAATGGGCAACCATCATCGGTTCAGGTTAAGCTAAGAGCATCATTCATTCCTATCCATGCAGTGGCAACGCCGAAAACTCCTGTTGGCGCTCTTAGATTTACTGGAAAAATTGGTCCAGGATTGAAGATTGCTGGAGGTACATTTATCGTTGCTATTATCAATCTCTTATTAGCATGGTTACTTGGAAAAGTCATAGAAAAGCAGCAAGAAGAAGATTTCAAGAAGAAACTAGAAGCCTTGCGTCCAAAAATCGAAGTCGCTATCAAAGGTGAAAAACAAACTGCTCTAAAACTCTTGGTAGATGGAAAACCAGCTTATGCTACGGTGCGTATATCGGTAACTAATCAGGAGCATTATCAAGGCGGTGGGCTTGGCTATATGCCAACTGTTCCATCTGTAGAGTATGTAGATATGGAAATCACTAGCCAGGAAGAAAACAAACCGGATGGTGAGGAGAATGAGAGATTTTTAGCTCCTGGTGCAATGTTGACAAGAAGATTTTTTAAAATGTCCCTTCAATTGACCTTCGCTCTACAGGAAGTTGAATTATATCGCGCCTATCTAAAGGAAATCGAATGGTGCGAGTCACAGATCAAGATTGCCCCTTCTATACAAGATGCACAACGCCTCAGTCAGGACAGAAATAATTTAGTCAATCAGCTTTATGCAGCACTTTCTGACTAGTTTGGACGGTTTTGTACGATAGTTCTGAAAAATTGGTCTTTTCTAAACCAAATAGCTGCACCGTCAACTCGCCAAGAAATCGAGGTTTTTCGAGGTGCCCGGAAGGTAGTGTTGATCGTGGTATAGCCCAACTGGGTTCTTTGAATCACACTCCCCTGAAACTACCCATGCGACAGCGGCTATTCGCTTACTAGTTTGTCCAAAATCCCAGCTTCTTTCACCATTCCATCATCTCGCTCATGAGGCTAGTCCAATGAAGAAACGCATCCTAATCGCCGGTCTGATGCTGGCTCTTTGTGGATCAGGCAGCGTCCGCGCCAACGCGCCCACAGTCCTGTTCGTGCTGGACGGCTCGGGCAGCATGTGGGCCAAGGTCGGCGATCAGCCAAAAATCGACATCGCCAAAACGGTAATGACGGACATGCTCCATAAGCTTCCATCCGACGTGAACGCCGGGTTGATGGTGTATGGGCACAACCGCAAGGATGACTGCAACGATATTGCCCTGTTAGCACCCATCGGTAGCGATCGCGCCACCATCGTTCAGGCTTTGCACAATGTCAGCCCGAAAGGAAAAACGCCTTTGACCGGAGCGATCGAATTGGCGGCTTTACAGCTTCAACAGACGGAGGGCAGCGCCTCGGTGGTGGTGGTCAGCGACGGCAAGGAAACCTGCGAGGGCGATCCGTGTAAGGCGGCGCAGGCGGTGACCAAGACAGGAGCTAACCTGCGTATCCATGTGGTGGGCTTCGATGTCACGCCCGATGAGACGCAACAGCTCAACTGCATTGCTGAGGAAGGCAAGGGCAAATATTTCGCCGCCGCCAATGCCGAGCAATTAACGGTTGCCTTGGCGGAAGTGCGGAAGGAAGTGGTGGCGCCCCCGCCGCCGGTAGAGGTCGCGCAGACTGCGCCGCCCCCTTCCAAGCCCGCTGCCGAAGTGCTGTTTGAGGATCATTTCGACCGGGATGAGCTGGGCGAAATGTGGGAGGTTTTGAATCTCGACTCCAACCGACTCACTCTCTCCGATGGCAAGCTTTTAATTGTAGGCTCCAATGAAACCAGCAATCTTGCATTGGTGCAGCAGCCCTTTTCGGGAAACTTTGTGGTTACCGTCAAAATGGATACGCAAATAACAGAGAAAAACTGGGCAGGGTTGCTTTACTGGGTTGATGAAAAGAATCTGCTCTCCTTTGGGCTACAAGGTTACTGTTGTGCGATAGGTCGTCGGCCTACCTTCACAAAAGTGGTCAATGGGCAGGCGAACTCAATTAGATTCGGAGAATTCAGTGCAAAGATTGGAGATCGTGAACTCAAGGAGTTGGCCAATAATTCTGAAACTTGGTACCTGCAAATTGAGCGATCTGGCGTCAAATTTATCGCACGAGTTAGCGTTGACGGTAAAGACTGGACAGAGGCAGGCACACATACACTCCTGCAGAAGAACGGCAGAATAGGTGTATCCGCTAATTCTGGTGGAGGTATTGAAAATGCCGCTGAATTCGACGACTTCGTGGTGAAAGGGACGAAGTAGTCTGATGAAATCGGCTGATCCACGCCAGGTTCAGCCGGACCTCGCAGTAGAGATTAGCCTTGTCGCTTTGCAGATCAATGAAGGCTGCAATAGCAGGGACTTGGCTTGTCGCGCGCGCAGGCAGGGTTAAAGCCCAGTCTACCGATCTTGCTATCATCTTAAAGCTAGAACGCAAGCAGGTGACCCGATAACTAAATCCAGTACGTCGAAACAATGGCCAGGATCACTCAACAGGAAATAGCCTATTCTTTTGAAGATCGGCGCTTGTTAGCGATCCCATTGAGGAGGCTCAAACCATGTTGATCGGCGTACCCAAAGAAATCAAAGTCCATGAATACCGCGTCGGCCTGACCCCGGACAGCGTGCGCGAGTTTGTTTCCCACAGTCACCGCGTGCTGGTGGAAACCAACGCCGGGATCGGCATCGGCAGTTCAGACGATGACTATCAAGCCGCAGGCGCTGACATCGCGCCCACGGCTTCGGATATCTTTGCCAAAGCCGACATGATCGTGAAGGTCAAGGAACCACAAGCAGTCGAGCGCCAGATGTTGCGTCCCGGCCAGATCCTATTCACCTATCTGCATCTCGCCCCCGATCCGGATCAGACGCGCGATCTGGTCAACAGCGGCGCAATCTGCATCGCTTACGAAACCGTGACCGATGGCCAAGGCGGACTGCCGCTGCTGGCGCCGATGTCTCAGGTCGCGGGTCGGCTGTCAATTCAGGCCGGCGCGGTGGCGCTGGAACGGGCCAAGGGTGGGCGCGGCATCCTGCTGGGCGGTGTCCCTGGCGTGGCGCCGGCCAAGGTGGTGGTCATCGGCGGCGGCGTGGTCGGTGAAAACGCCATCTACATGGCGCTGGGCATGGCCGCTGATGTGACTGTCCTCGACCGAAATGTCGGCGTGCTGGCGCGCTTGGCGCGCCGCTTCGGCGCGGCGCTCAAAACCGTATATTCCACCCAGGCGGCGCTGGAAGAGTATGTGCTGCAAGCCGATTTGGTCGTCGGCGGCGTTCTGGTCGCTGGCGCGGAAGCGCCCAAACTAGTGACTCGCGATCTGGTGCGGCGGATGAAACCCGGTACGGTGTTGGTGGACGTTGCTATCGATCAGGGAGGGTGCTTCGAAACTTCACATCCTACCACTCATGCCGAGCCGACCTATGTGGTCGACGGAGTCGTGCATTACTGCGTCGCCAACATGCCAGGAGCGGTGCCCAACACATCGACTTACGCCCTCAACAACGTCACCCTGCCCTACGCCTTGGCGCTGGCTGACAAGGGCTATAAAAAGGCGTTGCTGGATAATCCCAATTTCCTGGAAGGTCTCAATGTCTGTCAGGGCAAGGTTACCTATAAGGCGGTTGCCGACGAACTCGGCTATGAGTACGTGGATCCGCGCGTTGCGCTCGCTGGTTGAACCCATCCTGATGCTATTGCGGCTTCGGCATGGCTTCAAGAAACATAGACCTCAATCCAGATGCTGGAAGAGAAGGAGATTTTTTAATGAATAGACTTGTTCATCAATAAGCATGATCTAACTCATTCAACAATAAATGAATTTTTGAGGTTCCAGAGACTAGCAACGGCAAAAATAAAGTCATCGGCTAATTGTGTCAGATGGTTTCTCAAACAGATTGTCAGTATGCGAAAAGCTTTCATCCCGCCGATCGCATGCTCGACAAGAACACGAACCCGGCCGATTTGACGATTTTCTCGCTTTTGTCGGCGTGTTAATCAAGAATCCGGATTCTTTTTCTATTTTCGTGGTTTTTTATGAGGAATGTGGATATGTTGAGCCGACGAATAATCTTTTTGTATGCCTTGATAGCCGAGATCAACTGAGGCTTCTGTGGATTCAAATCAATCTATTTCCGGATTTAATTCTTCTTTTAAGAGGTTCTTCGAGGGTTCTTTTGGAATTCGGCTTATCTGGGCGGTTCAGTCCCCAAGCTCGCTGAAATTGACCATACCGCTTTCCAGATTAATAGATTGGTGAGGCAGCCTCTTCCCAATCCGCCTAGCTCCACAAAAACCCTCGAAGAACCAATCTGAAAAGATCATTTCGTTAAGGCGCTAAGTATAAACCTGTCGTGAGGTATGGACAGAAAGTTGCAGATCCTGAACGATCCAGAACAGCCAGACTGCCAAAGGCGACCGTCGTCACAGTCGCGCGAGGTGATGCGGCTTTTTTCGGCTCAATCGATATAACCAAGAGTAATCGCTATGGCCTTCAGTAATAAAGCCCCATCGTTTTGGCTCATCAGCCTGATCTTCATGGCTGCTCTTTCCATCCTGCCTGCCACCGGGCGGGCAGCGGCGCCCGTTTACACGGATAGTCTGGCGTCAGGTTGGGAAGACTGGTCGTGGGGAGAGTTCACTCGCAACTTCACGAATCCAACCCCCACACATAGTGGCAACGCTTCGATTGCGGTCACCTATACCTCAGGTTGGAGCGGACTGCTATTAGGTCAAACCGCATCCATCGACATTATCGGCCTTGACACGCTGCGGTTCTGGGCGCATGGCGGGACCAGCGGCGGTCAGCCTGTCGATATCATGGTGTGCATTGCCCCCCAAACCTGTATGCAGTATGGCCAGATCGCGTTGCAGGCCAACACCTGGACCCAAGTGGACGTGCCAGTAACAGAACTCGGCAACAAGGTTTGGTCCATCACCTGGTTCAACAACAGCGACCACGCCCAGCCTACGTTTTATCTGGATGACATCGCGTTCGTTGCCTCGGGTACGCTGCCACCACTTCCCATGAGCGGCCCCGAGTTGAGTGTGGATGTCAGCACTGATCGGCATTCCATCAGCCCGTATATTTATGGGATGAATTATGGGGTGAGTTTTACCGATGGATCGCTTGAGGCGCTGGCGGCTGAATTGCGCCTGCCGGTGCGGCGCTGGGGCGGCAATTCGGCTACCCGCTATAATTGGCAGAACGACACGCACAATACCGGTAGCGACTGGTATTTCGAAAATATCAGAGAGGACAATTCCAACCCCGGTGCTCTACCCAATGGGTCGGCAGCCGATCGTTTTATCGAACAAGACCGCCGAACGCAAAGCAAAACGCTGATGACGGCGCCGCTTATTGGCTGGACGCCCAAACGAAGGCTGGAAGATCATCCGTATGATTGCGGTTTCAGCACTGACAAGTACGGCGCCCAGCAGAGTACCGATCCATGGGATTCCAAATGTGGTAATGGCATTGGTACTAACGGTGTACCGATAACCGGCAATGATTCCCACGACACCAGTAGCGAAGTCACCCCCGATTTTGTCACCGAGTGGGTTCAGCACCTGATCGACCGTTATGGAACCGCCGACCAAGGCGGGGTGTTGTTCTATAACCTGGATAACGAACCGATGCTGTGGAACACCGCGCACCGCGATGTGCATCCACAGCCGGTCTCCTATGACGAAATCTGGAATCTTACCCGTACTTATGCGGCGGCGATCAAGGCGACAGACCCCGGAGCTAAAACGCTCGGTCCGGTTGTGTGGGGCTGGATGGCGTACTTCTGGTCGGCCTTGGATGGGGTATCGAACAACAGCGATCGGTTGGCGCATGGCGATACCCCCTTCCTGGAGTGGTATCTACAACAAATGCGCGCCTATGAGCAGCAACAGGGGGTGCGGATTCTGGATTACCTTGATGTGCATTTTTATCCACAGGCCAATGGGGTTTACAGTACGAGCGCGGGTGATGGCAACACCCAGGCCCTTCGTCTGCGCTCCACGCGGTCGTTGTGGGATCCCACTTACACGGATGAGAGCTGGATCGGCCAACCGGTCTACCTGATTCCCCGCTTGCGCGAATGGGTCGCCAACTATTATCCGGGTACCCAGCTCGCCATCAGCGAGTACAACTGGGGAGCGCCAGGCTTCCTGAACGGCGCCTTGGCGCAAGCAGACATTCTGGGAATCTTTGGCCGTGAAAGGGTTGACCTGGCTACCTTGTGGGGTCCGCCAGAGTCCTCCCAGCCCGGCGCTATGGCGTTTCGGATGTACCGCAACTACGATGGCGTCGGCGGCATGTTTGGCAATGTCAGTGTGCATGCGGCCAGCACCAACCAGGATCAACTGGCGATCTACGCCGCCGAACAGGGTCCGACGTTGACGCTGATGATCATCAACAAGACGAAGGACGCGCTGATCAGCACGATCACGTTATCCGGATTCAACGCTGCCGCCGCGACCGGGAAGGTCTACCGCTATAGCGTCGCCAACCTGAACGCCATCGTTCGGGAAGCCGATCAAGTGGTGAGTGGAGCGGGATTCACGACTACTTTCCCTGCGTCCTCAATCACCCTTATCGCCGTCGCCGATTTCGCCGCCGCCGCCACTACACTGATCACCCACTACTACGTCTCCATTCTCGAACGGGAACCGGAACCGGACGGACTGGCGTTCTGGCAGGCACTGATAGCTGATACAGAGGCCCGGGGCGAGGATGTCAAGGATGTTTTTCGACGGATGGCGGACTTTTTCTTCAACAGCTCGGAATACGTTGCTCGGAACACGACCGATCGTCAGTTCATTACCAACTTGTATCTGACCTTCTTCCAGCGCGAGCCGGATGAGGAGGGACTGGCGTTCTGGCTGGATCGCCTGGCCCAAGGTGATCCTCGTAATGGCGTGATGACCTTCTTCCTGTATTCGCAGGAATTCCTGGACTTCATGCTCAAACTGGGATTCTGAGAGGCTGTAATAAAAATAAGTTGTTTATTTTATTGTTATAAATTTTAAAAAATTCATCAAAAAGGCTAAAATTTATTGGCTCTTCGAGGATTCTTGTGGAGTCGGCCAATTCGGGAGCGGTTCGCGGATCCAACCCTTTGATCTTGCAAAGGCAAGCCACGGCTTGGCGTACTGATCTTGGCCCAAAGGCCCACATTCCACAGAAACTCTCGAAGAGCCAAAGAGGTTCTTCGATACTGATTGTGGAATCAATGCTGCGATCTCCTGGACCACATACGGTCGATACCCCTTGAACCGCGCACTGGCGGGAACCCCGGTCAAGGGGACATTCTAGGTTTCGTTAATTACACAATTAAATCAATGCATTACAGCATAAAATTTTTGATAGCCTTTAGAAGCATAAGCTAGAGGCTTACCCGCAGAGAATGAGCATGTACTCGGACGGATTGCTTTAACTACCACCGCTGCTTATGATGCGCTGCATCATTATCTGTTCCGGCGATGGCCGCGGAACAGGCCGGGATTTGAAGAACAACAAGCCTGGAGATAGCGCGATGTCCGCAAGTGAACACAAAAGCCGTGCGTCGGCGTTGGTGGTCGGCGCCATTGGGGTCGTCTTCGGGGACATCGGCACCAGTCCCCTCTATGCCTTGAAGGAAACCTTCGCCGGGCATCACCCGATTGCGGTGGAACCGGCCAGCGTTCTGGGCGTGTTGTCACTGATCTTTTGGACCATTATGGCCCTGGTTACGCTGAAGTATGTGGCCATCATCATGCGCGCCGATAACCACGGCGAAGGCGGCAGCCTAGCCCTGCTGGCCCGCGTCACGGAGTTGACGAAGAACTCGCGCGCGACCTGGTTTGTCACCATGCTCGGCATCTTCGCCGCCGCGCTGTTCTATGGCGACAGCATGATCACGCCAGCCATTTCCGTGCTCAGCGCCGTCGAGGGGCTGGAGGTGGTCGCGCCGCAATTCAAGGAGTATGTGCTGCCGGTCACCGCGCTGATTCTGACCGGTCTGTTCTGGATTCAGCGCTATGGCACCGGCGCAGTCGGGCGCTTCTTTGGTCCAATCATGTGCGCCTGGTTCGGCGTGCTGGCGATCCTGGGCCTGATCCATATCTGGGAAGCGCCAGCGGTGCTTGCCGCGCTCAATCCGATCCATGCGTTCGAGTTTTTGGTCCGGCACCCCTGGATCAGCTTCCTCGCGCTGGGAGCGATCGTGCTGGCGGTGACCGGCGGCGAAGCGCTGTACACCGATATGGGGCACTTCGGTAAATTTCCGATTCGCGTCGCCTGGTTTGGCTTTGTGCTGCCGGCGCTGGTGCTGAACTACTACGGGCAGGGCGCCCTGTTGCTCAAGGATCCTGCCGCTATCCAGAATCCGTTCTACCTGCTGGCCCCCGGCTGGGCGCTGGTTCCGATGGTGTTGTTGGCCACGGCAGCGACAGTGATCGCCTCGCAGGCGGTGATCTCCGGCGCGTTTTCGGTAGCGCGGCAAGCCATTCAGCTGGGCTATCTGCCCCGGATGAAAATTGTCCACACCTCCCATCAAGAGGCCGGCCAGATTTACGTCCCGTTCACCAACTGGACGCTCTATCTGGCTGTGATGGCACTGGTGTTCGGCTTTCAATCCTCCAGCAATCTAGCGGCGGCCTATGGCATCGCCGTGACTGGTACGATGATGATCGACACCATTTTGGTTGCGTTTGTCGTGTTTCTCGCCTGGCGTTGGAATCCGTGGCTGGCCGCGCCCCTGCTCGGCGCGCTGTTGCTGATCGATTTTGCCTTTTTCTCCGCAAACGCCATTAAACTGTTGCAGGGCGGCTGGTTCCCCGTCGTTGTCGCGCTGGCGTCTTTCACCACGCTGACCACCTGGCGGCGGGGCCGGCAACTGCTGTTCCAGGAGATGGGCAATCTGACTATGCCTCTTGATCAGTTCATTCGGTCCATCCAAAAGGCGGCGCTGCAACGAGTCAACAGCAATGCCGTTTATCTGACCAGCCGTCCGGAAGGCGTGCCTTCAGCACTGTTACACAATATCAAGCACAACGAAGTGCTGCATGCCCGCAACATCCTGGTCACAGTCATGACCGCTGAAGCGCCCTATATCGCCGATGCCGACCGGCTCGAGGTCATCGATCTAGGTCACAGCTTTTACCGGGTGCTGGTGCGTTATGGTTTCATGGACCAGCCGGACATTCCTAAGGCGCTGGAAATATGCGGGAAGAAGGGACTTGCGTTCGATCTCAACAAGACCTCGTTCTTCCTCAGCCGGGAAGTGGTGGTGCCCAAGCTGACGCCGCCGATGATGTTGTGGCGCGAATTGTTTTTCATCTGGATGCTGCGTAATGCGCAAAGCGCGACCGACTTCTTCCGCATTCCCACCAACCGCGTGGTTGAACTGGGTACGCTGGTTGAGATTTAATACCGTTTCTCAATAGATTTTATGATTCAGAAGGGTAGGGCTGGTTAGGGCGCCAGCCCGTAACAAGCCGATTCAGCTGTAATTTCGTCGGGTTACGCTTCGCTAACCCGCCCTACGCGGGAAATATAAAACCTACTGAGAATTTGTATTATTTTTGAGAAACACTGCTCGTCCCCGCTTGCGCAACGGTGCGGCGCCGGCCTGATACGTCTTTTCGTCAATGAAGACCCAGAGTAACTGGACGTGCGGCGAGCGCGGCGAGCGTGGGGTAGGGGCAAAACCATCGGTGAAAATAATCACTCCGTCATAGCCGGGATGCGCGTCGACATAATCGATCACCGCGTTGAAATTGGTGCCGCCGCGTCCTGTGACTATGATCTCTCGACGCGCCTGCTTGAGCTTCAGGGCTTCGCCGTGGACCTCGGTATCGAAGGCAATCGCATCGATGCTGTCGATGCCGTACTGGAAAAAGCAGTTGACCAGCGAAAAGCCGAGCTGAATGTCCTCGTTGCTCATCGACCCGCTGACATCCACCGCCGCCAGCAGCCGGGTGGTGAAATCGTAGCGGCTGCCCATGTACTGAAATCCGTAACGCCGGCTGGGTTTCATTCGGGTTAAACGCCGTCGCCGCGACAAGATTGAGCGATGGAACAGACGCAGGATACTGCGATAATCCAGCCGTGGCTGGCGATTAGCCAGCACTCGCAGGCGGATCGCGCCCGGCAGCGTTCCCCAGCTCCGATTCAATTCCGCGTCGGTGACCCGCTCATCAATGCGGTCGCTGAACAGGTCGTCCTCGTCCCACTCCTGGGTGTTTTCCAGACCCACGCGGGGCGAATGGACGTAGTCGTCAAGCTGATCGGGCGCTGACCCTTCACCCCCGTCCTGTCGAGTCGGGGACGAAGGGCCCGCCCCTGCCGCAGGGAAAGATACCTGAGCCGAGGATGCCTGTTCCAGCAGGCGATGGTGATAGAACTCGTAGAATTGTTGGTCGTAATCGTGGTGACCGAAGACCTCCACCGCCTGGGGTAACGGCAACGGCAACGTTCCCAAATGTTCGCGCAGGGTCAGGTTGCTAGCCTGCCAGGCGATTTGCGGGGGCAACAGCCGGCGCGAATAGGGATGCTTCAACAGGATGCGCACTGCCTCACAGCGCATCACTGCTTCCAGTTCCGCTGGCGACAGGCTGTCGATAAACGCCGGGTTGTAGGCGATCACGCCCGACCCGACCCAGATCGTCGCGACTGGGGCGCTGGTCACGCGATGATCGTTCCACAGGCTGAACAGCAACGGTTCGGTCAGGAACCAGCGTTCCAGAATCCGCCCGATGCGTTCACGTGCCAGAGGCGCAGCGGCCATGCGCTCACCCCTTGATCCCAGCAATGTAATCGGTGAGCAACGTCAAAATCTCCACCGATCCCGAACAGAGCGCCATGGCGCGCTCGAATTTGGGGTTTTCCAGCAGCGAAGCGAAGTGCGCCAAGGCCTCGTTATGCCGGGCGGATTTGAGCATTTTCAGATAGGCCAGCAAGTTGCTCAACAGGGTTTTAGCATCTGGAACCGGCGGCTGGAGGCCGTGCAGCCAGAGTAGGAGACGCTCGTTGAGCTGAATCAGTTCGTGCAAGGCGAGTTTCTTCACTTGCGCCTGATGCTCGCGCCAACGCCGCAGCACCTGTTCCGAGGTCACCTGCTGGGTGGCGTCGAGATACTGCTGAAACGCGACCGCTGCTGCCGTGCCGACCATGCCGGCGATAGCCTTGATGTGCAGCCCGTCCAGCGCCACATGGGGCTGGATGAATTCGGCGACCCGCACCCAGGCGCGCCGATCCGGCGTTTTGGCCAAATCGGAAAAGCCCGCCAGATCCTCGGTGGTGCGCGCCCCGTCCAGATGAAACGACTGCTCGTGGATGAAATCGATCACCCGGCTATCTAGATCCTTCGCCCTGGCCCACAGCAGCCAGTCCTCAACGGTCGGAGCGAATTCGTAAAGGTTGAAGCGCGATACCAGAGCCGGGTCGAGCTCGGTCAACTGATATTCATCACCGTGGTTGATCGCGGCAACCACCCGACTGCCCGGCGGCAGGGATTTGCCGGCCAGTCGCCGGTTCAGCGCCAGGTCGTAAACCGCCTGGAGGATTTCGGGCCGCGCCCGGTTGAGTTCATCCAGAAACAGGACAATCGGCTCCTGACTAAGCGGCCACCAGTACGGCGGCAGAAACACCGAATGCCCGGTCTGTTCATCCTTGTGCATCAGGCCGATCAGATCGCCGGGGTCGCTCATCTGGCCTAGGAAGAAGCACTCGACCGGCAAACCCTGCTGCGCGTAAACGTCGCGGATCAGTTCGGATTTACCAATGCCGTGCTTACCGACCACCATGATGTTCTGGCGCGCCGGGGTCATTTTCAGAACCGCGACCAGTTCGTGGGCATCGAGACGAATCGCCAAAATTCCCCCTGCCTCTTTCAAAGAGAAACTGAATGGTTACGAAGATATCGAATCGACCTCGGGAGGTAGATCGGGTTCGATCCAGGAACCGGATCTATACCCGCATTGATGGGTCTTGAAGCGGATCCGACGCTGATGCAACGCCCGCAGGTTGACGATCATCTCGCGCAGTTGCGGCAGGGCATTCTCGAATTCGGTGAAGGGTACTGAGAGAGTAAGCTGATTGTTTTCGTCCAGCCGCACCTCGATCCTGATCAGGCGCGCTGAGGTGGCAATGCGGAAGGCGAACCGTTCCTCGTTAGCGATTTGTCGCACCTGCGCCTGGATCGCCTGGGTTTGCAAGTTGCGCACCTTGCTGGCTTTTCGTTGCTTGAAGGCGCGTTGCCGCAACCCGTCCAGGAACACCTTGAGCAATGCGCGCAGGGCCTCCGGACTGGCCAGATAGCGCAGTTCGTCCATCTTCAGCAGTGGATAGTAGTAGCCGTGCTCGCCAACCCGTTCGGGGGCGATGGCGACCTGATGACTTCCATCGCTCGCGTCGACCCAGTACAGGGGGACCACGACCGAGCGCCCCCAGTCGTAATAATACGAACGGCCATAGTTGTTATGGGGTTCGGACTCAATGGAAAGATGAATACAGCCGATCAACCGCGCGGGGATCTTCGCGGAGCAGTCGTCAGGGATGATCCATGTCGGTGATGAGCGCTCCTGATACGGCTCGAATCGCGGCGGGGGCGTCGTCAAATCGACCAGCAAGGGCTGGATCGCTTGCTCGGCCCATTCGCTCGGCGCGATGTCACGGACTACCCAGCCCGGCGTCTCTTGCGAATGTTGCTTGGCGATCTTTCTGCAGGTGTTTGGATGCATGGCGCACTGCATTATGATTCATAAAAATTACAAAAACTCCCCTTTATGTAAATGAAAACCCGCTAAAACTGTTCGGCTATAATAGCAGCCAAATAATCAATCCACCGTTGGTTGAGTCGAACGCCGGCGGTGGGATTTTCGTTCCACCGCCGGTTCCCGATGACTGGAACCTCTTTCGGCTTTAGGCTTTCCTGGTCGCTTCCGCTCAGGTTCGGCACCATCCAGGCGGCGGATGTTCAACATTTGTTGTCGCACCCGCACCCGCTTGAGGTGCTGGAAAATCTCCGGGGGCATCCCATCGGGGAGATCCACCGTGCTGTAGTCATTATGAATCTCGATACGCCCGATGTAGCGTCCCTCAATACCCGCCTCGTTCGCAATGGCGCCCATGATGTTCTGCGGCGTGGCCCCATGTTCGCGGCCTACATCAATCCGGTAGCGAATCTTGTCGAAATCAGCGGCATCCCGCGCAGATCGTTCGCCCCGGCTTGAACGCCCTTCACGGGTGGCCCGCCCCGGCGGTCTCGCGCGCTCCTTCTCCGCATCTTTGGGAATCGCGTCCTCGAACTGGAACGGGCGGTCGCGTTGCGCCAAGTAGGTCAGCGCCGAAGCAATATCATAGGCGCTCATTTCCTGTTCCCGTTCGATTTCGGTGATCAGTTCCTGGAAAAAACCGAGATCTTGGCTATTAAAGACTTCGCCAACCTGCTGCTTGAACTGAGCCAGCCGGTGGCCGGTAATCGCCTCGGGCGTCGGCAACGGCATGCGTTCAATCGGTTGCCGGGTGGCTTTTTCAATCGCGCGCAACAAACGTAGTTCGCGAGGCGCAATAAAAAGAATCGCATCGCCCGCTCGTCCCGCCCGTCCGGTGCGACCAATACGATGGATATAGGCTTCGGTATCGTAGGGAATGTCGTAATTAATCACGTGACTGATACGTTGTACATCCAGCCCGCGTGCTGCGACGTCGGTGGCGACGACAATGTCGAGACTGCCACCGCGCAATTGTTCGATAGTTTTTTCGCGCAGAGCCTGGGTCATGTCGCCATGCAGGGCGGCGCTCGGATAACCACGCGCTTCCAGGCGTTCCGCCAGCTCAGTAGCAGCAATCTTGGTGCGCACGAAAATCAGAATCGCATCGGCGTCTTCGACTTCCAGAACCCGGGTCAGGGCATCAAGCTTGTGTTGAGCGCCGACCTGACAATAACGCTGCCGAACCGTGGCGACTGTGGCGGTGCGGGTTTCGATCTTGACTTCATGGGGATCGCGCAAATGACGGTGCGCGACCCGGCGGATGGGTTCGGGCATGGTGGCCGAGAACAGCGCGACCTGCTTTTCCGCTGGCGTTTGTTCGAGAATCCAGTCCACATCGTCGATGAAACCCATGCGTAGCATTTCATCAGCCTCATCCAATACAACGGTGCGCAGCGCCGCCAGGGACAGAGTTTCCCGGCGCAGATGATCCATGACCCGGCCCGGCGTGCCGACGACAACATGTACGCCACGGCGCAGGTGACGGAGTTGCAGACTCATGCTTTGGCCGCCATAAATCGGCAGCACATGAAATCCAGGGATATGGCGAGCATAGCCCTGGAAAGCTTCCGCGACCTGGATGGCCAATTCACGAGTCGGCGTTAGCACCAGCGCCTGCGGCTCCCGGCTGCTTAAACTCAACTTTTCCAGGATGGGCAGGGCGAACGCCGCGGTCTTGCCGGTGCCGGTCTGGGCCTGGCCCAGCACATCGCAACCGTCCAGCATGGGGGGAATGGTTGCGGCCTGAATGGGTGAGGGCGCCTCGTAACCCAGTTCCTTGAGGGTTTCCAACAGAGGAGGGGACAGCACGAGCTGTTCAAAACGTTCAATGAGAGATGACATGCAGCGTATTACCTGAATGAAAAAATCGGCGGCGCATCAAAACCAGCCGGCCTGAACGAAACTGAGGAATGGTACAACTTTTTCGATGGCGCTGTGAGGCGGGTTTTAGTCAGCCCAATTGGAGATTCAACCCGAACAAACCACAATCCGGTGGCGGCGGCGGAATTTGTTGATGATGTGCCAGCGCCAAAGCAGATGGGCAATGATAAAGGTCAGGGTGCTGGCGATCACCGCCGTGGTCATTGAACCGACAAGCAACGGCCAGCCGATATCGCCTGCCCTGCGCAGCAACCATGCCAGCGTAGGTTCAAAAGTCCAGTCCAGCGGTGGCCGACCCAGCAACCAGGCGCCAAACTGGTAACAAGCGAACATAACCGGTGGAATCGTCAGCGGATTAGTGATCCATACCATGGCCACCGCCACCGGCAGATTGAAGCGCATCAACGCAGCGGCAGTGGCGGCCAGCAACATTTGCCAGGGAACCGGAACGAACGCGAAAAACATACCGGCGGTTAATCCGCGCACGGTCGAGCGGCGACTAAAATGCCAAAGACGGGGATCGTGCAACAGGTCACCGAGGAAGCGCAAATTCCTGTGTGTGCGCAACTGATGGCAATCCGGTAAATAACGCTGTAGAAACGGCTTCATGGCGACGCTCGACCAGGAATTGGCGGAAATGCGGCTAATAGGACTATGAACTCATCTGAAAATTCAGATGATGACCTCTGAAGATTAAACTGGTCTGCTCAGTATAGCCAATGTCGTCAAAGTCAAAACGGACCAGAGTATCTATACTTTATATCAGTCGCTCCAAAAAAACCGACAAACATTGAGATTTCTATTGGGCAAACTACCCGAGTTTCCCTGCTCGACCACTGTCGTAGAGTACCGCCATGCAAAGTTCAATAAAAACCTTCCGGCTTGTCCCCCTGTGTCTTGCCCTGGGTTTGACTGTGGTTCATCCGATCCAGGCCGCGACCCGCCCTGATTTTTACGCAAAATTCAATCCCGCTACTAGCGAGCTTCCCTTCCCGACCAATCTATTATTCAGCGGTTCGACCGACGGTACACTGAATATTCCGGTTCCCGATCCCGATAATTCAGCAGATCCACGTCTTGCGTTGAACGCTCTAGACGGATTTTCCACCGTCGCGCCGCTGACCGCACAATTCTCCAGTACTCTGAATGCGGACACTGTTCAGGCCGGCGATACGGTGCGGGTGTTCGAAGTGGATCTGGTCAATCCGTTCCTGGACCCGACGCATCCTGGAGCGTTCCAGATCACCGCGGTTAAACGCGAATTGCAGGCTGATGAGGATTACAGCGTTAATTTGTTGCCGCAAGATCCGGATCAGACCACGCTGAATATCCATCCGTTGCGCCCGTTAACGCCAAAAACCGGTTATCTGGCCGTACTCACCAGGGGCATCGAAGATCGCAGCGGTTTCGAGGCGTCACCCTCGCCCACCTATGCGCTCACTCAGCGGACGAGTCCTCTCGTGGACGCCAATGGTCAAAGCGTGATTCCGGGTCTGAGCAACGCCGAGGCCCAGGCGCTGGAGCCTTTGCGGCAATTGACTAACAACCAGGAAAACGCCGCCGCCAGTCAGGGCGTGGCCCGCAGCAGCATCGTGCTGAGCTGGACGTTCATGACCCAGTCCATTGATGATGCGTTCACGGCTCTGCGTGAGGATCTCAAGCCCATAGGTATGACAGTGCAGCCGACCGGCGCGACCACGGTGGCGCTTGGCCTAGGCTTGCCCGGTTTCTCCGACATTTACGCTGGCGCGCTGGCGATTCCTTATTACCTGAACAAAGAGCAACCATTGAGCGGCTCCTGGCAAACCGCTGAAGGCGGTGCTGTCACGCGCTACAACCCGTTGCCGGCAGCGACTGCGACCCTGCAAATCCCGGTGCTGATGACCGTGCCCAACGCCAGGAGCGGGCAGCGCAAACCGGCGCGCGGATGGCCAGTAGTGATCTTCCAGCATGGCATCACCCGCAATCGCACCGATCTGTTCGCGGTTGCTGATGCGCTGTCGTTCGCCGGGTTCGCAGCCGTCGCGATTGATCTACCCTTGCATGGCGTCACGGATGTCAATAATCCGTTTTACCTGCCAGGCATAGAGCGCACGTTTGATCTGGATTTGGTCAATAACGAAACGGGCGCGCCTGGCCCGGATGGCGTGATTGACGCCTCTGGCAGTTACTTTATTAACTTGCAAAGCATGTTGACTACCCGGGACAATCTGCGTGAAAGCGCTCAGGATTTGCGACAACTGACGGCAACCCTGCCTCTCATCGACCTGAACAGCGATCAACAACCGGATTTGGACGCCAGACGACTGCAATTCGTCGGGCATTCGCTTGGCGGTATTGTGGGGGGAACTTTTTTGGGTATCGAGAATGCAGTGACCAGCGCAACCTTGGCCATGCCAGGCGGCGGCCTGCCAAAATTGCTCGATGGCTCCGCAACATTTGGACCGCGCATTGCCGCCGGTTTGGCCAATGCCGGGTTGATCAAGGGTACGCCTGAATATGAATCCTACATCAACAGTTACCAAACCGCCGTGGATGCCGGTGATCCGATCAATTACGGCGCTGAAGCAGCCCGCCTGCATCCCATCTATCTGATTGAAGTCGTCGGCAGCACTGGCTCGCTGCCTGATCAGGTGATACCCAATACCGTCGCAGACGCGCCGCTATCCGGGACCGAACCGCTGGCACGGATCATGGGTTTGCAATCCATCAGCCGCTCGGCATGGAATGACCAGGGTCTGCGCGCCATTGTGCGCTTTACCGAAGGCGATCACAGTTCGATCATCAGCCCCGCCGCCTCTTTTGGGGCTACGGCGGAAATGCAGGGTCAGATGATCGACTTCTTGCAAAGCGAAGGAACGGAGCTGGAGGTGATTTATCGGCCCGTGGTGAAATAGCTGACCCGTTGAATATTTGATTTTCATCAGATTGTGGCGATGATTCGCTCAGACAGTGGGGCACAGGATGCGCCCCATCCACTATATGTGCGCGAATACCTGCCGGGCGGCGAGGACCGTAGCATCAATATCCTCTTCGGTGTGCGCCGAGGACATAAACCCAGCCTCGAACGCGGACGGTGCGAAATAGACGCCTTCGGCCAACATGCCATGGAAGAAAGTCTTGAATCGCTGAATGTCGCAAGCCACTGCCTGAGCATAACTGGCGACGGGTTCGGTGGAAAAAAATAACCCGAACATTCCGCCAACATGATTCATGGTGAGCGGCACACCGTTTTCACTGGCTGCCGCAGTCAACTCTTTGCACAATTGCTCGGTTTTGGCAGCGAGTTGGTCATGAAAACCGGGCATTGAAATCAAGTCCAGGGTCACCAGACCGGCGGTCATGGCGACTGGATTGCCGGACAGGGTGCCAGCCTGGTAGATCGGCCCGAGCGGCGCCAGTTTTTCCATGATGTCCCGGCGACCGCCAAAGGCGCCCACCGGCATTCCGCCGCCAATGATTTTGCCAAGCGTGGTCAGGTCCGGCTTGACCTTGTACAACTCCTGCGCGCCGCCACGCGCCACCCGGAATCCTGTCATCACCTCGTCAAAAATCAGCACGGTTTGATAGCGGTCGCAAATCTGCCGCAATCCAGCCAGGAAGCCGTGCGTCGGAGGAATACAGTTCATATTGCCGGCTACCGGTTCAACAATCACCGCGGCGATTTCCTCGCCCATTTCGGAAAAGACCTGACGAACTTGCAGCAGATCGTTATAGGTCAAGGTCACGGTGTAAGCCGCTAACGCCGTCGGTACGCCCGGCGAGGTCGGTACGCCCAAGGTCAGCGCTCCGGAACCCGCCTTGACCAGCAGGGAATCGGAGTGGCCGTGGTAGCAGCCCTCAAACTTGACAATCCGGTTGCGTCCGGTGAACCCGCGCGCCAGGCGGATCGCGCTCATGGTCGCCTCGGTGCCGGAGTTGCACATCCGCACCAATTCCATGGAAGGCATCAATTCCTGAATCCGCGCAGCCATGACTGTTTCAATCTCGGTCGGCGCGCCGAAACTCAGGCCGCGACTAGCGGCTTCCCGCACGGCGCGGATCACCGCCGGATGAGCATGGCCGAGGATCATGGGTCCCCAGGAACCGACATAGTCGAGATAGCGTTTGTCATCTTCATCATACAGATAAGCGCCTTCCCCCCGCTTAAAGAAGATGGGCGCGCCGCCGACGCCGCGAAAGGCGCGGACCGGCGAGTTGACGCCTCCGGGAATGTAGCGTTGGGCTTCAGCAAATAATTGTTCGGAACGAGTCGTCATCGTAGGGGTCCTCACGCAAATAAAGCCGCGTAACGCGCGGCGGCGGCCTGAATATCGGGTTGGCCAAACACCCCGCTGATGACCGCCAGCGCATCCGCGCCCGCTTCCAGCAGTGGGAGCGCATTTTCCGGGATAATACCGCCAATAGCGATAACGGGAACGGTCAATGCTGTGCGCGCTTCCCGCAACAATTCCAGCGACGCGCGGATTTCCGTCAGTTTAGTCGGTGACGGGAAAAAGGCTCCAAACGCCACATAATTCGCGCCCGCCTGTTCAGCAGCCAGCGCCAGGCCCAGACGGTTATAGCAGGAAACGCCAATCAGCGCTTTCGCGCCTAGGCGAGCGCGGGCCGTAGCGTATTGCGGATCGTCCTGGCCAATATGGACGCCCGCTGCGCCAACCTCGGCGGCCAATTCCACATCGTCATTAATGATCAATGGCGCATCATGACGTTGGCATAAAACATTCAGCGCTTGCGCCTGCGCCCGTCGCCGCGCGATATCGGCGCTTTTATCCCGGTACTGGACCATCTGTGCGCCGCCGAGCAGAGCTTGCTCAACAGCAATGAGCAACCGTTCGTCGGGAATCAGCAAGGCGTCGGTAACCACATAAAGCCCTTGACAAGCAAAGGTTTGACCCATATCTAACCTCGGGAAGCGCTGGCCCAGTACATGCGATTGGGAATTTGTTGCCCGCTGCCGATGGCATAGCCCGCTTGCAGGGAGCGCCATGTATGGTCCTGAGCGCGATGGATAACCGTAGGGATGACTTCCTCCGGGATCAGGCCACGGCTTTGCGCGAGCAGGGCGGCGATCGCAGCGGCTAGAGTACAACCAGAGCCATGATAATGGGCGGGCAGGCGCGGCCAGTGATAAGTTTCCAGTAACCGGTTATTGCCATACAACCGGTTGATAACCTCAGTAGACGATTCAGGTTCATGTCCGCCAGTAATCAGCGCATAGCGGCAACCGCGCGCCAGCAGGGCCATGGCGCAGGCTTCCAGCGTATCGGCCTCCGGGGCCAGTCGGCGCGCTTCGATACTGTTGGGCGTCAGCACGGTGGTCAACGGCAGCAGCAGCGTCTGAATCGCTTCAATCAGACCGTTATCCGCCAACGCGGCCCCGCCGCCCGCTGCTAATATGGGGTCCAGCACGACCGGGATATGGGAATAGGCGCTGAGCAAGGTATGCAGAGCCAGAGCATTGTCGGTATTCCCGATGACTCCAATTTTGAACGCCAGCACCGGCAAATCTTCCAATACCGCCCGCGCCTGCGCCAGCAACTCTTCAGCGGCGACCGGCCATAACGCCTGGACGTTGCGCGTGTCTTGCACGGTCAGGGCGGTAATGACCGGCGCAGGGTGGCAGCCCAGACTGATCAGGGTTTCGATGTCGGCGGCGATGCCAGCGCCCCCACAAGGATCGTTGCCGGCCAGGGTCATGACAACCGGCGGTGTGGAAGGAAGGGAATCAGTCAAGCCGATGCTCCAGTGGAAAATGAATACATGATTGGAGTCCTTATCAGGGCGGATGTTGCCTAAAATTTCAGCAAGGCAGAGGCTTTTTCAGGACGCCTCTGCATGGGACAATGGTTTTCCGTCAAATTGCAACCATTGGGAAGTATATCGGATGAAGAAGTATATGTGTTTGATTTGTGGTTTTATCTATGATGAGGAAAAGGGATGGCTCGGAGACGGTATTCCACCGGGCACCCGTTGGGAAGATGTGCCCGCGGATTGGATCTGTCCCGAGTGTGGCGTGACCAAGGATGACTTCGAGATGGTGGAAATTTGATGATTGATCATCTTAGGGCTAGAGGTGTGACCATCAGAGAATAGACGAACCGCCATTACAACCAGGTCAGCAAGACAACATTTGTGAAAGTGAGATCCCCATGTCCGAAATCACCTGCCTGAACGGCGCCTGTCCGCCCCCTCCACTGGGGATCAACAGTGGTTTACCTGAATACCTCAAGCTCGATCCACGCGGCTGGGATCGCGGCGATATCGAAATGGCGATTGCCCTGAAGCGCACCGAATTGAATCAGGCAATGGATTACCGAAAAAACTATGATACTGAGGAACATAATATTTGCCTGGCGCTGATCCGCTTTCAGGATGGCTCTTCCGAAGTTTTGACTGCGTACTCCAACGACAGCGCCATTGCCGAATCGGTCCGGCTGGGGTTGCATCTGATCCCAAATGTGTATGACAAGGTTCCGGCTAACGAGCGTTTCGGTTGCGATGGCATGGCGCAGCATCATACCGAGCCGAAGCTGTTGAACTATCTGTGTGCAACCCTGGAGGCGCGGCAGGCTGCTTACCGGAAACAATTCCTGCCGCGCGATCCGCTTTACCGCTTCATTCTCCAGCGTCAGCGCCAACACGCCAGCGAGCAGGCGGCGCTCTCCCGTGATATCAAGAAAGTGGCGGCTGTGGTGATTGTGACCGAGATCGATTGCTGTCCGACCTGCACCGCCTATTCCATCGAACGATTCCGGGAGCGGTTTCCCGGAATTCCATTGCGAACTATTGAATTGGGCAAGCAGGTCCGTGGTGGGGTCAAGCCCCAGTACCGGCAAGTAACGGTTGGCCGCAAGTAAGGCAACTCGCAATGAATCGCCAATAACCTGCTGTTCTCGTTCCTCCATCGGTCTTGATCTCCCCCTTGAAAAAGGGGGGTGGAGGGGGATTTTGACGGGCGACGGGTTCCGAATCAGGCGGTTGGCTCAGGGACCGTCTGCACCGTGCCATCCAGATTCATCAGCAGGGTTTCTACTTCCAGTTTCGGATACGTCTTCTGGATTGCCTGCTTCAAGTCGCGCAGGTATTTGGCGTGAACATTCTCCTCCAGCGTCGGATCCTTGGCAAAATCCGCTTTCAGAATCACCTTGTAAGCGCCACAGTCCCGATGATCCATCACGATCACCCGGTTGATGTGGTGCAGATCAATGGAAATCTTGAGATGTTCCCAGAACGTCTTGTTCCAGTCCTTGAACTCGCTGGTGAGCGCCCCCAGGGAAGCGCCCGCCAGAATGACATGATCATACTGATCGGTCAGGCCGCGCCCATCCATGTATTTGACCATATCATCAATCAATCGGTAGTCCATGCAACTCAGCAACAGGGCCTCAGTGCCGTGCGCTGCCGGGGCGGCGTCGGACTTGGCGGTCCCGTGCCCGGCTTCGGCTTGGGCCAACCGCCAAGGCGTAGCTAGCCCTAGCAGCGCCGCGCCGCCGCCCAGAGCCGCTAACTGGATAAAGCGGCGGCGGTTGAGTCCAGCGGGCGAATCGTCATGCAGATGTTGGCAACAGGGGAATGAGGGAATCGTGGTTGTCATCGGGTATCTCTCTTGGATGAGTTAGGTCGTTTTTATCGAGCACAATTTGGAGCCATGGGATCGTAACTGGGGTCAATGCCGCCAGGACGCCCCGATCCGAAGCTTCCGTCTTCCAAGAATAGTTGATAAGTAAGTAATCTGTTAACATTGATGGCTGATTCAAAAATCAGTATTCCGCGTCTTCCAGGCCAAAAGCAACCGCTGATGTTAGAATATCGTCCCTATTTTTTTACTTGAAATCCATAAATCCATGTCGGCTGCTATCCAGATCGCCAACCTGCCATCACCCCTGCAAGCCGTTCTCCCTCCCGACAACCGTCAACCGCTCTACTGGACGCAGCTACATGGCGCGGCGCAGGCCCTGCTCATTGCCGCCGCCACCCGGTTTCGCGGCCTAGTGCTGGTTGTCGCACCGGACAGCCAGACCACCCTGCGGCTGGAAACCGAATTGCGGATTTTCGGCGGGCCGGACTTGGAGATTCTGGCGTTTCCCGACTGGGAAACCCTGCCTTACGACGGATTTTCGCCGCATCAGGACATCCTTTCGCAGCGCCTGGCGAGCCTCTATCAATTACCGAAACGGCGGCGCGGGGTGCTGGTGGCTCCGGTAGCGACGTTGATGCAGCGCTTGGCGCCGCGTGATTATCTGGATCGCTACGCCTTGGTGCTCACCGTGGGCGAACATCTGGCGCTGGACCCGTTCCGCCAGCGTTTGGAAGCGGCAGGCTACAACGGTGTGTCGCAGGTCGTCGAGCACGGTGAATTTGCCGTGCGTGGCTCCATTCTCGACCTGTTCCCGATGGGCGCTGAGCGGCCCTATCGGATTGAACTGTTCGACGATGAAGTAGAGAGTATCCGCGATTTCGACCCGGACACTCAGTTGTCGGTGAACAAGGCGCAGTCCATTCAGTTGTTGCCAGCGCGCGAGTTCGCGCTGGACAAGGAATCCATCACCCGCTTTCGCCAAGCCTGGCGCCGTCATTTTGAGGGCGACCCACAGCGGAGTCCGGTCTATCGCGAAGTGAGCGCAGGCCATGCGCCGGGCGGCATTGAGTACTACCTACCGTTGTTCTTTGAACAGGCGGCGACGCTGTTTGATCATTTGCCGGAAAGTACGCTGGTGATTCGATTGGAAGGCGTGGATGCGGCAATGGCGGCGTTTCAGGAACAAATCATGGATCGCTATGAGCAGCATCGTTATGACGCGGAACGACCCTTGTTGCCGCCTTCGATGCTGTTCCTTGAAGCGGCTCAGGTGGATCGGGCGCTGGCGCGTTATCCACAGGTTGAGTTATGTGCGGTAGGGGATAGTGGGGTGGCCTATCCGACCCTGCCGCCGCCGGCCCTGCCCTTTCAGCCGCGCCATGAACGACCGGCGCAAGCGCTGAAACAGTTTTTAACCGAATTCCCTGGGCGGGCGCTGATCGCCGTCGAGTCCGCTGGTCGCCGTGAAGTCCTGCTGGAAACCTTGCGCAGCTATGGCTTGTCGCCAGTAGTTTGCGGCGATTGGGCGGAGTTTCTGACGCGGGAAGCGTTGCGCCTGGCGCTGACCGTTGCGCCGCTGGAGCAAGGTCTAATTCTGACCGAACCGCCCCTGGCGATTATCGCCGAATCGCAGTTATACGGCGAGCGGGTGCGTCAGGCGCGCCGGCGCACTCAGAGCCGTGATCCCGAAACCATTATCCGCAATCTGAGCGATCTTAGTCTGGGCGCGCCCATTGTTCACGAGGAGCATGGCATTGGCCGCTATGCCGGGTTACAGCGGCTGGAAGCGGCGGGCATCGATGGCGAATTCGTAGTGGTCGAGTATGCGGGCAGCGACCGGCTGTACGTTCCCGTCGCCGCGCTGCATCTGCTCAGCCGCTACACCGGGGCTGCGCCAGAGAATGCGCCGCTGCACAAACTCGGCAGCGGTCAGTGGGAAAAAGCCAAACGCAAGGCAGCCGAACAAGTCAACGATGCCGCAGCAGAGTTGCTGGATCTTTATGCCCGCCGCGAGGCGCGACCGGGTCATGCTTTTGGCCTTGCTGAAGCCGACTACATCGCCTTTGCCAGCGCTTTTCCTTTTGAAGAAACCGCCGATCAACAAACCGCGATTGAAGCGGTGATCGCTGATCTGCGTTCCGGCAAGCCGATGGATCGCGTGGTGTGCGGCGATGTGGGTTTCGGCAAGACCGAGGTGGCGATGCGCGCGGCGTTCGTAGCGGTGCAGGACGGGCGGCAAGTTGCGGTTTTAACGCCGACCACCCTGCTGACTCAACAGCATTACCAGAATTTTCAGGATCGCTTCGCTGACTGGCCGGTGCGTATTGAGATGCTGTCCCGCTTCCGTTCGGCCAAGCAGCAGGCAGAGACGCTCAAGGCGCTGACAGAAGGCAAAGTCGACATCTTGATCGGCACTCACAAATTGTTACAGGACAGCATCCAGTTCAAACGACTGGGACTGGTGGTGGTGGACGAAGAACATCGCTTCGGGGTGCGGCACAAGGAACGCTTGAAAGCGTTGCGCGCCGAGGTGGACATTCTAACCCTGACCGCCACCCCGATTCCCCGAACCTTGAACATGGCGATGGCTGGGTTGCGCGATTTGTCGATTATCGCCACGCCGCCAGCGGGACGGTTGGCGGTTAAGACCTTTGTCGGGGAATGGAACCCAGCGACCATTCGCGAAGCCTGTCAGCGGGAATTGAAGCGCGGCGGTCAGATTTATTTCCTGCACAACGAAGTCGAGACCATTCAGCGCATGGCGGCGCAAGTCGCGCAACTGGCCCCGCAGGCGCGGATTGCCGTAGCGCACGGTCAGATGCGCGAGCGGGAACTGGAGCAGGTGATGCTGGATTTTTATCACCGCCGCTGCAATCTGCTGGTGTGCACCACCATTATTGAATCGGGCATCGACGTGCCTAGCGCTAATACCATTTTGATCAATCGCGCCGACAAGCTGGGGTTGGCGCAGTTGCATCAATTGCGCGGACGGGTGGGGCGCTCGCACCATCGCGCCTATGCCTATCTGATCGTTCCGCCCAAAAAGGCGATGACGGCGGATGCGGTCAAGCGCATTGAGGCGATTGAATCGCTGGAGGATTTGGGCGCCGGTTTTCTGCTAGCCAGTCACGATCTGGAAATTCGCGGCGCGGGCGAGTTATTGGGCGAGGCGCAGAGCGGCCAGATTCATGAAGTCGGTTTCAGTCTGTACATGGACCTGCTGGAGCGGGCGGTGCAGGCGCTGAAAGCCGGGAAAGTTCCAGAACTGGATCGACCGCTGGATCACGGGCCGGAGATCGATTTGCAAAGTCCAGCGTTAATTCCCGAAGACTATTTGCCCGATGTTCACAGCCGGCTGATTTTGTACAAGCGCATCGCCAGCGCCGGTGATGACGGGGAACTGCGCGAGTTGCAGGTTGAAATGATTGACCGTTTTGGGCTGCTGCCGCAACCGGTGAAAACCCTGTTCCGGGTGACCGGGTTGAAATTGCGAGCGATGCCGGTAGGGGTGCGGAAGATTGAGGCTGGGCCAAAAGGCGGGCGGATCGTGTTCGGGCCACAGCCAAAGGTGGACCCGGCCAAGCTGGTGCAATTGATTCAGCAACAATCCAGAGTGTACAAGCTCGATGGCCGGGACAAGCTGCGGTTTATCAGGGAATTGCCGGATGTCGAGGCGCGGGCGATGGAAGTGGAGGCATTGTTGGCGAAGATCGGGATTTAGAGATTTGCGGTCATGCGTATCCTGCTGCTTGGCGGCATCGGCGAGGCGCTACAGCTAGCGCGGGCGTTAACGCCGACTCATCCGGTCATTTACAGCATCGTCGGCAAGGGGCGCGTCCCAGAGTTGCCCGGCGCGGTGCGGGTCGGCGGGTTCGGCGGCGCGCAGGGATTAGCGCTATTCCTGCGAGAGCAAGGTATTGAACTGCTGATCGACGCTACGCATCCCTACGCCGCGCAAATCAGCCAGAATGCCTTTCAAGCCGCTCTGCAAGCAGGCATTCCGCTCTGGGCCTACCGCCGTCCGGCCTGGCGACCGGAACCCGGCGATGACTGGCGTTTCGTCGCTGACTGGGCCGGGATTCAACAGGCGATCTGGCCATTTCAGCGCCCGTTCTTCACCCTTGGCCTGGAACCCTTGCGTTATGTCACTGATATTCCAGCACATCAACACTGGTTGGTGCGTTGCCTAGCGGCGGAACCACCGCCTGCAACGCGCTTGACCCTGCTGTGCGCAACCGGGCCGTTTACGTTGGAGCAGGAATTAGCGCTCTTCCGGGATTATCGGGTCGATGTGCTGGTCGCCAAGAACAGCGGCGGAAGATCAGTCGAGGCTAAATTGAGGGCGGCGCGGCAATTGCGCATCCCGGTCGTGATGCTGGAGCGCCCCGCGTTGCCCACAGTGGATCGGGAGTTTACCGAGGCGGGGGCGATAGTAGAGACGTTGCTATCATATTGACTTTGTTGTGCGCAATCTAGTTGTTCACGCTCGAAAGGCCGCTAATCATGCTGCCGATACCATTCCGCGTGCTCCGTACTGTAGAGATAGGAATCCATAAAGCTCTTGGGTTCAATCACCCATCCCACCAGAATCAGCGCGGTGCGGGTAAATCCCTTAATCGCCACCTTCTCAACAATATCGGTCAAGGTTCCGACCACCCCATCCTGATCCGGCCAGGATATCCGGTACAGCACGGCAACCGGACAATCCGCGCCATAGTGCGGAGTCAGTTCCGCAACAATGTCCGCCAACTTGTCCACGCTGAGGTAAATCGCCATCGTCGCCCGGTGTTGCGCCAATTCCGGCAGACTCTCCCCTTTCGGCATTGGCGTCTTGCCGGCGTGACGGGTAAGAATAATCGTCTGGCTAACGCCTGGCAGCGTCAATTCCCGGCGCAGCATGGCCGCTCCGGCAAAGGCGGCGGTGACGCCCGGTATGACCTCGTAAGGAATATCACGCTTTTCCAATTCCCGGATTTGCTCACCAATTGCCCCGTACAGGGCCGGGTCGCCGGTGTGCACCCGCGCCACGTTCAATCCTTGCAAGTGCGCACTGTAGATGTGATAGGTGATGTCATCCAGATTTAGGTCAGCGGTGTTGATGATCCTGGCATCCGGATTCGCCGCTAACACGACTTCCTTGGGCACCAGGGAACCGGCATAGAGCACCACCGGACATTCACGGATCAATCGCTGACCCTTGACAGTGATTAACTCAGGATCGCCGGGACCGGCGCCGATGAAATAGACGGTCATTGAAACTTCCCCCGATCCAGGTTTTCCAGCAATTCCAACGTGACCTCATCAAACCGGACGATTCGGCGTCCCTGATGGTCTTTACGAAATTCCTCCGCCTCAGCCTGGGTCGCCAACGGCACGAGTTCATGGCCCATCGGCCCCAGCGTATCGGAACCGATCACGTACCAGGCAGTGTGCGCGTCGATGCGCGTCACATCATAGTACTCAGTGACGCTAATAACAGCAATGTCCGTCAGGCGATGATTGGGCGCATATTTCGGCAAATCGAGCAGATACTTGAACAGATCCTTAGCGCCATCAAAATGGTGAGCGTGACCATCTTTATAAAGTACGGTGGCGACCCAGTCCGGATAGAGCGCGACAAACATGCCGCACACCGGACAAGTGTCCTTTGGGCCAGGATCGGGCAGTTGCAAGCCTTCCCCCCAGGCCGGGAAAAGCAGGTGCAGCGTCAACAAGAGGGTTGCTACCCATCCCCATCCTCTCTTGGCCAGGACTCCCTTCCTCCAGGTGGAGCAGGAGGGTGGGGGTGAGGGGAGCGAAGCATGGCGGTTCATGGTTTTCCGCTAGCCCGTTGACGCCGTTCCGCCCGTTTTTTGCGGATCATCGCAGTGTCCTGGGCCATGCTTTGATAAGCTGCTTGCAGTGCGGCGTCGAAATCGCCTAGTTCACCGCCTTGCTCGATCTGCACCGCTTCAGCGGCGGACCGGGCGGCGAAGGCGACCTTGCTCTGCCGGGTCATCACGCCCGGCAATTTTGAACCGATCAAATAAGTGGCTGCATCCACATCGACCAATGGCTTCGGTTCAATGGTCGCCCCAAAGTCAGCGGCGTAAATGGCTTTCGGCCCCCGGTCCAGATTCAGCCCCAGACTGAGCGCGGCGCAGTGCAGAGAACAGGTCGCGTCCACTAAATCGTCCTGGTAATGCACCAGATGGCGGCTGTAGTGGTATTGCCGACGATCCATGCCGCAATAGGGACATTTCGGGTATTTGGCGAATTCATTATCCAATGGCTGAGGGTCGGGCTGGGTTTTTGGCGTAAACTGCAAAGGAGTCCCATCGTGTCCACAAGACGCAGCGGTGACCGGGGAACTCAGAGTTGCGAGGCCAGCGGCTGCGCCAGCCGTGGCAAGAAAACGGAGAGCTTGGCGACGTTCAGCCTGGGCAGGATCGCTCATAATATGATGACCTTAATTGGAGTGTAACCGTTTAGCTCCCTCCTTTGGCAAAGGGGGGCTAGGGGAGATTCTGGCCTCAGCACCCGTGTGAAATCCCCCCGACCCCCCTTTTTCAAAGGGGGGAGGTGAATGTTTCCATTGGAGTTATGGAAAGGACTGCAATTGTAAGGTAAAAACGAGCAGTAGGATTTGAGAATACTCATAACAAACTGGCAATAGCCTGCTCAAAAACTTCCGGCGTGGATTCGCCGATGATCCGGCTCCGAACGATGCCTTGCCGGTCGATAATAAACGTAACCGGCAGGCCCATGACCTGATAGCGACGCATCACCTCGCCCTGACGATCCAGCGCGATTTCGTAGGACAACCCCAGTTCGTCAACAAAACGCTGCACGGTTTCCGGCAGCTGCATGACATTGACGGCCAGAATGACCAGACCTTCAGGGTGGTGACGGCGATAGACTGGCTCCAGCGCCTTCATTTCGCCGTAGCAGTAGGGACACCAGTCCGCCCAGAAGCGTAGAGCGATCACCTGTCCCCGGTACTGTTCGGGAAAATGAAGGGCAGACCCGTCCAGGCGCTCCAGGGTAAAGGCGGGAGCCGGAGCATTGGTTTTAATGCCGGGCAACTCTGCTTCACAGGCTGCAAGCAGCGTCACCAACACCAAGTAGAAGCCAAGGCGCAATGAATGCATGAGGTCGTCAAAGCAAAATGAGATTGGATCGCCCGATCAATCCGGTCGCCAGTCCGTAAAACAGTCCGAATCCCCCCAGCGCCAGCCAGGTCAAGCGCCGCACTTCGCCGGGAATCGTCTCGCGCAGGCTGATCAGATGGCGAAACGGGGCGATGAGTCCAGCGCTGATCCCCGCAGCCGTGGCGATGAACAGCGGTAAATACAGCGCGTAGCCGACATAATCATAGCCTGCTTTCAGCAGACAAAACGGGCAATGATGATTAGGATTTTCATAGATATAAAGTGACAGGAAAGCAACAATAGCAGCGATGGCGACGCCAAAGCCTAGGATGCTGCTAACGGCGAACAATGGCCCAAGCCACGGCCAGCGCCGAAATGCCAGACCCACGGCCAACAATAATCCTGCCATTCCATAGAAGATCGCCAACGCCGGTCGCGCGGGCCAGCCCGCCAGTTCTGCGGCAACGCCCCGAGAGTTAGCGCTGAACAGCGAACCACAACAGGAGGTGATCACTTCCGGTTCCAAGCCCAGAAAATAGCGGGTTTGCAGTACGCCTTCCACGATGATCAACGGTGCGATGGCCAACAGCAACCCGTACTTTACCCGAACCAATGGATAGTCATAGCCCCGATTATCCACCCGATCCAGCGCCAGCCAGAACGTCGCCAAAAGAAATATACTGATTTTCAGCAGCAGTGTAGGGAACCCGAACGAGTTGACGTTCAATACGCCGGTTGCGCACATGGCCCCGACGAACTGACTGGACAGGCTTTCCGCCGTGTGGACAAACAGCAGCAAAGATAGCAATTCCGCGCCCAGCGCAAACCCGAGCAAAGTGGAAATCAGGTAGGTTCGCCGCTCCAGCCAAATCTGCAATTCGCTGCCGCTGGCGATGTTCCAGTAACGCAGAATTTTCCAGGCAAAACCGCTGGCCAGCAGAACAGCGCCGGTCGCACTCAGGGCAATGAGTTGTAGAGCGACGATAGCGGGGGTGATTAACATGTATTGAAAATTATTGCAGGGCTGATGAATTTAACAGCCCTGCCTACTTGTTTCAAAACCCCACTTCTTCCATGAACGTGGTGAATTCAGGCGAGTATAGGAAACCGGCCATCGCCGTATTGCGAATCATGCCGTTCGCCAACTGCTCCAGCCAGAACGCATAACCCTCCGCATCCGGTTCGCGCTGGAAGAAGGTCAGGTAGAGATTGGTGATGAATTGCCGGTCGGTGGTGTTGCGGCCCAGGTATTCCTCACTGTTGAAAAAGAAATTGGCCATGTTTCGGAACACTGGTTTAGCATCCTGACCCCGTTCCTGAAGTTCAGCAATCAAGCCCTGCCAATACGCCAGTCCCTCGGCTTCCGGCTCCCGTTCGAGGATCGAGACGTAGTAATGAGTGATCAGCCGGGTGGCCGCCGGGTCAATGATGGCCACCGTATAGCGTTGTTGCGTGGTGGTGGGTTGATCCCCGCGCGCCAGGACTTGCACGGTGAACGGGTAGCGCCCCACGCGGGTGGGCGTCCCGCTCAGAGTGGCGGTCGCGCCCGCACCGGTCAGCGTCAACCCATCCGGGAGCGCGCCCGCAGCCAGACTCCAGTGATAAACCGAATCGGCGGGGCAGACACCTGCATTACAGCGGGCCTGGAAATCGACGCGATAGGGTTCGCCGATGGGCAGGATGGTGGGCACCGCGCCGTCAATGGTGTTGAAGGGAATCGCAGGACCGCTAGGGTCGGTAATTTGAGCGTTGGCGATGAGGTCGGCGTCGCCGAGACCGCCGTCGATCAGGGTGAAGGTGGCGATGTTACCAGCGAGATGCGCGCCGGGCAGAACGTACCAATGGTTCGTCGCATCGTCGAAGGTGGGGCCGTATTTCCAGTATTGCGCGCCGGGCGGCAGGGCGTTCGGGTAGGCGAGGGTGACGTTCAAGGTGACGCCGCCAGCAGTGCAGCCCTTCACTATCAGTTGCAATAGGCCATCGGTGAGAGTGACGCCGGGCGGGTTTGTCGCTGGCGCGCCGAGGTCGCCGACATTGAAGGTGCGGGTGTTTTGATCGTCCAGGGTGCAGGTTGCACCGCTGGGGGTGGTCAAAGCCACGCTCAGGGTTTCGCCGGTTTGCCCGGCGTCGGGACGAGTGAAGGCCGCTGGGCGCACGGTGAACACTGTCGATGCGGTCGCGGTGTGTCCAGCGGGGTCTTGCACGGTGATCTCAACGGCGGTATCGCCCGCCTGGGCCGGGGTACCGGTCAAGAGACCGTCCGCACTCAGGGTAAGACCGGCGGGGAGGCCGGTGGCGCTGAAGGTGTAGGGGAAGCGTCCGCCCAAAGCCGTCAACGTTTGCTGGTAGGGGGCGTTGACCACGCCATCCAGGAGAGCCGGGTTGACCAGCGTCAGGGCTGTAGCGGCGGCCACAGTCAGCGGATAAACCCGTGCGCCGGTTTGGCCCTGGGCGTCGGTGACGATGATCGTGGGGGTAAAGTCGCCGCTGGCGGTAGGCGTTCCCGTCAGCGCGCCGGTGGCGGTGAGCGTCAGACCGGCGGGCAGGCCGGTGGCGCTGAAGGTGTAGGGGAAGCGTCCGCCTGCGGCGGTCACCACTGCGCCATAGGGGACGTTCACCAGCGCCGAGGGTAAGGCGTCCAGGGTTGGCGTTGGGATTGTGGCCGTGGGGAGCGGCGTGAATTCGGCGACGACGGTACAGGCGGCGTTGATCGCACCGGTGGTGTAGGTGGTTCCAGCGAGTGTGCCGCCGCATCCGGCCACGCGGGCGCTATAGCCCGTGTTCGGGGTGACGGTGAAGGTGGTCGTTGCGCCGGGATTCACGCTTCGGGTGGCGGGGCTGATCGTTCCGTTGGGATCGGCCAGGGCGGTGACGGTGAAAGCGGCGCTGAACGTAGCGGTGACGCTGCGATCTTGATCCATCGTGACAGCGCAGGTTCCTGTACCCGTACAGGCTCCGCTCCAGCCGGTGAAGGTCGAACCACTGGCCGGGGTGGCGGTGAGGGTGACGCTGGCCCCGACCGGGAAGGGCGCAGAGCAGAGCGCGCCACAGTCAATGCCCGCCGGGGTACTGGCGATCGCGCCCGCGCCGGTTCCGGTGGTGCTAATGGTGAACGTTTGATAGACCGCGTCCCCGCTATAGTCGCCAAAGGATGACCCGCCGCGGACGAGACGGACAGGGTAGCCGTTCGCCTTAGAGTAGGCGACCACGTGGCCAGAGATGAAGCTCACGCCCCACGCATCGCCCGGATTGTTGGCTTCGGACGAGGAGGACCAATACAGAGAAGAGCGCGTTTGTGGGAAAACGGTTTCATTAATAGAAGGGAAGGAGCATTGCATTTCAACGATTGTTTGTAATTCCTTGACATTCGGCATTCGCCAGTCGTTGTATCCGGCAAAGGCATAACCTTGCGCGAGATGCAGGGCTTCTCCCCATGTGTACGCTAGCGGTGAACTGCTACAGGTTCGCGCAGCGCTCTCCCAAGTTTGGCCTAAGCTACACCGCATCCAGGTCAGGCCCGTCTTGGCATGGGTCGCCGTGCCGTTGATGTCGTCCAAAATGAAATCTTCGGCGGACGTCGTCGCCTGGATGGTGGAAAGACAGGTACCGGTGGCTACGACAGGCAGCAAAGTCGAAATCAGCAGTCCAAGAGCAATTTCAATGCGTTTATTCATCGTAGGGACATCCAAAGAGCCAAATCACTGTCCACCGCGCGCGAGACGCACATGGAAGTTATTCGCCTTAAGGTAGGTGTACACGCTGCCATTGTAGAAGCTCACGCCCCACGCGAAGTCCGGATTGTCGGCTTCGGACGAGGAGGACCAATATGTTCCTACCGTGCGGAAATAGGTTACATCGATGGCCGGGCCAGGTTCTGGAACTTCGTAATCCACCAACTCGTTTAGCTCTTGTCTCGTCGGCAGGCGCCAGTCGTTAAAGCCACACAGCCCCGCCGCATTCACCGCCGCCACATACGCCTGGGTATTGCATTGGCTGTTGGGCAAAGTGCCACCGCAGGTGTCAGCACCCAAGTCTCCCGGAACACCGCCGTTGTTATTCGTATGAATATCGTCGTACCAGGTATACGTCCAATCCTTGTCCCGCAAACCGCCGTCATCGGTTTTCACTTCCCAAAGCAACCCGGTCACATTATCGCGGGTGCAGGCCCAGTCAGCGGGGCCGGAACCCAGTGCTGCATCCGCTGGCAATTCCCGTCCGTCATTCGCAATTTTGGTGTAATCAAAGCCTGCGCGGCCCCCGCCTACTTTGGTCAACACGCCCGCTGCTGCTGCCGCATCTCGCCCGATGGTGCAATCCTGGCGCGGATGGGTGCTCGGTTCTGGGGTCACCGCCTGGGTGTCGTTGTAACAAGTGGTCTGGCCGGTGTCGTTCAAACCGGCGGCGTGGGTGGGAGTCATCACTGTACCCGTGAACAGGCACAGCGAGAGGGCGCAGAGGAATCCCCCCCGGCCCCCCTTTTTCAAAGGGGGGAGCGTTCCTGACTGAATGGGTTTTGCTCGAAACATAAGGTTGATGACTCCGTACTGAGATACTATTCAGTATAGTTTATTACAGTAGGTGATCGATTGTTATAGTCAATCCTTTGATAATTGCCGGATCGTTTCCTGGTTCAGCCCGGTTTTCTCCGCAATCACCTCAATGCCAAGGAGACCGATCAGACTCCGCGCAAGGGCTAATTTTTCTGCCTGACGGCCTTGTTCGATGCCCTGTTGAAGACCTTCTTCCCGGCCTTCTTCCCGGCCTTCCTTGCGCCCTTCGTTAAAGCCATCGCCATAGGAGGAGAGAAACATGCTGGCCTGATAGTGCAAGTCGTCCACATAGCGTTCATAGGCCGCGCGTTCCTCCGCCGACAGTTTCAGAATGTCCAGCTTCTCGCACGCCGCCTGTAAGCCTTTGGCGGTGAAATGCGCCTTGATTTCTTCATGTTTGAGAAAGTAAATCCATTCGTCCAATGGGTCGCGGGCGACATCATCAAACTTGTTAATTTTGATCAGGTAATATTCCGGGTACAGGGCGCTGACCGTGGTCTGCTGAAACAAGGTTTTCTGTTTCTCGTTCAGTTGCAATTGATCCCGCTTGTGGATGCCGGTAAACACCGTTTCGCCGTGATAGACATAGTCTTCGCCCTGACCGAGATCAAAGTACAGAATATTGACCGAAATCACTTTGACAATGTCCCCGTAGGCTTGACCTTCGGCTAAATGCTCGGTCACCGTCTTAGCCGCCCCATAAAACATCCGCTGGAGATAGTCATATTCCCGATCATACTGAATTTCAATCAGAATAATTTGCTGGCGACTGTTCTTGACCTTGAGATCAACTCGATTGAATTTATCCTTCAATACCGCTTTGTTGCTTTCGCTTTCCAGCACCTCCACAATCTGCATTTCGTCCTTCAATAACTCGCTCAAAAAGCCTTCCAGCACGTCAAAATTGGCTTTGCTGCGCAACAGGCGCTTGATCGCCCAGTCAAAGGTAATGAGTCGACGCATAGCGATTTATTCCTCCTTTACTGAAAGCCCATCAACCGTACCCAAACATTCAATCCCCCCAAGTAACTGTTCAGTCCCCCCCTTTGGCAAAGGGGGGTGAGGGGGGATTTTGGTCCCGTCGCCCGTGCGTAATCCCCCCCGGCCCCCCCTTTTGCAAAGGGGGGAGCGTTCCTGACTGAATGGGTTTTGCTCGAAACACAAGGTTGATGACTCCGTGTTGAGATGCCATTACGGTATAGCTTATTGACGGTACGGAGAAGTTCATTCCCTCGATAATTGCCGGATCGTTTCCTGGTTCAGCCCGGTTTTCTCCGCGATCACCTCAATGCCAAGGAGACCGATCAGACTCCGCGCAAGGGCCAATTTTTCTGCCTGACGGCCTTGTTCGATGCCCTGTTGAAGACCTTCTTCCCGGCCTTCTTCCCGGCCCTCTTCCCGGCCCTCTTCCCGGCCTTCCTTGCGCCCCTCGTTAAAGCCATCGCCATAGGAGGAGAGAAACATGCTGGCCTGATAGTGCAAGTCGTCCACATAGCGTTCATACGCCGCGCGTTCCTCCGCCGACAGTTTCAGAATGTCCAGCTTCTCGCACGCCGCTTGTAAGCCCTTGGCGGTGAAATGCGCCTTGATCTCTTCATGCTTGAGAAAGTAAATCCATTCGTCCAATGGGTCGCGGGCGACATCATCAAACTTGTTAATTTTGATCAGGTAATATTCCGGGTACAGGGCGCTGACCGTGGTCTGCTGAAACAAGGTTTTCTGTTTCTCATTTAGCTGCAACTGATCCTGCTTGTGGATGCCGGTAAACACCGTTTCGCCGTGATAGACATAGTCCTCGCCCTGACCGAGATCAAAATACAGGATATTGACCGAAATCACTTTGACAATGTCCCCGTAGGCTTGACCTTCGGCTAAATGCTCAGTCACCGTTTTGGCAGCCCCATAAAACATCCGCTGGAGATAGTCATATTCCCGATCATACTGAATTTCAATCAGAATAATTTGCTGGCGACTGTTCTTGACCTTGAGATCAACTCGATTGAATTTATCCTTCAATACCGCTTTGTTGCTTTCGCTTTCCAGCACTTCCACCATCTGAATCTCGTCCTTCAATAACTCGCTCAAAAAGCCTTCCAGCACGTCAAAATTGGCTTTGCTGCGCAACAGGCGCTTGATCGCCCAGTCAAAGGTAATGAGTCGACGCATAGCGATTTATTCCTCCTCTACTGAAAGCCCATCAACCGTACCCAAACATTCAATCCCCCCAAGTAATTGTTCAGTCCCCCCCTTTGGCAAAGGGGGGTGAGGGGGGATTTTGGCCCCGTCGCCCGTGCGTAATCCCCCCCGGCCCCCCTTTGCCAAAGGGGGGAGATGAACGCTTACCGCCATCTTATTCTGTATAGCCACTGGATCAAACAATTTGAAGGAACTTTACCTTTCTCGATACAATTCTTCTTTGCAGAAACACCCACCGGGAGATCCCACCCATGCCCGATACCCGCCGCAAATTGCCAATTGGCCGCTATAGAGCGGTAGGAGGGCTGGCGTTGACCTTGTATGCCAGCTACATCGCGGCGCAAGTGACGCTGGATGGAACGCTGGGCCGAGCTGAGCCGCTGGCCGGACCGAACTACGCCATTACCGCCGATCGCGGCCAGCAGGTCGGCGGCAATTTGTTCCACAGCTTCCAGACCTTTTCCCTCCAACAGGGCGAAAGCGCAACCTTCAGCGGCCCCGCTTCGGTAAACAACATCATTGGCCGGGTCACGGGGGGACAGGTCTCGCATATCGATGGGGTGGTGCGCTCAACCATTCCCGGCGCAAATCTGTACCTGCTCAATCCAGCGGGCATCCTGTTCGGCGAGAACGCCCGGTTGGAAGTCTTCGGCGCATTCCACGCCAGCACAGCAGGCTATCTGCGCCTCGGTGACAACGGACGGTTTGACGCCGTGCATCCCGACCACAGCGTGTTGACCGTTGCGCCGGTCGAAGCCTTCGGCTTTCTCGACCCCACGCCGGGACCGATCACGGTGCAGGGCAGCCGCTTGCAAGTCCCAGACGGTCAGACGCTGTCGCTGCTAGGCGGCGATCTGACCGTCACTAACGGTACGCTGTACGCGTCCGCCGGACGGTTGAACCTGGCTACGGTCGGTTCAGCGGGCGAAATTGTACCCACAGCCCAGGGGTTGGAACTGCGCGGGTTCGACCAGCGGGGTACGTTCACCCTGACGCACACGGCGACACCGCGCCCGACCGTCGATCTCGGCGCGTCGTTTGGTCTCGTGGAACTGGGCGATCTCGATGTCAGCGGCGCAGGCGGCGGGGCGATCTTTATCCGAGGCGGGCAATGGTTGAATCAGAATGGCTGGGTGTTTGCCGATACCTATGGCTCCCAGAGCGGCGGCGGCATGGACGTGGCACTTGGCGGTGAAATGCGCCTGACAGGAGATGCCCGATTGACAGCCGCGACCCTCCACACAGGTCAGGCCGGCGATATTACGCTGGATGTAGGGACGCTGCGCTTGGATGAGGGCGCTTTTATCTCGACAGCCGCCTGGTTTGATAACCTGCAAGATGGCGGCGGCGGTGATTTGACTGTGAACGCTCGTGATGCAGTGGTGATCAGTGGCGCCAATAGTCGAGGCGAACCGTCCGCCCTGTCGGCGGATGCCCTGGATCACTCCAAAGGCGATGCCGGTTCGATTCGCGTGACGACGCCGGTTCTGGTCATCCAGCAGGGCGGGGCTATTCAAAGTACGGCGCTGGGCCTGGGGGCGGGCGGCGATATCACGTTGCAGGCCGAAACCGTGCTCGTGCAGAGCGGCGGCTACGTCTCGACCAGTACTTCGGGTCCCCAGGAGGCCGGCGCAATCGTCGTAGAGACCGGCACACTGGCGTTAACCAGTGGGGGACAGATCGCCACGACCACGCAACTGAGCGCAGGCCAGGGCGGCGATCTGCGAGTCAACGCCCGCGAGGCGGTGATCATCACGGGGGTCAGCGCGGAGGGCGGTTTTGTTTCCGGTATCTATGCCAGCGCTTTGTCAGAGGCCACGGGCAATGCAGGCGCGATCCAGGTAGTGGCCCCGCAATTGACCCTGGACCATTTTGGCCAGATCACCGGCGAGGCGGAACAAACCAGCGGTGGCGTCATCACCCTCCAGGTCGACCACATTAAACTGTTAAACAACAGCCAAATTACCTCATCGGTTCAGGGTAATGACCGCAGCGATGGCGGCAATGTCACTCTCAACAGCGTCAACATCGTGGCCCTGAATGGCAGCAAAATCACGGCCCAGGCGAAACAGGGCCGAGGGGGCAATATCCTTGTCAATGCCAATGTGTTTCTGCATGACGCAGCGAATACGGCGGATATTTTGAATGCCTCCTCAAAAGTGGCGGGCAACGATGGCGTAGTCGAACTCAATGCGCCCGAAATCGATGTCAGCGGCAATTTGACGGCCTTGCCGATCCGCTATCTCGATTTAGCCTCACGACTGGCCGAGCATTGCGATCTGGTCGAGTATGACGAGCGCAGCAGTTTGATCGTCAAGCGGTATCAGAGTCTGCCGCGTGCGCCTGACCAATCCTTATCGGCTACATCGGTCAGTCGCTGTATCCCAGAAATCCATACCGCACCGACGCCTGCGCCACGACCTGAAGCGGCAACCGCTTCTAATCCTATCAGGGGCTTTAATAATCGTTAGGTATGCGTTCATCTCCTCCCTTTAAAAAAGGGGGGTTGGGGGGGATTTTGACGAGCGGCTTCGATTCACGGCGTTCAAATCCCCCCTCACCCCCCTTTGCTAAAGGGGGGAACCTATGGCGCCAGATTGGCCAACATTCGTTGACCCGCCGTTGAGAGCGCAACTGCTTGACAGATACGGCCCTCGCCCGCGTAACTCAGCGCGATCTCCAGATCGGCTGCTGGCAACTCTCCATAGCCATGTTCCGGCCACTCGATCAGTAGCACTGCCTGACCGTCGAGCTGATCGCGGAATCCCAGAAACTCCAATTCCTCGGGATCGGCCAAGCGGTATAAATCCCAGTGAAACAGCCGCCATAATCCAACTGAATACGGCTCCACGAGTGTGAACGTCGGGCTTTTGACTGCGCCCTGATGCCCTAGCGCATGCACCAAACCGCGAACCAGCGTGGTTTTGCCTGCACCCAGATCGCCGCTTAAATAAAGGATGCAACCCGGCGCCAGCGCCACCGCCAAGCATGCGCCCAGGGCCTCAGTGGCAGTTGCCGAATCAAGAGCAAAGGTCAGCATGGCTCAGGGATTGACCCCCTGGCGCAGGAAAGGCAACAAATCAGTCGCCAGCAAACCCCGTTCGCCACCGACTTGCGCGGCTTGATCGCCCGCTAGACCATGCAGGTAAACACCCGCTTTAGCAGCGGCAAACGGCGGAAGACCCTGCGCCAGCAACGCGGCGATCACCCCGGTCAGCACATCGCCCATGCCGCCGCTGGCCATGCCCGGATTCCCCGTAGCGCACAGCGCGACACCCCCTTGCTCGCGGCTGGCGATCAGCGAACCGGCGCCTTTGAGTACCACTATGCCACCATAGCGCAGGGCCAGGTCCTCGACGGCAGTGAGTCGATCGGCTTCGACTTGCGTCGGCGTCATCTTCAACAGCCGCGCCGCCTCTCCAGGATGCGGCGTCAAAATCCAGTTTTCCCGAAACAGCGGTTCGGTCGCCAGAAAATTCAACCCATCCGCATCGATGACTAGCGGTTTATCGCTGGCCAGAGCCGCATCGAGCAGGGTCCGACCCCAGTCGTCGCGTCCCAGACCGGGACCGATGGCGATGACTGTAGCCCGGTTCAGCAGCGGCTCCAGTTCCCCCGGCGTTTCCACGCCCCGGAACATCAGTTCAGGGCGAACCGCTGCTTGCAGACCAGCATGAGCAGCGCGCGTGGCGATGCTGGTCAGTCCCGCACCGCACCGGGCGGCGGCTTCCCCGGTTAGTCGCGCTGCGCCGGCCATGCCATGATCGCCGCCGATGACCAGAACATGGCCGAAATAGCCCTTGTGGGCGCTGCGTTGACGCGGGGGCAGCAGGCCCGGCAAGTCCTCGCCGGCATAGCGCCGACAAGCCGGATGCAGGGGGGGATAAATATCCGGCGGCGCACTCAGATCGGCGAAATGAATCTTGCCGCAACAGGCGGGTCCCTGGCCGGTGAAAAGGCCCAGCTTTAGGCCAATGAAGGTGATGGTCGCCGCCGCGCGAATGGCTGCGCCAAGGATGGCGCCGGTGTCGGCCTGGAGGCCCGAAGGAATATCGAGAGCTAGGATATCGGCGGGATAAGCGTTCAGGGTTTCGATGGCGTCCCGCCAGACGCCGCTCACCTCGCGCTCCAGGCCAGTGCCCAGGATCGCGTCGACCAGCAGTTCGGAATCGTCCAGGCTCGCTGTACTGAAAGGGGTGATCGGCGTTTCAGCGGCAAGCGCATCCCGCCAGGCCGTTTGAGCGTCGCCACGAAGTCCGGCGGGATCGGCCAGCGTCAATACGCGCGCCTGCAACCCGGCTTGGCGGGCTAACCGCGCGACCACATAACCATCGCCGCCATTATTGCCGCCGCCGCAGATGACCGCGATGCGCCGCGCGTTTGGCCAGCGCTGGCGCAGCAGATCGAAAGCCGCTTCGCCGGCCCGGCTCATCAGGGTATAACCAGGAATACCACGTTCCTCGATAGCGATACGGTCCAGCTCCCGCACCTGGGCGGCGCGGTACAGTTCAAAAGGCAGTTCGCGCATGAGCAACCTCCTGGGCGGCGGCAATAATGAGGCATAATAGATAGATCCAATATCTATTGTAGACCTGTTTTGACAACCGCCATGAACCCTTTTTGCGCCGTCGAGCCTGTTGTGCTGGTAGCAGGTGAATACTGAATCTAATCTTGAGGTAAGCGTTCACCTCCCCCCTTTGAAAAAGGGGGGCCGGGGGGGATTGCGCACGGGCGATGGGGCCAAAATCCCCCCTAACCCCCCTTTGCCAAAGGGGGGGACTGAACGGTTACATCTTGAGTTTGCTGAATTCGCCGTTCTCATCAAGACCTGGGGACAGGCGTTGGGCTTTCAGAAAGTCGGCGTCACGGATATTCATCTCGGCGAACATGAGCAGTGGTTGCTCGACTGGTTGGCGGCGGGTTTCCACGGCGAGATGGGTTACATGGCTCGGCATGGCGTCAGGCGCAGCCGCCCGGCGGAATTGGTTCCCGGCACAATCCGGGTAATTACAGCGCGCATGGATTATCAACCACCGGAGACGGTTGAGCCGTGGAGCGTGTTGCATCGACCGGATTTGGGCTATGTCTCGCGTTATGCTCTGGGGCGGGATTATCACAAAGTGCTGCGCAACCGGTTGCAACGCCTGGCGGAACGCATCGCCGCCGCTATCGGGCCGTTTGGCTATCGGGTGTTCGTGGACAGCGCGCCGGTGCTGGAAAAAGCGCTGGCGGCAAAAGCCGGGCTAGGGTGGATTGGCAAGCACAGCAACCTGCTGGACCGGCAAGCGGGTTCCTGGTTTTTCCTCGGCGAAATTTATGTCGATTTACCCCTGCCTGTGGATGAACCGGCGAGTGCACATTGCGGGCGCTGTACGGCCTGTCTGGACATTTGTCCGACCCACGCCATCGTTGCGCCCTATCAGATCGATGCCCGGCGCTGTATTTCCTATCACACAATTGAATTGCATGGGCCGATTCCATTGGAGTTCCGCCGGGCCATGGGTAACCGGATTTATGGCTGCGATGACTGCCAACTGGTTTGCCCCTGGAATCGCTTTGCCCGACCCACGGTAGAGCCGGATTTTCGCGCCCGGCATGGTCTGGATGCGCCGAGTTTGATCGAGTTATTCCGCTGGAGCGAAACGGAATTCTTGCATTACACCGAGGGCAGCGCCCTGCGCCGGATCGGTCATGAACGCTGGCTACGCAATATCGCTGTGGCGCTGGGTAATGCGCCACATTCGCCCGAGGTTATCGCCGCCTTGCGGGCGCGGCTGGCGCATCCGTCAGACCTAGTGCGAGAGCATGTTCACTGGGCGCTTGCAGGGAGGGAATGAACGCTGATCCAGCCTCTACTCGTCCTCGCCAATCCGGTATTCCTTGAGGCGGCGCTTCAAGGTGGAGAGCGGGATACCCAACTCGCGAGCGACAGCCGCCTTGTTGTTGCGATTCCGCTCCATCGCCTCGACGATCATTTGCCGCTCCATGTCCTTGAGATGCGCGCGCGCGTCCGCTCCGGTTTTAGGGATCGAGGTCGGCTCAATCGGGCTGGGCGGTGGCGAGACCGGGGGCAGCGCGGAGGTTACCGGAACCGGCATTATGGCCGGCGCCAGCGCCACCTTGGGCAGTCGCAAATCCTCGGCGCGAATTTCCCGGTCGCCACACATGACCGCCGCCCGCTCCAGCACATTGCGCAATTCCCGCACATTGCCCGGCCAGGGATAGCTTTGCAACGCCGCCATGGCCCCTTCCGAAAACCGGCTGTTTAATTGCAATTGCTGGCAAAGATGCTGGGCAATCGGGGGGATATCCTCACGAATCTCGCGCAGCGCCGGCAGGTCGATGGGCACCACCGACAGGCGGTAAAACAGGTCGGTGCGGAAGGCGCCCGCCCGGACCATCGCCGCCAGATCGCGATGGGTAGCGGTAATGACCCGGACATCGACCCGAGTCGATTTGTCCGAGCCGATCGGCGTGACCTCGCGGCTTTCCAACACCCGCAGTAATCGGGGTTGCAAGTCCAGCGGCAATTCGCCAATTTCGTCAATGAACAAGGTGCCGGTGTGGGCCTGGCGGAACGCCCCTTCGCGGGAACCAGTCGCGCCGGTAAACGCGCCCTTGATGTGGCCAAACAGGTCGTTGCGCACCATTTCGGGATCGGTCACTGAAGCGTCGAACACGACAAAGGGGCCAGATCGGCCAGAAAAAGTGTGCAGCGTGCGCGCCACCAACTCTTTGCCCGAACCGGATTCACCGTTCAGATGGACAGTGGTTGGCGTGGGCGCTACCGCTCGAATCAGGCCATAGAGTTCCCGCATTCGTTCGCTCGATCCCACCAGTTCGCCCAGATGATCCTGGTGCGGCACCGCGACCTTGCGTTCCTCGGTATGCTGGCGGACCAACAGCTGCGAATAGCCAAGCCGGCATTCCGCATCAAGCGGAATATAGGCTTCAGTAATCTGTACGCCGTTGATGAAGGTGCCATTGGTCGATCCCAGGTCGCGCAGCAACAAGCCATTTGGCGTCATGAGAATTTCAGCATGCCGGCGCGAAACCGCGCGGTCGGTGAGCACCACGTCGTTGTCCGGCGCCGTGCCGATTCGCACGTTGGGCAAACCCAAACTGATTTCCAGTCCGGCGTCTGATCCAGCGATTACTCGCAATTCAATCGCTTCGAACTGGAACCGCAATCGCGACTTGGCGGCCGCGACAATGATTTCGGTCCCATCGCCGGGAGAAGTAAATGAAGCCATGCCATCACCGGATAAGGTCGTAAATGAAAATTATTCTACATCAATTTGGTCGGGTTTGACGCTGACGCAAGCACTCCGCATGAGCACATGGTTGGACGGCCCATCTCGACGCTGTTCGATAACTTGCACTACACTTGACGAAACCCCAACAAAACCGTGGAAACCGCCATGCGCCGAGTTGTCTTTAATCAAAAAGGGGGAGTGGGTAAATCCACTATTGCCTGCAATCTGGCTGCGATCAGCGCCGCGCAGGGTCGCCGGACCCTGCTGGTGGATCTGGACCCGCAGGCTAATGCCTCCCGCTATCTGCTAGGTCCATCCCTGGAAGAACAGAAAAAAACGCTGGCCCATTTTTTCGACGATATCCTGGCCTATAAGGTCTTTGGCGACAAGCCGAACGCCTATATAGTGCCAACCCGGTTCGACAATCTTGGCGTGTTGCCGTCCGATCCTCGGCTGGAGGAACTCCAGGTCAAGCTGGAATCGCGCTACAAGATGTACAAACTGCGCGAGGCCCTGGACACGCTCAAAGAGGTTGACGATATTTTCATCGATACCCCGCCAGCATTGAATTTCTTCACCCGTTCAGCACTGATTGCCGCCGATACCTGCCTGATCCCCTTTGACTGCGATGATTTTTCGCGCCGTGCCCTGTACACGCTGATGGACAGCGTTCGGGAAATCCAGGCCGATCATAACCGCGATCTGCGGGTGGAAGGCATTATTGTCAACCACTATCAGGCTCGCGCCCGGTTGCCGGTGCGGATGGTCGAAGAACTTCGCGCCGAAGGATTGCCGGTGCTGGACGCTTTTCTGTCCGCTTCGATCAAGATCCGCGAATCGCACGCTCAGGCGCTGCCGATGATTCATCTTGATTCCAAACACAAGCTGAGCCGTGAATTCGAGGCGCTTTACCGTCTGTTGGCAGTCTGATTCAGCGCCTTCATTCTTTCCACGTTCTGCTATGAGACCACGCTCATGATGAAAGAACCCGATCCTGCCGTTGTTACCTCCATCGCCGATGAAATGCGCCGCGCCCGCCGTTTGCTGTTCATTACCGGCGCGGGCATTTCCGCGGATTCCGGCCTGCCGACCTATCGCGGGATCGGTGGGCTGTATAACGATAAGGCCACTGAGGAAAATTTTTCGATTGAAACCGCTCTGTCCGGAGGGATGCTGGAGGCCAATCCGGCGATCACCTGGAAATATCTACATCAGATTGAAAATTCCTGCCGGGGCGCCCGCTTCAATGACGCTCACGCCATTATCGCCGAATGGCAGGATCATTTCGATGTTTGCGTGCTGACCCAGAATATCGATGGGTTCCATCGGGATGCGGGCAGCCGAAATTTGATCGAGATGCATGGCGATATTCACGATCTGCTCTGCACCCGTTGTGATTATACGGTCACCGTACCTGACTATAGCGGACTGGAGATGCCGCCATCCTGCCCACAGTGCAAGGCCCTGGTGCGGCCACGGGTGGTGCTGTTTGGCGAGGCGCTACCTTCTCACGCCATCCAGCATCTTTACCGGGAGTTGGATCAGGGGTTTGATCTAGTATTCAGCATCGGCACCACCAGCGTATTTCCCTACATCGCTGGACCCGTGGCGCAAGCCAGCCAGATGGGCATTCCCACGGTAGAGATCAATCCCACTGATACGAATGTGACCCGTTTTATCGATTACAAACTGGCCTCGGGTGCAGCGGCTAGCTTGCAGGCGATTCGCGAAGCGTGTCGGTAGAGACTTTCAGAGGTCAGGGGTCAGGCCGGTTTTTCTCATTACCGGTTATCGGGGTCGGCGCGGCGGGGGGTTGACATATTGGGGGGATGGACGATCACGTCGCTCGACTCGCGCCGCGTTATTGTTGTTGTTATAGGTCAGGGCCTGCTCGACATCTTTTAGCCCACGCTCGATCTCTACGCCTACCGATGCGCTGGTCCGGCTGACCTGTTTGGTGAATTCTTCCATACCGCGGCGGATTTGTGTTGCAGCGCGTGCGGCGTCTTTTTGAAATTGCGTAATTGGATTAGCTGTTCGACGCGCCGGTTTTCTCGATGTGGCAGCATGTCGAACGGGCTTTGGCTGGGAACGCGCCGTACTGGCGACAGGGGTTGGTGCGGGGGTGGATCGCGAGCGCTGGACAGACGCCGTTGTTGATTTAGGATCGGTGCGACTGACAAGCTGAATGGGCGGCAACGTGGACGACGTGGATTGCTGGCGAGATGTCAGCTCAATCGGCGGTAGAGTGGGGCGCGCTGGCTGTGAACGGGCGGTCAGTTCAATAGGCGGCAACGTAGGCGGCGTGGACCGCGAACGGGATTTCAGTTCAATCGGCGGCAATGCTGGCGGTGCTGCCCGTTTCGAGCGTGGTTCGACACGCGCAACGGGCGCAGCCGGTGTAGCGACCGGCGTACGGGGTGTAGCAACAGGCGCGGGCCGGCTTGCGGGCGGAGAAGATGACGGAATCGTTTTAACGGCCTGATCGGTGCGCGCCGCGGGCTTGGCGATGCGCTCCTGACGCGGCTTAGGCGCTGCGACTTTAGCCGTAGTCGGCGACGAACGATGCATGACCGATGGCTCCGGTTCGGCAGGCGCGGCAGGCTTCGCTTGCGGTTTAGCAATAACCACCTGCTCCTGTTGCACCTGCTCTTCCGCGCGGGGGGGCGACGAGTCAAGGTTTTCTGCATCAGACAGAGTTTCCATATCGACTTCCGGCGGTTCCGGGGCTTCCAGGGTTTCTTCGTCGGTTACAAGGACAGGACGGGATTCAGCCGCAGAGGGCGGAGTATTCTCTACGGACAAGTCTTCGACAACCGGCTTGGAGGGTTCCGAAGTTTCCTGGGTGGCGATGGCGACGACGGGTTCAGGCGTTACCGGGAGCGGGGGGCTATCGAATGGACGAAGAGCGATGGCCCAGGCCAAAGCGCCCGCCAGGGCCAGAATGCCGACCAAGGTTTTTTTGGTTGGGCGTGAATAACCCGAGCGGTTTACCGCTGTCAGGCGGCGCGAACGCGGATTCGGTGGCAGGGTCAGCGGCGAAATATCCCAGTTGGGTTCATCGGCTGCAAGAACCGGTTTTGGCTCGTGGTTACAGGCAATCAGCTGACTGGCGCGCACCGCGTCCAGCACGGCGCGAATCTCCGTGGCGTTTTCAGGCCGGTCATCCGGGTTCCGGGCCAGTAACCGTGTGATCAGATCGGCGAGCAGGGTCGCCGTCCCACCCCCTGGTTGGGTCGAGACTGGAATCGTCCAGAACTCGATGGAGCGTTGTAACAGTTTGCGTTCCTGATCATTCAATTCCCCGAGTTCTTCGCAGCGCTGAGCCGCGCCTTCCTGACCGTGTTGCGCCAACAATTGACCCAGGCGCCGCTGGGCGGCGGTGGCGGGTTGATCGGTGAGAAGCGTGAACAGTAGCAGTCCCAGCGCGTAATAGTCAGCGCGCGGACCGACCGCGTATTCATAACCTTCCGCGCTGGTCGAGGCCGGTAGCGCCTGCTCCGGGGCCATAGTGGCGGGCGTACCGATGAAGGAACGGGTACTGTCGCCATCGTGGCGTTTAAGCGAACCAAAATCCGCCAGCTTGAGCAACGCGCCATCCTGATCAACCAGAATGTTGCTGAATTTCAGATCGCGGTACACAAAACCGGCGTCATGAATGACTTCCAAACCGCTCAGGATTTGCCCGGCCCAGTCGAGAATGCGCTCCAATGCCAGCGGCGGAGCGCTGTCCTGGCGTTTTTGCGCCAGCCATTGGCCAAGATTGGCGGACAATTGCTCCATCACCAGCACCGGTTGTCCATCGAGCTGGCCATGATCGAGCAGCGTAACGATATGGCGGGATTGTTCACTGCTCAGCCGGGACAGAAAGGCGATTTCGCGTTCCAGGTGAGCGCGCCAATGACCTTGCAGACTGGGATCAGCCTGCTCCATGGCCAGGGTATTGATCAGCTTGAGGGCAACAGGATATCCAACGGCGTCAGTCGCCGCCCACACTTGACCGTAGCTCCCGGCTCCAGTCGAGAGCACATTATCCAGTCGGTAATCTCGTCCATTGATGACAATATGTTCGCCGCTCTGCATGAAAAGGGTGGGCTGGTCTTACAAGTAATAAGTTTTCAGCGGTGGGAAACCGTTAAATTCGATGGAGCTATAGGAAGCAGTATACGCGCCGGTGGACAGCCAGTAAATCCGGTCGCCAATTTCCAGGGAGAGCGGCAGTTGGTATTTAAAATGTTCATAAATGATGTCCAGGCTGTCGCAGGTGGGTCCCGCCAGGATGACATCCCCGGTTTCGCCGCCTTTTTCCGTATAGGCTGGATACTTGATGGATTCATCAATCGTTTCCATCAGACCATTGAAAATGCCGACATCTGTGTAGACCCAGCGCTTCAGGTCGGTTTTGGATTTTTTGGAAATCAGCACGACCTCGCTGACCAGGATACCCGCTTCACCGGTCAGTCCGCGGCCTGGCTCCAGATAGATTTCCGGGATGGCGTCGCCGAAATGCAAATTCAGATAACGATTGATCTCTTCGGCGTAAACCGAAAGCGGATTGCTCTTTATCAGGTAATCTGCCGGGAAGCCACCACCCATATTGATGGCCCTCAGCGGAATCCGCTCTTTTTCTACCCATTCAAACAGGTGGCGCACCTGGGCGATCGCCGCATCCCACGCGGGAATTTCCCGTTGTTGTGAACCCACATGAAAGGAAACGCCATAGGGGTCCAGTCCCAAATCAGCAGCCAGGGAGACAAGTTCCATTAACATGCGCGGCTGACAACCAAATTTCCGCGACAGGGGCCAGTCGGAGTCGGAAGTCACCGCGTCCATCAGCAGGCGAAAAAACAGACGCGAACCGGGCGCTTCCCTGGCCAGGATGCGGACATCCGCCTCGCTGTCGGTGGCAAAGAGTCTCACGCCTTTGTCGTAGGCTGCGCGGATATGCTTGGCCTTTTTGATGGTGTTGCCGAAACTGACGCGGTCAGGCGATACGCCAAGCTGGAGGACGCGGTCTAGTTCGTAGATCGAAGCAATATCGAAATAGGACCCCAAGTCTCTCAGCAGAGTTAGAATTTCCTCGCCGGGGCTGGCTTTAACGGCGTAATAAATTTTTGCTGAGGGGAAATCCCGCCGAAACTCCTGAAATTTCCGCGCAACCCGGTCAAGGAGCACGACAAGGAAAGGCGTCTCTTTGGTTGCAGAAAAATCGACGATTTTTTTCCATTCAACAGGCGAGTAGTAACCACGATACATGCTATTCTCCCAGCTTGGAAAACAGAGGGATTCAGAACGATAGAAAAGGCCGTCCAGTCTCGAACAACCGGACAGCCTTTCATGGTTATTCCGTAGAGGGGTTACTTCTTCTTTTTATCCGATTTCCCCGACTTATCCTTATCCTTATCCTTATCCTTATCCTTATCCTTTGATTTCTTGGGTTCGACAGGCGGTTGGGGCCTTACCGCGATCATCGGGTTGGCTGCGGAAACCGTGACGGTTGCTGTCGATTCCGCTAACTCTTCTTCCAACGACCTGACCGCGCCATCGAACGACTCCTTGCCGCCCGGCTTGATTTCCTTGATATCCGTCGGCAGGCCAATCTTGTCCAGAATGGCAATGAACGGCTCTGGATCAAGCTCCTCGACATTGACCATCGTGTTTGCATCCCAGACACCTTGGGCAACCAGCATGGCGGCAGCCACCGGGGGCACGCCAGCAGTGTAGCTGATGCCTTGCGATTCGACTTCTTCAAAGCATTGCTTGTGATCGGAAACCTGATAAATAAACACTTCCCGCGCTTTACCGTCTTTCCAGCCCTTGACAAAGTTTCCGATGCAGGTCTTGCCGGTATAGCCAGCAGCCAGGGTCTGTGGATCGGGGAGGAGGGCCTTGACTACTTTCAGCGGCACCACTTCCTGACCCGTAGTCAGAGTCACCGGCAAATGGGAGAGAAAACCCAGGGTGCGCAGCACGGTGAAGACATTAATGTAGTGATCGCCGAAGCCCATCCAGAAGCGAATGCTGTTAGCGTCGATATTTTTCGATAACGAATGCAATTCATCGTGGCCGTTCAGGTAAATCGGGCAGGGGCCAACGACCGGGAAATCATAGATGCGCTTGACGGAATGCGTAGGGTACTCTTTCCATTGCCGGTCAATCCAGGTCCAGACCTTGATGAACTCGCGGAAGTTAATCTCTGGATCAAAATTCGTGGCGAAGTATTTTCCGTGACTACCCGCATTGACATCGAGGATGTCGATGGTATCGATCTTGTCGAAGTAACGCTTGACCGCTAATGCGCAATAGGCGTTGACCACGCCCGGATCAAATCCTGCGCCGAGAATCGCCGTCAAGCCCTTTTCAGTGCAGCGATCCTTGCGCTTCCATTCATAGTTGGCGTACCAGGGGGGATTCTCACAAACCTTGTCTGGCTCCTCGTGAATCGCAGTGTCGATATATGCAGCGCCAGTTGCCAGACAGGCTTCCAGGATCGACATATTCAGGAATGCGTTGCCCAGGTTAATGACGATTTGGGAACCGGTTTCCTCAATCAATTTCACGGTTGCGGGAATGTCGAGCGCATCAATTTGCCGTGAATACAATTTGTTTGCGGGATTCTGGATATGCCCTTTCCGTTTGACGCTTTCGATAATGCCATCGCATTTGGCCAGCGTTCGTGAAGCAAGACAGATATCGCCCAACAGATTGTTATTCATTGCGGCCTTGTGCGCGGCTACATGGGCGACGCCGCCTGCTCCAATAATCAGCACATTCTTCTTCATGGACATTTTTCCTGGCTCAGGAAAGGTTGTGTTTGAAATCCGGGTACCCGAAGGTGCGGACGACTTCCGTGGTTCCGTCCAGGCGCTGGACGACAATAGCAGGCATGGGAACACCATTAAACCAGTTCTTTTTGACCATCGTATATCCAGCCGCGTCGGCGATGCAGACTTCATCACCGATGTTCAATGGCGCCTTCAGGTGATATTCGCCAAAGACATCGCCGGCCAAACAGGTTCGCCCAGCGATCATAACCCGGTAGGCTCCTGGTTCGGGAAAAGCGATTTTCGCGGTGGTGCGATAGACCAAATGGTCGAGCGTATGGGCTTCAACGGATGCGTCGACAATCGCAATATCCATTTCGTTCTGGAGGACATCCAGCACGGTAGTGACCAGTTCCGCACACTCGGTGATCGCTGCTTCCCCAGGTTCGAGGTAAACCTGAACGCCGAATTTTTCGCTGAAATTTTTGAGTTTTTCGCAGAACCGGTCGACAGGGTAGCCTGCTTTGGTGAAGTACAGACCGCCGCCCAAGCTGACCCACTCCATCTTTTCCAGTAACGATCCATAGTCCTGGCCGATTCGGTCGATAGCTGTGGAAATGTTCTCGAAGTCGTCATTTTCACAGTTGAAATGAAACATTACTCCGCTTAACAACGGCGCTGCCTTCATCACTTCACGCTTATCGGAAACGCCGAGTCTGGAATATTTTCTCGCCGGGTCGGCAAGATCGAAATGCGAATAGCTGATGCCGGGATTGACTCTCAACCCCAGTTTCACGCCAGGGACATCACCGCGATACGCCATCAACTGGGAGATTGAATTAAAGATAATTTTGTCGGCGTATTGCCTGACTTCTTCAACATCGCTTTTGGAAAAAGCCACGCTATAAGCATGAACTTCTTTACCAAATTCCTCGTATCCCAGTCGCGCCTCATACAGCGAACTGCTGGTGGTTCCATCCAGATAGCGCCGCATCAGACCAAACACGCACCATGTGGAAAAACACTTCAGGGCCAGCACCGATTTCGCGCCGGAAGCCTCACGGATCTGTTGAATGATTTTCAGATTTTTTTCAAGTTTGCTTTCGTCAATCAAATAGTAGGGCGTGGTTAATTTTTTCATCGGCTCGCGGCTCACTCTTCCTCCAGCGCATCCTGGGCCAAGTCTTCCACTCGGATATGCCGCACATCCTTACCCTTGACCAGATAGATCAGATATTCCGCGATATTTTTGGCGTGATCGCCGATCCGCTCCAATGCCTTGATGATGAAAAGGACGTTAATAGCATGACCGATGGTGCGCGGATCTTCCATCATGTAAGTGATCAGTCGCCGCAGCGCCGATTGAAACTCCTGATCCAGTTCGTCATCGCCCCTAGCAACTTCAACGGCCTTTTCTACATCCAGTCGCGCCAGGGCGTCGAGACAGCCGTGCAACATGTCGATGGCCTGCTTCGCCATGGGCGTCACATCACGCAACAGCTTGGCGCTGGGCGGGCTACTGACGACATCGTAGGTCTTGACGGTCATCCGGGCGATTTTCTCGGCTTCATCCCCGATGCGCTCGAGATCGGTGACAATTTTGGAGAGCGACATGATCAGTCGCAGGTCGCTGCCCAAGGGTTGACGCAGGGCGACCAGACTCACGCTGTCTTCATCGGTTTTAACCTGCATGCCGTTGATAATCTGGTCGCGGGCGATTACTTCGCGGGCCGCTGAGACATCCTCATTATTCAATGCATTGATCGCATTGTGAATTTGATCCTCGACCAGCCCGCCCATTTCCAGCACCAGGTTGCGCAGGTTGGCGAGCTGCACGTCGAACTGCTTGACGGTATGGGCATCATGACTGATAGGCATCGTAAAACTCTCTGTAAGTCAGCGAAAAGGATATGGACTCGGTGCTTAACCAAAGCGGCCAGTAATGTAGTCTTCAGTCAGCTTGTGGCGGGGATTGGTGAAAATTTGATCCGTTTCACCGATTTCAATCAGATCGCCTAAATGGAAATAGGCGGTGCGCTGGGAGACGCGGGCGGCTTGCTGCATGGAGTGAGTCACGATGACGATCGTGTAATTTTCACGCAACTCGTCGATCAACTCCTCAATTTTGGCAGTAGCAATCGGATCGAGCGCTGAACAGGGTTCGTCCATCAGAATCACCTCGGGATTTACCGCGATCGCCCGAGCGATGCACAGCCGTTGCTGTTGGCCTCCGGACAGGCTGGTGCCCGGCTCGTCCATGCGACTCTCGACTTCTTTGAGCAGGCCCGCCCGTTCCAGACTGTCCTGCACTAATTCGTCCATTTCCGCCTTACTATTGACCATGCCATGAATGCGCGGCCCGTAGGCGACGTTTTCGTAAATGGATTTAGGGAAGGGATTGGGCTTCTGGAACACCATGCCGACCCGCGCCCGCAACTGCACGACATCAATACTTTTTTCGTAAATATCGTCCTGATCCAGTTTGATTTCGCCCAGCACCCGGCAGGCTGCGATTGTGTCATTCATCCGGTTCAGGCAGCGCAGAAAGGTCGATTTGCCACAGCCAGACGGGCCGATGAAGGCAATGACTTCATTAGCGCCGATGTCCAGGCTAACCTGTCTAATTGCCTGTTTTTCGCCGTAGTAAACATCGACATTGCGGCAGGTGATTTTGGGATTGCTGACAGTGATCTTGCCAACCGTCTGGCGGTGATCGTAATTAATGATCTGGGCGCTCGACAGTGGGGTTTCACGGGCCTCGGCGTTCAATCCGCCATTCAGAGCGGCCTTGACCTCAATTGTTGTGGTACTCATTCCAATGGTTCTCGAAGGTTGGAGGCAGACTACCAGCGCCGTTCAAAGCGTTTGCGGAGAATGATCGCCAGGCCATTCATCAGGAGCATGAAGGCCAGCAAGACCATAATCGCCGCCGAGGTGCGTTCGACAAACGCCCGTTCCGGCAAGTCAGCCCAGAGATAGATTTGCACTGGCAGCACCGTCGCCGGGTCGGTGAAACCCTGTGGCACGTCGACGATAAAGGCCACCATGCCGATCATCAGCAGTGGAGCCGATTCGCCCAGGGCGCGGGCCATGCCGATAATTGAACCGGTCAACATACCCGGCATGGCCAGCGGCAGAACGTGATGACCCACCATTTGCAATTTGGAGGCGCCCATGCCCAGCGCCGCTTCACGAATCGAAGGGGGAACCGAAGTCAAGGCCGCCCGGCCAGCGATAATAATTACTGGTAGCGTCATCAAACTCAAGACCAGACCGCCGACCAGCGGCGCGGAACGCGGCAGGCCGAAGAAGTTAATGAACACTGCCAACCCCAGTAGACCGAAGACGATAGAGGGTACCGCCGCCAGGTTATTAATGTTGACTTCGATTAGATCGGTCCAACGGTTCTTGGGGGCAAATTCCTCCAGATACACCGCAGTAGCCACGCCAATCGGGAAGGAGAGCAGAAAAGTCACCAGCAGGGTGTAGAACGACCCCATCAGCGCCCCACGAATACCCGCCTGTTCCGGCTCGCGGGAATCGCCTTGGGTGAACAGAATCGTATTGAAACGTTTTTCCAATTTGCCGGATGCGCGTAATTGATCGACCCAGGCGATTTCCTGATCCTTGATGGGGCGCAATGATTCATCAATATTGCGGTCGATATTGCCCTTGATGAAGGTATCCACATTAGCCGAGGCCAACACCCAGACGGACTGGCGGGTTCCGATTAACTCAGGATTGTTCAGTACTTCATTGCGCAGGCGATATGGCGCATTAGAACTGACGAGACCATACAGGGCGCGCAAGTTGCGGCGACCCTCGACCTCAGGAAACATCTCGCGAAGACTGGCGCGAATCAAGGCCGCGTAATCTGCATTCTCCAAAACTTGCGGGCCACGGCGGCCATCCGGGTCAATGACCGTCGGGTCGAACTGGATCGGCAACTCAATATAGGTCTGCCAGAAGGCCGGATAACCTTTGCCGATGATATTGACGAACATGAGCGCCACAAACGCCAACCCCAGGCTAATGGCGATCAGTCCATACCAGCGGAAGCGGCTCTCGGCAGCGTGCCGGCGCGCCAGACTGGCGTTGACAATGGTTTTAATGTCCCGTGGCGGTTTTGCCAGCTTGGGGGGCGATGAAGTCGATGGATTATTCATATTGTTCCCGGTACTTGCGCACGACCGTCAGGGCGATGATGTTGAGAATCAGCGTAACGATGAACAGCACCAGACCCAGCGCGAACGCCGCCAGAGTCTTGGCGCTGTCGAATTCCTGGTCGCCGGTGAGTAAAGTCACGATTTGCACGGTGACGGTGGTGACCGCTTGCAAGGGATTAGCGGTCAGATTCGCCGACAGACCGGCGGCCATGACCACGATCATCGTTTCGCCAATGGCGCGAGAGACCGCCAGCAGAATACTGCCAACAATGCCTGGCAAAGCAGCGGGCAACAGCACCCGTTTGATGGTTTCCGATTTGGTCGCACCCAAAGCGTAAGAACCATCACGCATTGACTGGGGTACGGCGTTAATGACATCGTCGGACAGCGAGGAGACAAAGGGAATGATCATGATGCCCATCACCAGACCGGCAGCCAGGGCGCTTTCCGAAGCGACTTGCAAACCCAGCGCCTGACCTGCATCCCGGATGAGCGGCGCAACGGTTAGGGCCGCGAAGAAACCGTAAACCACGGTGGGAATGCCGGCCAGTACTTCCAACGCGGGTTTAGCCGAAGCGCGGAATTTTGGACCGGCGTACTCGGACAGATAAAGCGCCGACATCAGGCCAATCGGTACCGCGACCAACATGCCAATACCCGAAATTAACAGGGTGCCAGTAAACAACGGGATCATGCCGAATGCGCCGGAGGAACCGGTCTGGTCAGCGCGGATCGCAGTCTGCGGACTCCAGTGCAGACCGAACAAAAATTCAGTGACCGGCACTTTGTGAAAAAACAGCACCGATTCAAAAAGCACCGACAATACAATGCCAATGGTGGTAAAAATCGCTACGGTCGAGCTGACGATAAGCAGCACATTGACCACCTGCTCCACCCGGTTACGGGCGCGCAGTTTGGGCGATATAGCCCGCCAAGCATAAGCGACGCCTGCGGTCGCCATCGTCAAAACCACCACCCACAGCGCCACATTGCCCATCATTTGCAGGTGGCGATAATGTGCAGCGGCGGCCAGGATCGTTGCATCCGGACGGCTGGAAACGATGTTGCCGCTGACCAGGTTCTTGATGTCGTTGACTACCAAATTCAGTCGCCCTGCCGGTAATTGTTGCAACTCGGGCGGCAAGCCGGCCACCACCAGTTCAATAATGACGCTGGGTTGCAACGCAGCCCAAATGGCAAACACAATCAACGCTGGCAATCCGCACCACAGCGCCGTGTAGGAACCATAGTAACTCGGCAGGGAATGCAGGTTACGGATCTGCTTTCCAGCAACGGCAAAGGCGCGTTTACGGCCCAGGTAGTAACCGCTCAAGCTCAATAATATAAGGGTCAGGAACAGATAGAACAGCATGGTGGGGTCATCAAGATGCGAAAAGCCGCCTGCAACATGGGGGTGTGTGCGGCGTATGTTGAGTGGATTCTGTGTAACTGTTCAGTTTCCCCCTTTAGCAAAGGGGGGCGAGGGGGGATTTTGGCCTCGTCGCCCGTGCGAAATCCCCTCCGGCCCCCCTTTTTCAAAGGGGGGAGATGAATGCTTACGATTCTGTTACCGGATCACAGGGGCTTCAGGTTCTTTGCGTCCATCGCAGACTGCTTGCGTTGGTCAGCAGGCAGCGGAATCAAACCTTTGTTGGCCAAATAGCCCTCATCGCCCATGGCCT